>NZ_JBWKPU010000005.1:24283-102134 GCF_059418405.1 Pseudomonas sp. GW821-FHT09A09
GGCGGTGGGTCAGGCGACATCGCTGTTGCCTGTGCCGCCGCTTTCGCAGGCAAGCCAGCTCCCACAGTGGATCTTCGCCGCTGCACAAACCCCTGTGGGAGTTGTCGAGCTATAGCGAGGCTGCGAAGGCGGTGGGTCAGGCGACATCTCTATTGCCTGTGCCGCCGCTTTCGCAGGCAAGCCAGCTCCCACAGTGGATCTTCGTTGCGACACAGATCCCCTGTGGGAGTTGTCGAGCTTTAGCGAGGCTACGAAGGCGGTGGGTCACCCTTTATACTGCCGCCCTCACCTCCCCCTCAAGGAAGAACCATGCGCGTCATTGTCATTGGAGGCCTGGGCAATTTCGGGCTGCGGATCTGTCGACGCCTGGCGTCTGAATCGGGTATCGAGGTGGTCGCCGCCAGTCGCAGTTCGCGTGGAGGCCTGCATGCCTTGGATGACGGGCAGAGCGTGGCCACGCTGCCCCTGGATATCAGCGCCGCCGATTTTGAGCAGCGCCTGATTGAAGCCAAACCCGGCCTGGTCATTCATTGCGCGGGGCCCTTTCAAGGTCAGGATTACCGAGTAGCGAAGGCGGCATGTGCAGCCGGGGCGCATTACCTGGACCTGGCAGACGGCCGCGACTTTGTCGCGCAGTTCGCCGCGAACGTGGATGAGCAGGCAAAAGCGGCGGGTGTGCTGGCGATTTCCGGCGCCAGCAGCGTACCCGGCTTGTCCTCTGCCGTGGTCGATCACCTGGCCCACTCTTTCAGCCGCATTGACAGCCTCCAGACCGTCATCGCCCCCGGCCAGCAAGCCAGCCGTGGCGTCGCAACCATCCAGGCCGTGTTCGGTTATGCGGGCCTGGAATTCGAGCGCTGGAACGACGGTGCCTGGACCCGTCAGTTCGGCTGGCAGGACTTGCGCCGCTTCAGCTTTGCGAAGATCGGCCAGCGCTGGGGCGCCGCCTGCGATGTGCCAGACCTGGCGCTCTTTCCACAGCGCTACCCGGGCGTGCGCGATGTGGCCTTTCATGCCGCCCTTGAACTACCCATCCAACATGTGGCCCTGTGGCTCGCCGCCGCCTTGCGCCGACTCGGTCTGCCCCTGCCAATCAGCCGCTATGCCGCCAGGCTGGACGCTTTCTCCAGCCGTGTGCTCGACCGCTTCGGCAGCGAGACCGGCGCGATGCAAGTCAAGGTGCAAGGCTTGCGCAGCGATGGCCAACCTGGCTCGCTCACCTGGCACCTCACCGCACCGGGTGGCGACGGCCCGGAGATCCCCTGCATGGCTGCCTTGCTGCTCGCGCTGAAACTTGCAAAAAACCAGCTCCCACAAACCGGCGCGTTCCCTTGCCTGGGTTTTCTGCAGTTGGATGAATTCACCGCGGAGTTCCAGCGTTGGGGCTTTACCACAGCACTTGTCGACGACCACGCGTCAAACAGTCACGAGAATTCGCCAGACTTGTAGGCGGTTTCAAAAGTGATGCGGGCAAAATCCGCCGGCTAACCTTTCGATTCGATCCAAGTGCGGGCACAATGCGTGTCCTTTTTTGGCAGGCACCGCCGCAGGCTCTCAAAAATGATCAAAACGCCGTACTACCTCATCGATAAACAGAAGCTTCTGGTCAACATGCAGAAGATCGCTTACGTGCGCGAGCAGTCCGGCGCCAAGGCGTTGCTGGCGCTCAAGTGCTTTGCCACCTGGTCGGTGTTCGACCTGATGCAGCAGTACATGGACGGCACCACGTCGTCGTCGCTGTACGAGCTCAAGCTCGGTCGCCAGAAGTTCGAAGGCGAGGCGCACGCCTACAGCGTGGCCTGGGCCGACGATGAAATCGAAGAGATGCTGGATAACTGCGACAAGATCATCTTCAACTCCATCAGCCAGCTGCAGCGCTTTGCCGAACGTAGCGAAGGCAAGACCCGAGGCCTGCGTGTGAACCCGCAGGTGAGCAGCTCCGACTACCTGCTGGCCGACCCGGCGCGCCCGTTCAGCCGCCTGGGCGAATGGGACCCGGAAAAGATCGAAGGCGTGATCGACCAGATCTCCGGTTTCATGTTCCACAACAACTGCGAGAACGGCGACTTCAGCCTGTTCGACAAGATGCTCGGTGTGATCGAAGAACGCTTTGGCGCGCTGCTGCACAAGGTCGAGTGGGTCAGCCTCGGCGGCGGCATCCACTTCACCGGTGAAGACTATGCCGTGGACGCGTTCTGCGCCCGCCTCAAGGCGTTCTCCGAAAAGTACGGCGTGCAGGTCTACCTGGAACCCGGCGAAGCGGCGATCACCAACAGCGCTTCCCTGGAAGTCACCGTGCTCGACACCCTCTACAACGGCAAGAACCTGGCCGTGGTAGACAGCTCCATCGAAGCCCACCTGCTGGACCTGCTGATCTATCGCCTCAACGCCAAGCTGGCGCCAAGCGAAGGCGAACATACCTATATGGTGTGCGGCAAATCCTGCCTGGCCGGGGACATCTTCGGCGAGTATCAATTTGATCGTCCGCTGGCCATCGGCGATCGGCTGTCGTTCATCGACACCGCAGGCTACACCATGGTCAAGAAAAACTGGTTCAACGGCCTGAAAATGCCGTCCATCGTAGTGAAACAACTCGACGGTACTGTCGAGGTGGTTCGTGAATTTGGTTACGACGACTACCTGTTCAGCCTTTCGTAAGCTGGCGGATAAAGGAGAGATAAAGCAATTGAAAAAGAACGTTCTTATCATTGGTGCAGGAGGTGTCGCCAAGGTGGTGGCCCACAAGTGCGCGCAGCACAACGACGAACTCGGTCGTATTGCTATCGCGTCGCGCAACATCTCCAAATGCCAGGCCATCATCGACAGCGTCAAGGCCAAGGGTAGCCTCAAGGTTCCCGCCGACATCCAAGCCTTCGCGCTGAACGCCCTGGACGTGGAAGCGACCAAGGCCCTGATCCGCGAGACCGACTCGCAGATCATCATCAACGTGGGTTCCGCGTTCCTCAACATGTCGGTACTGCGTGCCTGCATCGACACGGGCGTTGCGTACCTCGACACCGCCATCCACGAAGAGCCGGGCAAGGTCTGCGAGACCCCGCCGTGGTACGGCAACTACGAATGGAACCACCTGGAAGAGTGCAAACAGAAGAACATCACGGCCATCCTTGGCGTGGGCTTCGACCCGGGTGTCGTCAACGCGTATGCCGCGCTGGCGCAGCAACAGCATTTCGACCGCATTGATTCGATCGACATCCTCGACGTCAATGCCGGCTCCCATGGCAAATACTTCGCCACCAACTTCGACCCGGAAATCAACTTCCGCGAGTTCACCGGACAGGTGTGGAGCTGGCAGAACAGCCAGTGGACCAGCAACACCATGTTCGAAGTCAAACGCACTGATGACCTGCCGGTTGTCGGTTCGCAGAACCTCTACCTCACCGGCCACGATGAAGTGCACTCGCTGTCGAAAAACCTCGACGTGCCCAACGTGCGTTTCTGGATGAGCTTCGGCGAACACTACATCAACGTGTTCACCGTGCTGAAGAACCTCGGCCTGCTCTCCGAAAAGCCGGTCACTACCGCCGAAGGCCTGGAAGTGGTGCCGCTGAAACTGGTCAAGGCCGTGCTGCCCGACCCGTCTTCGCTCGCCCCTGGCTACACCGGCAAGACCTGCATCGGCGACCTGGTCAAGGGCACCAAGGACGGCCAGCCGCATGAGATGTTCATCTACAACGTGGCATGTCACGAAGAAGCTTTCGCTGAAACTGACAGCCAGGGCATCTCCTACACCGCAGGCGTGCCACCGGTGGCCGCTGCGCTGCTGGTTGCCCGTGGCGAGTGGGATGTGAAACACATGGCCAACGTCGAGGAACTGCCGGCCGAGCCGTTCCTGAAGGCGCTGGACGTGATGGGGTTGCCGACCCGCATCAAGGACGAGCACGGTGATCGTGCGTGGGATGCGATTGCCTGATAGGCGATAGCTGACCAAAAAAATGCGCCCCACGGGGCGCATTTTTTGTTTGGGCTGCTGTAGGAGCCGGCTTGCCGGCGATGGTGGTGTGTCAGTTGATACCCTCAAGCCCAATGAGATCAACTGTGGGAGCTGGCTTGCCTGCGATAGCGGTCTTCCAGTGCCCTATGTGCTGACTGACACACCGCCATCGCCGGCAAGCCGGCTCCTACAGTGGATTGGCAGCGGATGTGAGGGTGGAGTTATTCCAGGTTACGGGCTGAGTTGCTCAGCGCTCGCGAACACTGCAACAACGCCGGCGCCAGCTGCTGCTCTGCATCCGCCCGAGTCCAGCGGCTGGTGGGTGCCACCACGTGCACCGCCGCCACCGGGCGGCCATTGGCGCCGAGCACGGGCGCGCCGATGGTCATGTCACCCAGGAACAGTTCCTGGCCATTCACTGCGTAGCCCTGCTCGCGCACCTGTTGCAACGATTGCAGAATCTGCTCGACGTCCGTCAGCGTCTGGCTGGTGTGGGCAATACGCTGGCTGTTCTCGATCAACACCAGCGCTTCTTCCTGCGGCAGCGCGCTCAAATAGGCGCGCCCCGACGCCGTGCAGTACATCGGCACCCGCGAGCCGATCGGCATGTGCACCGGCACAAACCCCGAGCTGACGAATCGTGCGATGTAGGTCATGTCGTAGCCCGCAGGCTCGGTCAGGCACGAGGTTTCGCCGGTCAGCCGGGTCAGTTCCGACAGAAACGGGTTGGCCACTTCGATCAACGAATGCGCATCCAGGTAGCTGAAGCCCAGCTCCAGCACCCGAGGTGTGAGTTGGTAATGGCGTGTGCGCGAGTGTTTCCGAAGG
This sequence comes from Pseudomonas sp. GW821-FHT09A09, assembly GCF_059418405.1. Classification (NCBI taxonomy): domain Bacteria; kingdom Pseudomonadati; phylum Pseudomonadota; class Gammaproteobacteria; order Pseudomonadales; family Pseudomonadaceae; genus Pseudomonas; species Pseudomonas sp. GW821-FHT09A09. The sequence goes on from NZ_JBWKPU010000005.1 coordinate 29,064, forward strand.
TAACCCAGGCTTTCGAGGGTAAACACCATGCGCTGGGCCGAACTTTTGGTCATGCCGGCCGCCTCGGCCACCTCTGCAAGGCTCATGCTGCGGCGCTGGGCGCTGAATGCCTTGAGCACCGACAGGCCTTTTTCCAGGGATTGGTTGTGCAAACTGTTGCGTTCTTCAGACATGGCGGACTCGCGGCGTAGGTGGCTCAGGCGTGGCGATATTTCTACCGTAAAACACAAAAATAGACCACTAAATATCGCATATCGATACGAATGGTTCATTTTGTCGATTTTCTATAGCGAAATACGATTTTTATCAATCGAAATGGCATAGAGCTTGCGTTTTCATCGGCAGCCGCTTGCGGTACTGACTTTCCGTTTTCCTTCTGGAGTAACCCGATGAACAGTCTTTCGCCCTTGTTTCGCCGCCTTGCCTTCGCCCTGTGCGCCACGCTCTGCGCCAGCGCCGTGCACGCAGAAAGTGCGTCCTCGTACAAAGTCGGTGCAACGGCCAGTGGTTCGCCGTTCACCTTCCTCGACATCAAGAGCAACAGCATTCAGGGGGTGATGGTCGACGTGGCCGAGGCCGTGGGCAAGGCTGGCGGCTTCACCAGCCAGATCGAACAGACCAACTTCGCCGCGCTGATTCCCTCCCTCACCTCCGGCAAGCTGGACTTCATCTCTGCCGGCATGCTCAAGACCGAGGAACGCACCAAGGTCGTCGACTTCAGCGCCCCGGTGTACGCCTACGGTGAAGGCCTGATCATCAACGCCGATGACAACGCCAGCTACCCCGACCTGACCCCCCTCAAAGACCAGGTGGTCGGCGTGCAGGCCGGCACCATCTTTTATGACCAACTGAACAAGCTCGGCATCTTCAAGGAAATCCGCACCTACGACTCCATCGGCGAGATGGTCCGCGACCTGTCCCTGGGCCGCATCAAGGCCGCCGTGGGCGACCAGCCGGTGGTGGCCTACCAGATCCGCCAGAAGCTGTTCAAAGGCGTGAAACTGGCCGCCGACTACAAACCCACCAACGTCGGCGAAGTGTGCCTGGTGGTGCGCAAGGGCGACACCCAGACCCTGGGACGCCTGAACAGCGCCATCGCCAGCATCAAGGCCGACGGCACCCTGGACAGCATCCTCAAGAAGTGGGGGCTTGATACCCAGGTGCGCCCATGAACCCGACCGAGTTCCTGCAAAACGCCCAGGATTTCCTGCCGATCCTGCTGCAAGGCGCCTGGGTGACGATCCAGATCACCGTGCTGTCGTTCCTGCTCAGCAGTGCCATCGGCCTGGTGCTGGCGCTGCTCAAGCTGTCGCCGATCCGTGCGCTGTCGTGGACCGCGAGCACCATCATCAACGTGATCCGTGGCCTGCCGATCATCGTGCAGCTGTTCTACATCTACTTCGTGCTGCCGGACATGGGCGTGCACCTCACCGCGTTCTATGCCGGTGTGATCGGCATGGGCATCGCCTACTCGGCGTACCAGGCCGAGAACTTCCGCACCGGCATCATCGCCGTGGAACAGGGCCAGCGTGAAGCCGCCGAAGCCTTGGGGATGCGCTCGGTGCTGATGATGCGCCGGGTGATCCTGCCCCAAGCGTTTCGCATCGCGCTGCCGCCCTATGGCAACACGCTGGTGATGATGCTCAAGGACTCGTCCCTGGTGTCCACCATCACCGTGGCGGAGATGACGCGCCAGGGTCAATTGATCGCCTCGTCGACCTTCCAGAACATGACCGTCTACACCCTGGTCGCCCTGCTCTACCTGCTGATGAGCCTGCCGCTGGTGTATGGCCTGCGCCGCATGGAACAGCACCTGGGCCGGAGGAAAAAAGCATGATCGAGATTCGCCAACTGCAAAAACACTACGGCAGCCACCGCGTGCTGCACGGCGTCGACCTGGACGTGGCCAAGGGCGAAGTGGTGTGCCTGATCGGGCCGTCGGGCTCGGGCAAGTCCACCCTGTTGCGCTGCATCAATGCGCTGGAAGCCTACGACGGCGGGCACATCAACGTGTTCGGCGAAACCGTGCAGCGCGGCAGCAAGACCGTGCACGCCCTGCGCAGCCGCATGGGCATGGTGTTCCAGCGCTTCAACCTGTTCCCCCACCGCACCGTGCTGGAGAACGTCATGGAAGGCCCGGTGTACGTCAAGGGTGAACCCGTACAGCAGGCCCGCGAAGAAGCCCTGGTGTTGCTGGAAAAAGTCGGCCTGAGCGCCAAGGCAGATGCCTACCCGGAACAACTCTCCGGCGGCCAGCAACAACGCGTGGCCATCGCCCGCGCACTGGCGATGAAACCCGAAGCCATGCTGTTCGATGAACCCACCTCAGCCCTCGACCCTGAGCTGGTGGGCGACGTGCTGGCGGTGATGCGCACCCTCGCCGACGAAGGCATGACCATGATCGTGGTCACCCACGAAATGGGCTTCGCCCGGGAAGTGGCCGACCGCGTGTGCTTCCTGCACGGCGGCTACATCGTTGAAAGCGGGCCAGCCGAGCAAGTGTTGGGCAACCCGCAGCAACCGCGCACCCAGGACTTCCTGCGCCGCGTGCTGCACCCCACCGGCGATACGCGGAGCCTGTCATGAAGTCATTGTGGTCAGCGACCGCACCGGCGGCCGTGCCAACCCCGGCGTTGGATGAGTCGGTGAAGGTGGATGTGGCAATTGTCGGCGCCGGCTATACCGGCCTGTCCACCGCCCTGCACTTGGCCGAACGTGGCGTGAGTGTGTGCGTGCTGGAAGCCAACGAGCCGGGCTGGGGCGCTTCCGGGCGCAATGGTGGGCAGGTCAACCCGACGCTTAAATACGACCCGGAACAGCTGGTGCAGATGTACGGGCCAGAGCGTGCCGAGCCGTTGATTTCCACCGTGTCGAATTCGGCCGACCTGGTGTTCAGGTTGATCGAAAAACACCGCATCGATTGCGCCCCGGTGCGCAAGGGCTGGATGCAGGTGTCATACACCGAAAAAGGCGTGGCCGGGTTGCACGCACGGGCCGAGCAATGGGCGCGACGCGCCGTGCCAGTGCAGGCGTTGGATGCGACAGCGGTAGCTTCGCGCATGGGCAGCGAGGCCTTTGCCGGTGGCTGGCTGGATGGTCGTGCCGGGGCGATCCAACCCTTGGCCTATGCGCGTGGTTTGGTGGGCGCGGCGTTGGCAGCGGGTGTACGGATTCATGGGCAAAGTGCGGTAACGGGTTTGCAACGCCAGGGTTCCGGCTGGCAGTTGCAGACGGCTGGCGGTGCCCAGGTCACGGCGGATCGTGTGGTGCTGGCCACCAATGGCTACAGCGGTAACCTGTGGCCGGGCATGGCCCAGAGCATCCTGGCGGCCAACAGTTTTATCGTCGCCACCAAGCCGTTGAGTGGGCGCGCGGCCGAGAGCATTTTGCCGGGGCAGGAAACGGTGTCCACTGCGCAGCGGCTCTTGCTGTACTTCCGCAAAGACAGCCATGGGCGCTTGCTGATGGGCGGACGCGGGTTGTTCAACGACCCCACTGACCCCACGGATTTCGCTCACCTTGAGCGCTCACTGGCGCTGCTGTTTCCGCAACTGGGCCCACTGGAATTCGAGTACCGCTGGGCGGGGCGGATCGCGATCACGCGGGACTTCATGCCCCACGTTCACGAACCGACACCGGGGCTCACGTTGGCGTTGGGCTGCAATGGCCGAGGCATCGCGTTGTGTACCAGTTTGGGTCAGCAATTGGCCGGGCGTTTGTGTGACAGCCAGGCGGAGTTTGCTTACCCGGTGACACCGTTGCAGCGCCTGCCAATGCATGGGTTGCAGCGGTTCTACATCGGCGCTGGAGTGGCGTGGTACAGCCTGCTGGATCGGCTCAATGTGAGCTGATCCTGCGCTCATCATTTCGTCACAAACCTGGCGTAGGCTCGCGGCCTTCAGATCTCAAGGATGAGACCCCCTTTTGTTGTGAGCGGACTGCGGCGTTGCCACCGCAGGTCAAGCAACTGATTTTTATCGTCGGGGTTGCCGTGGTGGAGGCCTGGGCGCTGTGGTGGTCGCTGTCTAACTGGAGCCAACCGCTGCGTAAAGTCCTGCCGCTGTACGCCATCGCCCTGGGCGGTATCGCCAACCTGATCGACCGCGTGTTCCGCGACGGTCATGTGGTCGACTACATGGTGTTGAAGGTTGGCCCGACGCATACCGGCGTGTTCAATCTTGCCGATATCGCCATCACCGCCGGGGCGTTGTGGCTGATGCTGGATTTGTTTGTTAAGCCGCGCAAAACCCGAGTCTGACCGGGCAGCACCGCCTAGTTATTAAACGCCCAGGGGCATCAACGCCGCTAATGCATCTGTGATCAACGCCTTAAGAATAGGCGTTGATTTAGCCTTCATGCGATCACTTACCTCTTGCTGCTTGGCAGTCACTTTGCTGGCGTATTTCGAGGCCTGCCCCTCGGCGGCGAGGGACGCCATCTCCTCATCGGTAAACGATTGCTGGTAAGCCTCAGCCAGGTTCAAATCCCACTGTGGCTGGTACTTGGGCAGCAATTGCGTGATTTGCTGATCGAGCGCCTTGTTGGCCTCGGCCGGCCCGATCTTTTCGGCAACCATCGCGTAGGTCACCGTCGTCTTCGCTGCTAATTGTGCAAACTGCTGCAGGTTCTTGCCCATGTGCTGTTTGGCGACGAAAGCACGGGCAGCGGGTGACGCCGGTATATCGGCAGATGCGATGCTGGCGAGCGCCAGCAGCAATAGAAAGGCGAAGGCAGTGAAAGTCCGTTTCATGGTGCATATCCTTGGGGGTAGCCATCAGCGTAGCGGTGCAAAGTGGCAGTTTGATGTCATGCGCAAAATAGCGCGTTCCCACGCTCTGCATGGGAACAGCCTCATCTCAAAACACCGACCACCCAATCCGCTCACTCAACAACTCCAACGCCTTCATCCCCGCCAGCGAGTTCCCCGCCGTGTTCAGCTCCGGCGACCACACGCACACCGTAAACTGCCCCGGTACCACCGCGACGATCCCGCCGCCTACCCCACTCTTGCCCGGCAACCCCACGCGATAGGCAAAGTTGCCCGCTTCGTCGTACAGCCCGCTGGTGGCCATGATCGAGTTGACTTGCTTGGTCTGGCGCGCGGTGAGGATCTGTTCACCGCTGTGGGCGCTCACGCCTTCGTTGGCCAGGAAGCTGAAGGCGCGGGCCAGGTCCAGGCAGCTCATCTGCAGGGCGCAGTAGTTGAAGTAACTGTGCAGCACGGCGTCCACGTCGTTGTGGAAGTTGCCGAAGGATTTCATCAGGTAGGCCATGGCGGCGTTGCGTGCGCCGTGTTGGGCTTCAGAGTCGGCGACCACGCTGTTGACCAGGATCTGCGGGTTGCCTGAAAGGCGTCGCACGAAATCGCGCATCGACAAGATCGGCACGGCAAAGCGTGATTGGTTGATGTCGCAGATCACCAACGCACCGGCGTTGATGAAGGGGTTGCGCGGCCGGCCGCGTTCGAACTCCAGCTGCACCAGGGAGTTGAACGGCTGCCCGGAAGGCTCATGGCCCAGGCGTTCCCAGATGGTTTCGCCGCCGTGGTCGATGGCCTGCACCAGGCTGAATACCTTGGAAATGCTCTGCACCGAGAACAAGGTGTCGGCATCGCCGGCGCAATAGGCCGAGCCGTCATTGCCGTACACGGCGATACCGAGCTGGTTGGCGGGCACGTCGGCGAGTGCGGGGATGTAGTCGGCGACTTTACCGAGGCCGATCAGGGGGCGCACTTCGTCGAGGATCGACGAAAGCATCGCCTGCATGTCTTGTCCTGTCATCTGTCTTTGAATCGGTGATATGCGGGGCGCGGAGGATACCTGAAGCGGGGGATTTGCGTGGACTGAACAACACCTCGGTAAAACGGTAGGAGCCGGCTTGCCGGCGATGGCGTCCCTGAGTGCGATGCAAAACCCGAGACCCTATCGCCGGCAAGCCGGCTCCTACAGGGCGGAGATAGCCGTTAGAAATGCGCCACATCCGACACCTGCTCATCCAGCACATCCCGCGCCAGCGCCCAGGCGCGGTCCTGGGACTCGACCACCAGCAGCGGATAGCCCCAGGCCTTGCCGAAGGTCACGGCAAACGGCTTGAGGGCCAGGCGCTTGGCCGCGCTGGGTTCAACCTGGATCATGCCTCTGACGTAGGCCCGCAGCGCCTGCTTGTTTTTCTTCATCCAGATCGACGCGTGCTTGCGCTCTTCGTGGGAGTGTTCGTGATTGCTTTCATCCACGGCTTTTTCATGCAGCAGCACAAAGGCTTGCCGCCGGGCCAGGAGGCCTTCGAAGACCAGGAAAGCGTCAGCCGGGCCGCCTTCGTTGGGAGCGTCGAAAACGATTTTCACCACCGGGAATGTTGTGCTGTCGAGTCGCATGGCAGAGCTCCTTGTTGAGAATGGATCTCACTGTATCGATCGGCCCGCTGGACGGCATTGCACAGAATAGCCAGACTGTTTCGCAATTCAGCCAACCTGTGAACCCCGCCATGAAACACCACCGCCTTGAAATGCATGACCGCTCGATGGTCAAGGATGCAGATCAATTCCCCCGCGCCGTGGTGGCCGTGGGCGCCACCAGCACGTCGGACACCTGGGAGCATGCGCAGCACGCCCACCGCAAGGGCCAGTTGCTGTACACCCTGCGCGGGGTCATCCATTGCGAGATCGAAGCGGGTATCTGGATCGTGCCGCCGCAGTGCGCGCTGTGGATCCCCGGCGGCGTCTCCCATGCGGCCCGCGGTTCTGGCGAAGCGGAAGTCTATTGCCTGCTGATCGACCCCAACGCCGCCTGCGCCCTGCCCCCGCAATGCTGCACCCTGGCGGTGTCAGCGTTGTTACATGAGTTGATCAGCAAGGCCGTGAGTTTTCCGCTGCTGTATGACGAGGGCGGTGCCCAGGGCCGTTTGATCAACACGCTGCTGGATGAATTGGCGGCCGCGCCCATCGAGGCCCTGCACCTGCCCATGCCCCAGGACCCGCGCTTGCGCCGCCTGGCCGACAGCCTGCTGGCCGAGCCCGCCGACAAAGCCACGCTCAGCCAGTGGGCGGTGCGCATCGGCATGAGCGAACGCAGCATGACGCGCCTGTTGCTGGAGGAACTGGGCCTGAGTTTTGGCCGCTGGCGCCGGCAGTTGCACGTGATCCTCTCGTTGCAACGCCTGGCCAAGGGCCAGAGCGTACAGACGGTGGCGCTGGACCTGGGCTATGAGAACGCCAGCGGCTTTATCACTATGTTCCGCAAAGCAGTCGGCCAACCGCCAGCGCGTTACCTGGCAGACCGTGCCGGGGCCCTGAACGCACCGTCTCCCGCGGCCATTGCGCTAAAGGAGGCAAAAGGCTAGCTACGTTGCACTGCAATCGGGTGATTTAAGACCCGAATCGGGTAGTGCGGAAAATGAGAACCCGTATCATTTGCGCCATTCTCCTTCAGGCGTGGACACCATGGAACGCACTTCCCTCTCCCAAGCCGTACGCTGTGCCTTATTTTTGTCTTGCACCCTGCCGCTGATACAATCGGCGATGGCCGCCGATGTGACCGTCGATGAGCTGGATGCCACCGTCATCACGGCCACCAAGCAGGACACGCCGCAGTTCAAGACCACCAACAGCGTCAGCGTGGTCAAGGGCGAAAAAATCGAGGACAGCCACCTCGACACCCTTGGCGAAGTCGCCCAGCGCCAACCCAACCTGTACTTCAGCACCTTCACCCAGCACACGCCATCGCTGACCATTCGTGGCCTGGGTTTTTCCGATGATGAAGGCGATAGCATCAGCAACAGCGTGTACATCGACGGCGTGCCCATGAACGGCCTGGTGCTCGGCCAGTTGTACGATATCGACCAAGTGGAAATCCTGCGCGGCCCGCAAAACACCCTGTACGGGCAAAACAGCATGGGCGGCCTGGTGGCCCTGCGCACCCGAGACCCGGAGTTCACGGCGGGTGGCAAGGTCAAGCTCGAATACGGCACCCACAACCAGCAGCGCGCCGAAGTCACCGGCAACCTGCCCCTCACTGAAAACACCGCCGTACGGGTGACCGTCGGCGGCGAAAAGAACGATGGCATGATCGCCAACGCCACCCTAGGCCGCCACGATACTGCCGGCTGGGACAGCGGTTTCGGCCGTATCAAGTTGCTGCACCTGGACGACGACGGCGGCGAGTGGCGCTTCGGCTTGCACCACATGAACACCCATGGCGACAACGACTATTTCGCCACCCGCGACTTGGCGAAAAAGTACCAGTCCAACGCCACCGACGCCGGCACCAACAACACCGAATACACCTTGTTCACCGGCGAATACCGCAAGCGCTTTGCCGATGACACGCAACTGGTGGTCAACGTCGGTGCCAACCAGACCGAGTGGGATTACTGGCTGCCCAAATCGATCTTTGGCGGCACTGCTGGCTACGACATGAAGACTCGCCAATACACCGGCGAAGCTCGGCTCAACGGCCAGAACGGCAACATCGATTGGCTGGTGGGCGGCTTCCTGTCCCATGTGCGCCGCGACGCGCCGTACACCTTCGACCTCAGCCCGTATTTTCTCAGCGCCACCAAGGCCAAGGTCGAGGGCGACACCGTGGCCACCTTCGGCGAGCTGGGCTGGCGCTTCCAGCCGCAATGGCGCGCCGCCGTGGGACTGCGGGTGGAACACAACCGCCGCACCATGGACTGGAGCAGCACCCAGGGCGGCATGTTCGACAGCGATGGCGACGGCGTGCCCGACACCAGCTTCGCCAGCCTGGAATCGTTCAACGACCGCAAGGTCAGTGAAACCGTGGCCCTGCCGCGTTTCAGCCTGGAGTTCAGCCCCAACGACCAGCACTTCACCTACCTGGTGCTGGCACGCGGTTACAAGGCGTCCGGCTTCAATACCTACTCCACCACCGCCAGCGCGGCTGGCGATGCCTACCACCCGGAATACGGCAGTTACGCCGAGTTGGGCTACCGCTACCGCGCGCCGAGCAAGGTGTGGGAAGTCGGCGCCGACGTGTTCTACACCCGCCTGCGCGACCAGCAGGTGATCGTCGAGGACGGCGGCGGCCAGACCTCCACCAGCAACGCCGGCAAGTCCCACAACAAAGGCCTGGAACTGACCGCCACGGTGCGTCCGGTGGAGTCGGTGCAGGTCAATGCCTACGCCGCGTTGCTTGAGGCGCAGTTCGACGACTACACCCGTGGCGCGGTGGACTATTCCGGCAAGCAATTCCCCAGCACACCCAAGCACAGCTACGGCGTGTCGATGGACTGGGCGGCCACCGACCACATCACCGTCGGCACCGGCCTGACGCGCCAGGGCCAATCCTATCTATACCCGAACGCCACGCTGTCCCAGGGCGCCTACACCCTGTGGGACGCCAACATCGATTATCGCCTCAAGCAGTGGACCATCGGCCTGTTCGGCAAGAACCTGGGCGACACCACCTACTTCACCCGCGCCATGGCCAACGGCATGGTCATCGCCGGCCAGCCGCGTACCCTGGGCGTGCGGGTGGGCATGGAGTTCTGAGACTCACGTTACAACCTTGCAAATGAGAACGATTAGTAATAGCCTGCGATCCATCTTGAAAGCTCGCAGGGATTTCCGGGCAATGCGCTGGCCTCTCCGTAACAGGGGTCCGCGCAGGAACAAGGACACTTGCGAGCCGTCTGCCCCCTGCCCAGGTCTCCTGGGCGGTTGCCTGCGAGGACGACCATGTACCAGCTTCGCGCTTCCACCTTCTTTGACGAAACCGCGCCCCAGGCCGGCCCGCCCGGCTGTCACGTGCGAACCCAGGTGGTCCAACCCGGCCTGGAAGTCTCCCTGGTGACCTTCAACGCCACGGACGCGGTGCGCATCAGCACCATTGACGACAACCCTCACCTGCACTTCAGCTGCATGCTCAACGGCGATATCGACGTGCGCGTCGGCCGCAAAGACCTGCACCTGGGCAAAGACCAACTGATGACCAGCTTCGCCCCTGCCGAACGCTTCGAGCTGGCGTTCGCTCCCGCCCACCGCAACCTCGAACTGCGCATCACGCCCCAGCGCCTCAGCGAACTGGCCGGCGAGGATTATCAGCGGCTGGGCGACAGCATTGAGGGCAACTTCTGCCTGCACACCACCCACGGCAACCAGCGCATCAAGGACGCCGCCCTGCGCCTGGAACGCCTGCTGGGGGATGATTCAGCCTCGCCGCTGCTGGTGCATTCGGCCAGCCTGGAATTCCTCGCCTGGCATCTCAAGGCCTTCAACCCCAAGGACCAGAGCGAGCAGATTTCCCGGCGTGAACAGAAGCAACTGCTGGCCGCCCGCGAACGCCTGCTGATGGACCTCAGCGCCGCGCCCACCATCGAGCAACTGGCCCGCGAGACCGGGCTCAACCAGCTCAAGCTCAAGCGTGGGTTCAAGGCCATGTTCGATGTGAGCATCTACGCGCTGTTCCAGCGCGAACGCATGGGCAAGGCGCGCCAACTGCTGCAGCACCATGGGGTGACCGACACCGCCTCGATGCTCGGCTACAGCAACATCAGCCACTTCAGCGTGGCGTTTCGCAAACAGTACGGCGTACTGCCGCGCGATGCCCGGCGCGGCGCGCTGGAATAACCCTTACCCCGCCTGCTGTTGCCACAACTCGGCATACAGCCCGCCACGTGCCAGTAACGGCGCGTGGCGGCCGCGCTCGACGATACGCCCCTGGTCCAGCACCAGAATCACATCGGCATGGCGCACCGTGCGCAAACGGTGCGCCACCATAATCAGCGTGCGGCCCTGGGCCAGGCGTGACAGCGCGCGCTGGATCTCATGCTGCGCCAGCGGGTCGACCGACGCCGTGGCTTCGTCCAGCAACAGAATCGGCGCGTCCTTGAGCAACGCCCGGGCGATCGACAAACGCTGACGTTCGCCCCCCGACAACCGCTGGCCGTTCTCGCCGATGGGCGTGTCATACCCCTGGGGCAAACGCTGGATAAACTCATCACAACCGGCCTGGGCACAGGCGTGCCTCACCTGCGCCAGGCTGGCGTCGGGTTGGCCCAGGCGCACGTTGTCGAGCACGCTGGCATCAAACAGTTGCACGTCCTGGAACACGAAACTGCACGCGGCGTACAGCTGGTCCAGGCGCATGTCGCGCACGTCCACGCCTCCCAGTTCAATACGCCCCTGCTGCGGGTCATAAAAGCGCGCCAGCAAATGCAGCACGCTGCTTTTACCGGCACCGGAAGGCCCGACAATCGCCAGCATCTGCCCTGGCTCCACGGCAAAATCCAACCCCTGCAACGCCCACTCCGGCTGTTCGGGATAACGCAGGCCCACGTCGCAAAAACGCACGCCATGGCCCTGTGGCGCCACCGGCTGCGAGGGCTCGGCAACCGCAGGCATCTCCAGCAAGGCCTGCAACCGCGCTTGCGCCTGGGCCAGGCCGCGCAGTTCGCTCAGGTACGCCGCCACATCCAGCAAGGGGTCGAGCAAACGCGGCGCCACCAGCGCGAACAACATCCAGGTCAGCGCCGGCAGTTGCTCGGCATTCGCCAGCAGGCCCGCCACGAGCAACAGCAGCACCAGGCTCAAGTCCACGCACAACCGGTACAACTGGATGGCGCTGCCGCCCCACACTTCCACCCCCAGGCTGTGACGTTCAATCTCGCCGAACTGCTGGTCCAACCGTTCGCGCCACGCCCCGGCGCGATTGAACAGACGCAAGGTGCGCAGCCCGCCGATAAACTCCACCAGCAGCCCCGCCGCCTGCATAAAGCTGTGCTGCTTGCGCCGGCCCGCCGCCAGGAAAAACCCGCTCAAGCGGTTCAACAACACAAACGCCAAGGGCAACGTCACCAGCAGCGCCAGGGCCAGGCGCCAGTCCACCCACACCAGCACGCCGACGAACAGCAACGGCACCGCCAGCGACGCCAGCAGTTCCCCAAGCACGTGAGTGAATATCGTCTCGATACGCTTGACGTCTTCCGTCAGGCGCTCACCCAGTTGCCCGATCCTCTCTTGGCGAAGCGCGCCCAACGGCAGACGCGCCACATGGTCGAGCAAGTGGCGCCGGTAACCGTGCATCAACTCATAACCGCCAAGAAAACTGTTGAGCTGGCCGAAGTGCGAACACACCAACTGCGCCACCAACAGCGCCGCCAAGCCCACACTCAGCCACACCAGTGACGGCATCACGGGTTCAAGCAGCCACACAAACCCGAGAAAGAACGGCGCAATCGCACACGCCCGCTCCAACACGCGAAAACCCAAGCCCCACCACAGGCGCGGCGAGCGCGTATCGGCAATGCTCACCACTTGGCGCAGCCCTTCAATCAACCCGTGCATGCTGCGTACTCCCTTCTCGGATGGTCCAGTCTTCGCTGTCGAACTGGTGCTGCCATTGCGTGGCATAAGTGCCGCTGCGCGCGAGCAACTGGCCGTGAGTGCCCGATGCCTGGATTACCCCGCGCTCCAGCAACACGATCTGTTCGGCGTCGCAAATGCTGGTCAGGCGGTGGGCAATCACCAGCAAGGTCTTGTCCGGCCAGGTGGCGCGCAGCGCCTGGTAAAAGCGCTGCTCCGTACGACTGTCGGCAAAGGCCGTGGCCTCGTCCAGCACCAGGATCGGCGTCTGCGCCAGCAGCGCCCGGGCCAGGCCGATACGCTGGCGTTCGCCCCCGGACAAACGTACGCCACGCTCATCCATCGGCGTGTTCAGCCCCATTGGCAAGGCCCGTACAAAGTCCTCGGCCTGGGCCACGCGCAGGGCGCTGTCGATCTGTTCGAGGGTCGCGTCGGGACTGCCGATGCGCAGGTTATCCAGCAACGTGCCCTGGAAGATGAACGCGTCCTGGGACACCACGCCCACCGTGGCCGCACGGGCCGCTTCACTGAGTGTCGACAGCAACTCACCGTTCACCCGCACCTGCCCGCTTTCAGCGTCCAGCAACCCACCCAACAACCAGGCCAGGGTACTTTTGCCGCTGCCTGAAGGCCCCACCAACGCGGTCATTTGCCCGGCAGGCAAGTGCAGGTCAACGCTCTGCAGCACGGGTTGTCGGTCATAGCTGAACGACACCCCTTCAAACATCACTTCCAGCGGCGGGTTCAAGGCGTGATCACGCGCGCCCGACGGCTGCGGCCACACCAGCAACGGCGCGAACCGACGCACGCCGCCCATGATTTCCTGCACCTGGGAATTGAGCCGCGCCACCCGTAACAACGGCCGCAGCATGCCGGTGCCCAGGATCAGCACCAGCACCAGCTCGGCCTGGGTCAACTGCCCCGCGCCGTACAACCACAACCCCACGGGGAACAGCACCACGACGTTGGCCCCCAGCAACACCACAAACACCGACCAGCCGGGCACCGTCATGCCGATCATGCGGCCGATCAATTGCCGGTAATGGGCCAAGGCCTCGCGCATGCGCTTGAACGAACGGGCGTCCTGGCGGAAGGCTTTCATCAACGGTGCACTGCGCAAGAACTCCAGGGTCGCGCCGTCCAGGTCATCCACCGCCCCGGCGTACTGCGCCAGCCGCTCACCCAGGCCGCGCATCATCCAGGCCTGGGCCAGCAGCGCCAACGGCACCGGCAATAAGGCACACAGTGCCAGGCGCCAATCGAGCAAGCACAGGGCGATGAATACCCAGATCGGGCTCAACAACGCCGCCACACACTCGACGCTGTGGTGGGCGATAAATTGCTCCATGCGCTCCACATCCTGAATCACCCGCTGCTTGAGTTCGCCGCTGCTCAAGCGGCTCAACCACGGCAACGGCGCCCACGACAAATGCCGCACCAACGCACGCCGAGTGTTGAGCAACACGCGATACGCCGCCACATGGCTCAGGTAATACGCCAGGGTGTACAGCAGGTATTTGCCCAGCAGGGCCGCCGCCATCCAGCCGGCCAGGGTGAACAGGTCAGCCCCCACGCCAGGCCCGCCCTGCACCACGCGGTTCACCGCTTGGGCCAGCAGGAAAAACGGCAGCAACTCCACCGCCGCTGCCAGCACCGCCATGGCCACCGCCAGGCCCAATCGTCGCCCCTGGCCCCTTAGCAGCCAACGCCAGCTCGGCGTTGGCGCGTCGGCCTGCTCAGTTTTCATCGCCATCCCCAGCCTGATTCGAGTGTCCCGGGATGATTGATCAAGCGGCCGGTCGACGGCTCCCCTGATCGGTTCGCACAGGCCCCGGATGGGAATTATTGCTGGGCCGACGCTGCGCACTTTTGGGCATAAGGTTGTAACCAAAAAATTCGGATCAGGGCCATGACGTTCGGTTTCGGGCAGTCCATTCGTTGAATAAGGAGAATGATTCTCAACAAACCAGCTTTCCAGCGACCCTCACAAGGAGCCCGAACCATGCACCCTCTTCATTGGCGCGACACTCAAGCCCAGCACCTGACCGGAGGCGGCCTGTGGCAACCCCAAAGCCTGAATGAGCACCTGCAAGGCTGGGCACGCGCCTTCGGACCACGCATCGCCCTGATCGAAGGCGAGCAACAACTGAGCTACCGCGACTTCGAACATCAAGTGTGTTGCCTCGCCGGTGGGCTGGCCGACCTCGGCATCCACAGCGGCGACCGCGTACTGGTGCAACTGCCCAACGGCATCGATTTCGCCCGCACCCTGTTCGCCCTGCTGCGGGTGGGCGCATGGCCGATCCTGGCCATGCCGGCGCACCGCGAACGGGAAATCCAGGCCCTGTGCGAGCTGGCCGAACCCAGTGCCTACATCGTCGCCGAGCGCTTCCTGGGGTTTGATTACCGGCCCATGGCCGAACGCCAATTGGCGCTGTGCCCGTCCCTGAAACAGTTGATCATCGCCGGTGCCGTGGCCGCTCAAGGCGTGACCCTGGCCAGCGTCAACGGCGCGCTGCGCGAACCGGCGAAGGTCGACCCGCACAGCACCGCGTTGCTGTTGCTGTCCGGCGGTACCACCGGCACCCCCAAACTGATCCCGCGCAGCCATGCCGATTACGCCTACAACGCCATGGCGTCTGCGCAACTCTGCGGGTTCGACCAGGACTCGGTGTACCTCGCCGCCCTGCCCATCGCGCATAACTTTCCACTGGCCTGCCCGGGGCTGATCGGTGCGTTGTCCAGCGGCGGTCGCGTGGTGTTCTCGCGCACGGCCGGGGCCGATGAAGCCTTCGACCTGATCGCCCGCCACCGCGTGACCCACACCGCCCTGGTGCCGCCCCTGGTGAAGCTGTGGCTGCAGGCGCGCGAGTGGGACCACAGTGACCTGTCGAGCCTGCGCCTGTTGCAGGTCGGCGGCGCGCGGCTGTCCAGCGACGTTGCCGCCCGTGTCGCGCCCGCCCTGGGCTGCGCCCTGCAACAAGTGTTCGGCATGGCCGAGGGCTTGCTCTGCTACACCCGCCTGGATGACCCGCAATCGGTGGTGCTCAATACCCAAGGCCGGCCCCTGTGCAGCGCCGACGACGTGCGCCTGGTGGACGCGAATGGCACCCCCGTCGCCCCCGGCGAAGTCGGCGAGCTGATCGTGCGCGGCCCCTACACCATCGCCGGCTATTACTGTGCCGACGCCCACAACCGCCAGGTGTTCGACGCCGAAGGCTTCTTCCATTCCGGCGACCTGGCGCGCTGGACCGCCGACGGCAACCTGGTGGTCGAGGGGCGGATCAAGGAACAGATCAACCGCGCTGGCGAAAAAATTGCCGCCGCCGAAATCGAACAACTGCTGCGCGAACACCCGCTGGTGCAAGACGCCGCCGTGGTCGCCCTCACCGACGAACGCCTGGGCGAACGGGTGTGCGCCTGCGTGATCCTGCACACACCGCAACCCTTTGCCTTGAGCACCCTGCACCAGCATTTCCAGGGCCTCGGCCTGCCGCGCCACAAGTGGCCGGACCAACTGGAAATCCTGCACAGCTGGCCCCTGACCAGCGTCGGCAAACTCGACAAACGCCAATTGCAGCAACGCTTCCAATGCAATGCCGAACCGCGCCAGCGCTACCTGGAATGCCGCGTGCCGATCAGTGCCGAACCGCAGGAACTGGCGGCCGCCCTGGCCGGTGTCTACCTGCCGGAGGACCTGACCCTTTACGAGCACCAAGGCGAATGGTCCCTCGGCGTGGGCAGCATCGCCCAGGTGCGCCTCAGCGGCAGCACCGTGCAGCTGAGCGTGGCCGGCCAGCGCTGGAGCTGGCCCGCCGACGACATCCCGCTGGCCCTGGAAAAAGCCGCCCAGGCCCTACCCTTCGAACAATGGCGCGCTTACGGCACCGCTACCTTTGAACTGGCGCGGCGCTTTTACCAACTGGCAGACCTGCCCAGCTCCCGCCCGCTGCTGCACCTGGACATCCCCACCCTGGAGATCCGCTTGCGCGAGGGCTGCGCGCTGATTCGCGCCCTGCAACCGGCCGCTCTCGCCGCTGCGCAAAGCCGCGTGCAGGCCCTGGACGCCGAGTGCGCCCTGGAGCAACCATTGCCCCGCGCCGCCTTAGTGGACGTCGCCGGGCATGACGCCGCGCGGTATAGCAGCCAGGTCGAAAGCGCCGTGGCGCAGATCGTCCGTGGCGATTACCAGAAGATCATCCTGTCGCGCAAAGTGCCCCTCGACGGTCGCGTCGACCTGGTGGCCAGCTACCGCGCCGGGCGGCGCGCCAACACGCCGGCGCGCTCGTTCATCCATCATCAGGGCGGGTTCTCCTGCGTAGGCTTCAGCCCGGAAACCGTGGTGGAAGTCAGTGCCGGCGGCTCCGTGAGCACCCAGCCGCTGGCCGGCACGCGCGCGCTGGGCCGTGACGTGGAAGAGGAAGCGCGCCTGCGCCAATCGCTGTACCAGGACCCCAAGGAAATCGCCGAGCACGCGGTGTCGGTCAAGCTGGCATTTGAAGAGCTGCAACCGATCTGCGAGCCACAAGGCCTGGGGGTCAGCGAGTTCATGGGCATCTCGCGGCGAGGCAGCGTGCAGCACCTGAGTTCGCGCCTCAAAGGCCGGCTCAAGCCCGACTGCAATGCCTGGCACGCTTTCGCCGCGCTGTTCCCCGCCGTGACTGCCTCCGGCATTCCCAAGCGTGAAGCCATCGCCGCGATTGCCGAGCACGAGGGCCGCAGCCGCGACCTCTACAGCGGTTGCGTGCTGATCGCCGACAGCGACGGCAGCCTCGACGCCGCCTTGGTGCTGCGCAGTGTGTTCGAAGACCAGGGCCAGGCCTGGGTGCAGGCCGGCGCGGGGATTGTCTCGTTGTCGCTGCCTGAACGGGAGCTGGAAGAAACCCGCGAAAAACTCGCCAGCATCGCGCCCCATGTGCGCGTGCTGGCCGTTGAAACCCAGCGCGCCGCCGAGGTGCAGCCATGAGCGCGCTGACGGTCGAACACCTGCGCGAACAGATCGGCGCGCTGCTGCACGGTGGCCCGGCGCTGGACGATCAAGCCAACCTGATCGAGCTGGGCCTGGACTCCCTGCACCTGATGCGCCTGGTCAACCAATGGCGCCAGGCCGGCGCCCCCGTGACCTTCGCCGACCTGATCGAACAACCGACCCTCGCCCACTGGCTGCCCCGCCTCACGGCCACCCCGCGTAAAGCGGCCAACGCGGCTGTCGTCATCGACCCTGCTGCACCCTTCGCCCTCACCGACGTGCAGCACGCCTACTGGATTGGCCGAGGCGCCGAGCAGGTGCTGGGCGGCGTGGGTTGTCACGCCTACCTGGAGCTGGACGGCAACGCCCTCGACCCGCAGCAACTGGCCCTTGCCTGGCAAGGGTTGCAGCAATGGCACGGCATGCTGCGCGCGCGGTTTGATGACGAAGGCCGCCAGCAGATCCTCGACGATGGCATGTCCGCGTTGCAGGTTCACGACCTGCGCACCCTGGCACCGGCTGCCCGTGAACAGGCCTTGCAGGCGACGCGTGACAGCCTGTCTCATCGGCAATTGGCGGTCGAGCACGGCGAAGTCGCCGGGCTGCAATTGAGCCTGCTGCCCGAGGGCCGTACGCGCCTGCATTTCGACCTCGACCTGCTGGTGGCGGACGTGCACAGCCTGCACCTGATCCTGCGCGACCTGGCCGCGCTGTACCGGGGCGAACGCCTGCCCGAGACCGGGCGCGATTGGCATTTCGCGCGCTACCTGGCCCAACGCCCGGCCCCTAAAGCCAGCGCCGCGCAGTACTGGCAGGCGCGACTGGACCACCTGCCCGCCGGCCCCGCCCTGCCCCTGGCCTGCGAACCCCAGGCCATCGAGCAGGTGCGCTTTACCCGTCGCCAGCAACGCCTCACGCCAGAGGTATGGCAACGCCTGCGGGAGGCCGCCGCCAAGCGCCAACTCACCCCGGCCATGCTGCTCGCCGGGGCCTTCGCCCAGGTGTTGGGTCGCTGGAGCGAGGTGCCGCACTTCCTGCTCAACCTGCCGCTGTTCGATCGCCAGGGCGACACGCCGGGGCTGGATCAAGTCGTCGCGGACTTCACCAACCTGCTGTTGCTCGAAGTCGACCTGCGCCAGCCCGGCAGCCTCGCCCAGCAGTTGACGCAGGTGCAGGCGCAGTTCCATCGCGACATGGCCCATGCCGACTATTCCGGGGTGCAGGTGCAACGCGACCTCGCCCAGCGTGGTGCGGGCCAGCGCAGTTTTTCGCCGGTGGTGTTTGCCTGCAACCTCGGCACACCGCTGTTGGGCCAAAGGGACGCGCAAACCCTCGGCGCCCTCACCCAGATGATTTCCCAGACGCCGCAGGTGTGGCTCGACCACCAGGTCTACGAAGAGGACGGCGCCCTGCTACTGGCGTGGGATGCCCAGGACGCGCTGTTTCCCGAGGGCCTGCTGGACGCCATGTTCAGCGCCTACCTGGACCTGCTCCATAACCTGCAACACGACACTGCTTGGGATGCGCCCGCCCTCGCACACCTGCCGGCGCACCAGCACCAGGTGCGCCAACAGATCAACGCCACCGCCACATCGATTACTCCACGCACGCTGCATCAAGCGCCGTTTGCCATCAGCGGTGAGCGCCTGGCCCTGATCGATAGCGACCAGCGCATCACCTACGCACAGCTGCAACAGGGCGCCCTGCGAATTGCCGCGGCGCTGCTGGAACAGGGTGTGCAGCCAGGTGAAGCGGTGGGCGTGTGCCTGCCCCGTGGCCATCGCGCAGTGCTGGCGTTGTATGGCGTACTCGCGGCGGGGGCGTGTTATGTGCCCATCAGCCCGAGCCAGCCCCAGGCCCGCCTTGAACGCATCTGCCAACGTGCCGCCATCGACACGCTGATCGACCCTATCTGGCTGGATCACGCCCTGGCCTTCGCGCCGCTGCCGGCACCTGTGGCGGTGAGCCCCGACAGCCCGGCCTACGTCATCTTCACCTCCGGCTCCACCGGCGAACCCAAGGGCGTGCAGATCAGCCATCGCGCTGCCTGCAACACCCTGGATGACCTGAATCAACGCTTCTGCATCAATGAGAACGACCGATTACTCGCCGTGTCAGCACTGGATTTCGACCTCTCGGTGTACGACCTGTTTGGCGTGCTGGCCGTGGGCGGCAGCGTGGTGCTGCTGGATGAAGCGCAACGCCGCGACGCCTCGGTGTGGAACCGCCTGATCCAGCAACACCAGGTCACCCTATGGAACTCGGTGCCGCTGTTGCTGGACATGCTGCTGACCGTGGCCGACACGCTGCCGCTGCGCATGGCGTGGCTGTCCGGCGACTGGATCGGCCTCGACCTGCCTGCACGCCTGCACGCTGCCAGCAATGGCGGTTGCCGCTTGATCGCCATGGGCGGCGCCACCGAAGCGGCGATCTGGTCCAACTACCAGCCGGTCGACCTGCCCTTGCCGACGCACTGGCGCTCGATCCCTTACGGCACGCCGTTGGGCAACCAGCAGTATCGCGTGGTCGACACCCTGGGCCGCGACTGCCCGGATTGGCTGGCGGGCGAGCTATGGATCGGCGGTGCGGGCGTCGCCGACGGTTACCGAGGTGCGCCGGACCTGAGCGCCGAGCGCTTCGTTGAACACCAGGGCGCACGCTGGTACCGCACCGGTGACCTGGGCCGCTATTGGCCCGATGGCCGCCTGGAATTCCTCGGCCGCCGTGACCACCAGGTGAAAGTGCGCGGCCACCGTATCGAGCTGGGTGAAATCGAAAACGCCCTGCTCGTGCAACCGCGCATCCGCCAGGCGGTGGCCCTGGCGGTGGGTACGCCGTTGCACCTGCTGGCGGCAGTGGTCCCGACCGAAGGGGCGCTGTGCACCGAGGAACTGCGCCAGGCCCTCGGCACGCAACTGCCCGAC
Source organism: Pseudomonas sp. GW821-FHT09A09 (assembly GCF_059418405.1). NCBI lineage: Bacteria > Pseudomonadati > Pseudomonadota > Gammaproteobacteria > Pseudomonadales > Pseudomonadaceae > Pseudomonas > Pseudomonas sp. GW821-FHT09A09. Next base: position 49,276 of record NZ_JBWKPU010000005.1, read on the forward strand.
TACATGTTGCCCAGCCAATGGCTGTTGCTGGACACGCTGCCCCTGAGTGCCAACGGCAAACTCGACCGCCACGCACTGGTGACACTGGCCGAGCAGGCTCACCCGCAACATGCCACCGCCAACGAAGCGCCGTGCGGTGAACGCGAGCAACAGGTTGCCGCGATCTGGGCCGAGCTGCTGCCCGGTGCCCAGGTGTATCGCCAGAGTGATTTCTTCCGTTTGGGCGGCGACAGCCTGCTCGCCACCCAATGCAGCGCACGCCTGCGCCGCGCTGGCCTGGCCAATGCGCAGAGCCTGCGGCAGCTGTTTGCCACGCCGCGCCTGGCGGAGTTCGTGGCGCAGTTGCAAACCCCCGGTGTACAGGCCGAGCAACGCCTGGTGGCCAACCTCGGCCAACGCCATCAAACCTTCCCGCTCACCGAAGTGCAACAAGCTTATTGGCGCGGACAAAGCCAGGGCCTGCCGCTGTCGTGCGGCACCACCTACCTGATCGAACTGGACGGCGCAGCGCTGGACATTCCACGCTTCGAACAGGCCTGGGACCGCCTCATTCAGCGCCATGAAATGCTGCGTGCTCAGTTGGTGGGCGATGACCAGCAGGTGATCCTGCCCGAGGTGCCGCCGATGCAGGTGCATCGGCACCAGGCGCCTGACGCGGCCGCCGCCCGTCAGCGCCTGGCAGACTGCTGGGCCTCGCGCCCACGCCAACGCCATCAGTGGCCGATGTTCGAGGTGCATGCCGTCAGCTATGGCGAGCACGGCTGGCGCGTCGGGTTGTTCTTCGATTACCTGACCCTCGACGGCCTGAGCATCAAGCGCCTGCTGGCTGAACTGGCGCTGCTCTACACCCAGCCGCACACGCAACTGCCTGCGCTGGACCTGTCGTTTCGCGATTACGTGCTGCAGGTCCAACCCGACCCGGCGAGCCTTGCACTCGCCCAGGCCTATTGGCAGGCACGCCTGGACGACCTGCCCGGCCCGCCCGCGCTGCCGTTGCACACCGCGCCGCAGCAGTTGGGCGAGGTGCACTTCAGCCGCCGCGAATTCCGCCTGGCCGCGCCGCAGTGGCAAGCCTTGCGCCAACGGGCGCGCGAGTCTGGTATCACCGCCTCGGTGCTGTTGCTGAGTGTGTATGCCCAGACCCTGGCGCGCTGGAGCGACGGCCAGCCGCACACCCTCAACCTGACGCTGTTCGACCGCCAGGACCTGCACCCGCAGATTGGCCAGGTGCTCGGGGACTTCACGTCCTTGGCGCCGGTGAGTGTCTACCCGCACGCCCACGCCAGCTTCCTCAGCGAAGCCCAGGCGGTGCAGGCGCAAGTCGCCGATGTGCTGCAACACGCAGCGTGCTCATCCATCTGGGTGCAACGCGAACGCGCCCGCCGTGTCGGGCCGCAGGCCGCCGCGTTGCCGGTGGTGTTCACCAGCACGCTGGGGCTGGCCGATGACCTGCTGCAAGACCTGCCCGAAGGCTTCCCGGACATCGTCGCCGGCGGCCTGTCGGAAACCCCGCAGGTGTGGCTCGACCACCAGCTCTATGAACATCGCGGCGCCCTGGTGCTGTGCTGGGATGCGGTGGATGCGCTGTTTCCCGAGGGCCTGCTGGACGCCGCCTTTGCCAGCTACACCCAGGCTTTGCTCGGGCTGATCGACGCCGACTGGCAGGCGCCACTGGTCTTGCCTCTGCCAGGCAACCAAGCGCAAATACGCGCCCAGGCCAACGCCACTGCCGTCGAGATTGCCCCCCGGACCCTGCTCGACGCGCCCTTCGCCATCGCCTCCCGACGCCTGGCCCTGATCGACGGCGAGCGCCGCGTCAGCTACGGGCAATTGCGTGAAGGCGCCCTGCGAGTGGCCGCCTGGCTGCAGGCCCAGGGCGTGCAACCCGCAGATGCCATCGGCGTGCACCTGCCCCGGGGGGCTGACGCGGTGATCGCCCTGTTCGGCGTATTGGCCGCCGGCGCCTGCTACGTGCCGATGGGCATGCGCCAACCGCTGGAGCGCCGCCAACGCATCGAACAGCGCGCAGCCATTCGCCTGACCCTGGATGCCGAACAATTGGCCCTGGCCCTGCACAGCGAAGCATTGCCCGCGCCCGTCGCCGTCAGTGTCGACAGCCCGGCCTACGTGATCTTCACCTCCGGCTCCACCGGTGAACCCAAGGGGGTGCAGATCAGCCATCGCGCCGCCTGCAATACCCTCGACGACCTCAATCAGCGCTTCGTCATCGGTGCCGAAGACCGGTTGCTGGCCGTGTCCGCGCTGGATTTCGACCTGTCGGTGTACGACCTCTTCGGCGTGCTGGCGGTGGGCGGCAGCGTGGTGCTGCTGGATGAAGAGCAGCGCCGCGATGCCTCGGCCTGGCAGCGCCTGATCCAGCAACACCAGGTCACCCTGTGGAACTCGGTGCCGATGCTGCTGGACATGTTGCTGACCGTCGCCGACACCTTGCCGCTGCGCCAGGCCTGGTTGTCCGGTGACTGGATCGGCCTCGACCTGCCGGCGCGCCTGCACACGGCCAGCCATGGTCGCTGCCAGTTGATCGCCATGGGCGGTGCCACCGAAGCGGCGATCTGGTCCAACTACCAGCCCGTTTGCCTGCCGTTGCCCCGCCACTGGCAATCGATCCCGTACGGCCGCCCGCTGGGCAACCAGTGCTATCGCGTGGTGGACAGCCAAGGGCGCGATTGCCCGGACTGGGTCACCGGCGAGCTGTGGATTGGTGGGCGCGGCGTGGCCATGGGGTATCGCGGCGCAGCCGAGCTGACGGCCGAGCGCTTTGTCGAGCACGACGGCCAGCGCTGGTACCGCACCGGCGACATGGGCCGCTACTGGCCGGACGGCAGCCTGGAGTTTCTCGGCCGCCGTGACCAGCAGGTGAAAGTGCGCGGCCATCGCATCGAACTGGGGGAAATCGACAACGCCCTGCTCGCCTGCCCGCAGGTACGCCAGGCGCTCACGGTAACCCTGGGCAACCCGCCAAGCCTGGCCGCGGCCGTGGTGGTCGACGGCGAGGTGTCGCTGGAAGTGCTGCGCCAACAGCTGCGCCAGCGCCTGCCGGACTACATGCTGCCCGCCAGCCTGCACCTGCTCAACGAGCTGCCCTTGAGCGCCAACGGCAAGGCCGACCGCAATGCGCTGCGCCAATGCCTGGCGGACATCGCCATTGAACACAGCGATGCCCCGCAAGGTGCGCAGGAACGGGAAATGGCCGAGGTCTGGAGCGAGGTGCTGCAACGCCCGATCCCTGGGCGCCACAGTGATTTTTTCCTGCTGGGGGGCGACAGCCTGAGCGCCACGCGCCTGGTGGAAACCCTCAAGCGCCGTCGCGTGTGCCAGGCCCCGCTGAGCCTGCGCGAACTCTTCGCTCATCCGAGCATCGCCGCCCTGTGCGACTACCTGGGCAGCCCTACCGAACAACACGCCGAGTATTTCGAGGAAGGCACCTTATGAATTCCCCATTGAACCTGTCGCACTTTCTCGCTGAATGCGAAGCCCTGGGTATCCGCCTGTGGGCCGAAGACGGCCAGCTGCGGTTTCGCGCACCGGCCGGTGCCTTGGACGACGCCCTCAAACAACGCCTGCGCGAGCACAAGGAGCTGCTGTTGCAGTGGTTCAGCCCGCAGCAGGCAGAGGTGGTTGCCGACCCGGCCAACCAGTTCCAACCCTTTGCCCTCACCGATGTGCAAGCCGCCTACCTGGTGGGCCGCAGCGATGCCTACGACTACGGCGGTGTCGGTTGCCACGGCTATGTGGAACTCGATGGCCCGGCCCTCGACCCCAAGCGCCTGGAGCGCGCCTGGCACCAACTGATCCTGCGTCACCCGATGCTGCGTGCAGTGATTGCCCAGGCCGGCCACCAGCAGGTACTGCCCGAGGTGGAGTTGCCGGCACTGCACAGCCAGGACCTGCGCGCACTGCCTGCCGATGCCGAACAACAGGCGTTGCTGGCCACCCGCGAAGACCTGGCCCACCGCGTGTACGCCGCCGACGCCTGGCCGCTGTACGAACTGCGCCTGAGCCAACGCAACAACGGCAGTCGCCTGCACTTGTCGATTGATTTGCTGGTGGCCGACTTTGTCAGCATCCAGTGCCTGCTGGGGGAATTGGATCAGCTTTATCACGCCCCCGAGCAGCCACTGCCAGCACTGGAACTGACCTTTCGCGATGCCCTGTTGGCCGAGCGCGCGGCCCTCGACACCCCCGCCGCGCAAGCCCGCCACAGCCGTGACCGCGACTACTGGCTGGCACGCCTGGAGCAATTGCCGCCGGCACCCGAATTGCCCACCCTGGAGCCGGTACAGGGCCAGACGCCGCGTTTCGAACGCCATGCCACCGGCCTCTCCCCTGCGCAGTGGCAACGCTTCTGCGCCCACGCCGCGCAACAACGCCTGACGCCCTCGGCCGCCGTGCTCGCCGCCTTCGCCGAGACACTGGGGCGCTGGTCACGCCGACCGGCGTTCAGCCTGAGTGTCACCGTGCTCAAGCGCCCGCCGCTGCACCCCGACATCGACAAGGTGCTGGGCGACTTCACCGCGGTGAACGTGCTGGCGGTTCAGCCGCCCTCCGATAGTGATTTCCACCAACGCGCCAGCTCCTTGCAGGAACAGCTGTGGCGAGACCTGGAGCATGGCGCCTTCTCCGGCATCGAGGTGCTGCGTGAGCGCGCCCGGGTCCACGGCCGCAGCCTGATGCCGGTGGTGTTCACCAGCACCCTGGGCGTGGGCGAAGCGCGCCCGTTCATGCGCGGTGCCACCCTGGGCTATGGCATCACCCAGACGCCCCAGGTGTGGCTGGACTGCCAGGTCAGCGAAGGCCCGCAAGGCTTGCAAGTAAACTGGGACGTGCGCAGCGGCGTGTTCCCCGAGGGCTTGGTGGAGGCTGCGTTTGCCAGCTTCGAACAGTTACTGCGCGAGTTGGCCGAACAGCCAGCCCCTTGGCAGGCCGCGAGCCCCTCGAAGTTGCCCGCGGCCATGGCCGAACGCCGTTTGCACAGCAATGCCACCAAGGTCGACTGGCCCCAAGGCTGCCTGCACGACGGGTTTGTCGACAGCCTGCAACGCACGCCGCAGGCACCGGCACTGATCACCCATGAAGGCACGTTCAGCTACCGCGCCCTGGCCGAACGGGCCAACGCCGTGGCGCAAGCATTGCACCGCGAAGGCTGCCAGGCGGGTGCCAAGGTCGCCATCGTGCTCGACAAAGGGGTGAACCAAGTGGCCGCCGTACTCGGCACGCTGTTGCGCGGCGCAGTGTATGTGCCCATCGACAGCGGCCAGCCAGAGGCACGCCGTGACGCGATTCTTGACGACGCGGGCATCCGCTACGTGCTCACCGACACCGCCCAGGCGGAACACCGTATCTGGCCAGAGCATGCCACATTAATCGCCGTCGAACGCCTGGCGCCATTGCCCTTCGAGCAGTTGCCCCAAGTGAAAACCGACCCGGCCAGCCTCGCCTATGTGATCTACACCTCGGGCACCACCGGGCGGCCCAAGGGCGTGATGATGAGCCACCGCGCCACCTTCAACACCTTGCTCGACATCAACCAGCGGGTGGCGTTGAGCGCACAGGACCGGGTGCTCGGCCTGGCCAATCTCGGCTTCGATCTGTCGGTGTACGACCTGTTCGGCAGCTTCCTCGCGGGCGCCACGCTGGTGCTGCCCGACCCGGCCCAACGCAGCGACCCGGCGCACTGGGCCGGCCTGATCAACCTGCATCAGGTCAGCCTGTGGAACTCGGTGCCGGCGCAGCTGCAGATGCTCTGCAGCTACCTGGAGGCCGAACCCTATGCCGCACCCAAATGCCTGCGCGTGGCGCTGCTCTCTGGCGACTGGATCGCCGTCAGCCTGCCGGGTGCGATCAAGGCCCATTGCCCTGGGTTGCGCTTGATCAGCCTGGGCGGCGCCACCGAGGCGGCGATCTGGTCGATTGGCCATGAGATCGACAGCGTCCCCGCCAACGCCCGCAGCATTCCCTACGGAACCCCCTTGGCCAACCAGCAGTTCCATGTGCTGGACGAACAGTTCCAGGACCGCCCGGACGGCGTGGCCGGCGAGTTGTACATCGGCGGCGTGGGCCTGGCAGACGGTTACCTCAACGACCCCGAGCGCACCGACCAGCGTTTTATCCGCCACCCCCACAGTGGCGCGCGGCTGTACCGTACTGGCGACTTCGGCCGCTACCGTGCCGACGGGCAGATCGAGTTCCTCGGCCGCGAAGACACCCAGGTCAAGTTGCGCGGGCACCGCATCGAACTCAGCGAAATCGAAAGCCTGCTCAACGAACACCCGGACGTGGCCCACGGCGTGGTGCTGCTCAGCGGTGACAACCCGATGGAGCGCCGCCTGGCCGCGTTTGTCGAGGCGCGCCACCTGAACACCGACAGCAGCGCCGCGCCCCTGGCCGACTGTGCCCTGGCATGTGGCGCCCAAGCCACCGAACAGCTGGACCGCAGCCTGTTCGCCGAATGGGTGGCGATGGCCAACCGTATCGCCCTGCTCGATATCCTCAAGACTCTGCGCGACGCCGGGCTGTTCACCGACGCCAAGGCTCGCCACAGCCTGGCCCAGGTGCAGCAGCAATGCCGTGTTGCGCCGGCCCATCAACGCCTGATGCGCCGCTGGCTCAAGGCGCTGGTCAACGAAGGCTGGCTGTTGCAAGACGCCGACGGCTACCGCCTGGGCGAAGCCCCCGGGGCCGACCAGCGCGCCGTGTGCTGGCAGGCCATGAATGCCCTGGAGCAACGCCTGAACTATGGCGCCGAACTGCTGCGTTATTTGCACGAGTCCAGCGAGCGCCTGCCGCAGTTGCTCAGTGGCGAGGTCGACCCGCTGGCGCTGCTGTTCCCCCAGGGCAGCATGGACACCGCGCTGGCGGCCTATCACGAAAACCTGTTGATGCGCTGCATGAACCAGGTGATCTGCGCCAGCGCCCAGCACATTGCCCGTGAGCGCGCCGCCCTCGGCCTGCCGCTGCGGGTGCTGGAAATCGGCGCCGGGGTGGGCGGCACCAGCCGCGACTTGATCCCGGCCCTGGATGGGTTTGCCGTGGATTACCTGTTCACCGACGTCTCGACGTTTTTTATCAACGAAGCACGTGAGCATTTTGCCGACCGACCGTGGGTGCGCTTCGGCCTGTTCGACATCAACAGCGACGCCCTGACCCAGGGGCTGAACGCTGGAAGCTGGGACCTGATCGTCTGCGCCAACGTGCTGCACAACGCCCGCCATGCGCCCACGGTGTTGAACAACCTGCGTGAATTGGCAGCGCCCGGTGGGCACTTGCTGGTGATGGAGGCCACCCGCGAGATCCTTTCGTTGCTGACTTCCATGGAGTTCAAGGAAGGCCTGGACGGCTTCACCGACTTGCGCGCCGGCAGTGACCAGACCTTTATCAGCCGCACCCAATGGCAGGCGTTGTTCAGCGACGCCGGCGCCGAGCTGGTGGCGGCGTGGCCCCAGGCCCAGGACGTGCTCGATTGCGCGGGCCAGACCACATTTGTCACGCGCTTCCCGGCGCGGCGCGTGGCGCTGGGTGGCGAACAACTGCAGGACTACCTGCACCAGCGCCTGCCCGGCTACATGGTGCCGAGCCAGCTGCAAGTGCTCGAAAACCTGCCGTTGTCGGCCAATGGCAAGGTCGATCGCGCGCGCCTGGCCCAGCGCCTGCATGCTCAAGGCAGCAGCGTGATGGACAGCGGTGAAGCGCCGCAAACCGATCTGGAACAACGTATCGCCAAGCTGTGGAGCCAAGCGTTGGGTTGCACCGAGTTGGCCCGGGACCAGGACTTTTTCGCAGCCGGTGGCGACTCGCTGCTGGTGGCGCAGATCGTCGCCAAGATGCGCGAGCAACTGCCGGAAACCTCGGGCTGGGAATGGGATCGCCTGCTGCGCGAAGTGCTGCGTGAACCCACGGTCAAGGCCATCGCCGCACGCTTGCAGGATGCGCCGGCGCAAGCGCCCACCGGCCACGCCACCGACGCATCGTGCTTGAGCGTACTGGCGCCGGCTCGCGACCCGGCGTGCAGCACCGTGCATGTGTTGCTGCACGACGGCAGCGGCACCCTCGCCCCTTACCGCAGCCTGCTCGCCGCCCTGCGCACGGCGCCACAACGCCAAGGTGCGATCCTGGGCCTGAGCCTGCTGGATGAAGCGGCTTACCTGAAGGTGGACGCCGAACAATTGATCGAACAGTTGGGCGCACGGTATGCCAGTGAACTGCTGGCCCACGGCAACCTGCGCTTCGAGTTGGTGGGCTATTGCATGGGCGGCCTGCTGGCCACTGAGGTCGCCCGTTGCCTACTGGAAGCCGGCGCGCAGGTGGGCACCGTGAGCATCATCAGCAGCGACCGCTTCCGCTATGAAATCGCCGATGAGCTGTTGCTGGAACGCGCCTTCGGCCGCTTGCTCGGGGCCGATATCCAGGCGGCCGGGCATGCGGTCGACGACGCCGGTTTACACAGTGCCCTGGCGCACTTGATCGAGCGCCATGGCCAGCAACTCCCGGCCGATTGCCTGCAACAGCTGGATGGTGAATGGGCGCCCATCGCGGCCAGCTACCGCCAGCTCGCCGAGCAACCCAGCGACAGGCGTCTGCAAGCCCTCGCCGCTCAGGTACAGACCCAAGCCGAGCCGATGCCAGCCGAACAAGTGCAGGCGCTGTTCCGCGTGTTCCGCCACAGCCTCAATGCCGTGGCGCGTTACCAACCGGCGCCGTTTACCGGTGACCTGCGCATCCTGCTCGACGACGAGACCCTGCATTTCCTGCCGGGCCTGCAAGGCGATATGCGCGGTTTCTGGAATGATTTGGCGCTGGGCGACATCAGCTTGCAGACCATCAGCGGCGACCATGTGTCGTGCATGCAGGCGCCCCATGTCAACCAACTGTTGCCCGTGCTGCTGGGCGCGCAGGTGCCCGCATGAGCCGGCGTTTGGTTGGACTGGTCGGCGCCGGAGGGGCCGTGGGCAGCGCAGCGCTGGCTCAGTTGCGGCGGCAGGCGGACGTGCACGTGCGTGCCGGCCAGCGCCGGGCTCACACCTGGCCTGACAATGTCGAGGGATGGGTGTTGGATGTGTTCGACCCACAGACACTGGCGGCGTTTTGCAGCGGCTGCCAGGTGGTCCTCAACTGCGCGGGGCCGTCGTGGCAGGTGGGTGATCGCGTGGCCCAGGCCGCCCAGGCGGCGGGTGCGGCGTATGTGGATGCCTTTGGCAATGCGGCGTTGCTGACGGCGTTACAGGGTGCCCGTCAGCCGTCGATCATCGGCGCCGGGGTGTTTCCGGGCCTTACTGCGTTGCTGCCGCGGTGGATGGCGAATCGGGGTTTCGACCGGGTCAGTAGCCTGCACATTCACGCCGGTGGCCGCGAGCATTGCAGCCAGGCCGGCGGTGCCGATGTGTTGCTCAGCGCCCTGGGCGGCTTTGGTACGCCGAACGCCCAGTGGGTGGAAGGCCGTGTGCAAGCATCGCCAATCGAGCAGCAGGCACGGCGCCTGGCGGGCTTTCCCGAAGCGGTGTTTTGCAGTGCCTACCTCACCGATGAACTGCAACGCCTGGCCCGCACCCTTGGTATGCCCCGGGCGAGCTTTCATAACGTATTCGACCAGGCCGAGATCCCGGCGCTGATCGCTGCGTCATGCCAACGCCTGAGCCAGGACCCGAGCGCCCTGCTCGCTGCGGTGGCGCAACTGGTGCACGCCGCTGAACTGCAATTGCTCGGCCGTCGCCCGTACTACCGGCTGAGCGTGGAACTCAGCGGATGGCGTGGTGGGCAAGCCGTGCGCCAACGCGCAGTGCTCAGCAGCCAGGACAGCTACGGGCTGAGCGCCAGTGTCGCGGTGTGTGCGGCGTTGCAACTGCTGCGCGATCCGTCCTGGCGTGGCGCGCACTGGGCCGGTGACTGCCTGATGCCCGACGACGTGATCACGGCCGTGCAAGCCGACGCCGCGTGCCAGGCACTGAGCATCGTCAACCTGGCGGCGCAGACGACCACGGCCGAAGAGGAAGGCGTGTTATGAGCACGGTATTAAGGGTGATTGTATGCGGCACCACCTTCGGCAATGTCTACCTGCAAGGCCTTGCGCGATTGCCGGCGCACTACCACGTGGTGGGCATCCTGGGACGCGGCAGCGCAGCGTCCGAGGCGTGTGCCCGGCGCTGGCAGGTGCCGCTTTACCGCAATGTCGAGGAGCTGCCCGAGGTGGATCTGGCCTGCGTGGCCGTACGTTCGGCGGTGGTCGGCGGCCATGGCACCGAGCTGGCCAAGGCATTGCTGGCCCGAGGCATCAACGTGGTCCAGGAGCACCCGGTGCATCACGACGAAGTGGTCGACTGCCTGCGCCTGGCCCGGCAGCACGGCGTGCTGTACCGGCTCAATCCGTTCTACAGCGACCTGGCGCCCGTGCGGTGTTTTATCGACGCGGCGCGCCATGTGCTGAGCCTGCGTGAAGCCGAGTACATCGACGCCGCCTGCAGCGTGCACGTGCTGTTCCCGCTGGTGGAGATGCTCGGCCAGGCCCTCGGCGGCCTGCGTCCCTGGGCCTTCAACCTGCACGCCGAGGCCGTGGGGCCGTTCATGAGCATCAGCGGCGAACTGGCCGGAATCCCCCTGCATTTGCGGGTGCAGAACCAGATGCACCCGGGCGACCCGGACAACCACACCCAGTTGCTGCACCGTATTGTGCTGGGCACCCGTGGCGGCACGTTGAGCCTGACCGACACCCACGCCAGCGTGCTGTGGAGCCCCCGCGCCCACGTGCACCGCAATGCCCAGGGCGTGCTGGAAATGGACGGCGACGCCCCCGCCCTGGACCTGGCCGTGAGCAGCCTGATCGGTTATCCGCAGCCACCGACCTTACGCGAGGTGTTCAGCGACCTGTGGCCCGACAGCATCGCCCACGCCTTGCTGCGGGTACACGCCGCAATCGGCCAGCCCAACGACTCGGCCCTGGCACAGTTCCACCTCAGTTGCTGCAAGGCCTGGCAGCAACTGGGCACTGTGCTGGGCCCCGCCCAAGCCATCCACCCCGAGCCCCCGGTGCCCCTGGCCATGCAGGCTTGGGTTGCCCCAACGAGGAACCTGCCCCGTGCTCAATGAAATCCTGCACCTGCAACAGCATCAACAACGCTGGGTGCGCCGTTTCGAACCGCGCCCCCTGGCCCGCCAGCGCCTGTTCTGCCTGGCCCATGCCGGCGGCGGCGCCCGTTTTTTTGCCGATTGGGCGCGCCTGCTGCCGCCGAGTATTGAAGTGATCGCCGTGCAATTGCCCGGGCGCGAAGAGCGCATCAATGAGCCGTTGATCCCGCACATGCATGCGCTGGTGAATGCCCTGATGGCGGCCTTGCCAACATGGCTCGATCGCCCTTACGCGCTGTTCGGCCACAGCATGGGCGCGGCGGTGGCCCATGAGCTGTGCCTGGCCTTGCAACGCCAGGCGCTGAGGCTGCCGACCTGCTTGATGGTGTCAGGCCGCGAAGGCCCTGAACGTCATCACGGCGGCTGCCTGCACCTGGCGGACGATGCGCGGTTGCTGGCAGATATTGCCGCGTTGGGTGGCAGCCCCCAGGCCTTGCAAACCTCACCCGAACTGCGGGCCATGGCCTTGCCGATCTTGCGCAATGACTACCAGTTGATCGAGACGTACCAGCCCGCCCCCGAGCGCGCGCGCTTGAACGTGCCCATCGAGGTGCTGGTGGGGCGTGATGATCGAGAGCTGAACCCCGGGGATGCCGAGGCCTGGGCGCAGGAAACCCGTGAAGGCCTGCAGGTGCACCGCTTTGAAGGCGGGCATTTTTACCTGGTGCCCCAGCGTGAGGCGGTGTTGCGCTGTGTCAGCCGGTGCCTGGGGGTGAGTCACTCCCAGGCCCTTGAAATGCCTTAGGCGTCGTCCAACCCCAGCCCACGGGTGCTGCGCCGCACATGCCAGAGCATGCCGAGCGCAGCACCCAGGGCCAGCAAGCCGACGCCCAGGCCACTGGCGTAACCCCAGCTGGCCGCCACGCCGATGGCCACCGACGACACCAGGATATCGCCGAGGGTCTGCAAGCCCTGGAACACCGAACAGTCCGTGCCCGGCTGTTCGCCCAACTGCGCAAAGCGCATCGCCAAGGTGTAGGACGCCACGCTGGTGACACTAATGCCCAGCCCGCCCAGTACTGTCGCCACGCTCACATACCCCATGCCCGACAGACCCGGTTGCAGCACCAAACCCAGCCACAGCACTCCGGCCGAACCGACCATCGCCAGGCCCGTCAGCAAGGTGCTCCAGCGCGAGTAATGGCGCAGCAACAACCCGGCCACGCCACAGCCAACGATGATGGTGAGCAACTGCCCGACACCGGCCAGCACCCCCACATCACTCACCGACCAGCCATCATCGAGCAGGATCAATTTGGCCAGGCCGAAGAACGTCGAGCCGCCAAGAGTCACCAGCATCACCAGGGCCGTCAGGCGCCCGGAAAACCGACGTTTGAAGAAGCGCCGCAGGCTGGCTTTGTCTGCCGCCGGCAATGCAGCGGGCTCCCGCCAGAACAGCACCGGCAGGCTGCACAGCAGCACCACAGCCGCCAACAAGGTAAAGACCAGCGGCGCACTGAAGTGATCGAACAGCAGCATCGTGCCCGGCCCGCCGAGCAGCATGCCAACCATGAAACCCGCCACCTGGAAGGTGTTGACGCGCCCCAGGCTGGCGCTCGACAAACGCTCAGCGGCCAGGCCGTCGACGGCGATATCCTGGGTGGCACTGAACAGCGAGAGCAAGGCAATCAGGCCCAGCAACAGGCCCATGTTCGGCACATCAAAGGGCACCAGCGCCATGGCCGCCAGGGTCAGCACCGAGCCTGCCTGCAACGGCAGAATCCAGCTGCGACGCCGCCCCAGGCGCGGGCTCCAGCGGTTTTCCACGGCAGCGGCCCAGAACAGCTTGGCCACCCAAGGCAGGCTCGCCAACGGGGTCAACGCCACCAGGTCGAGGGAGGCGCCCATGTTGCGCAACAGCGTAGGGTACGCCTGGAACGCCAGTCCCACCGGCAAGCCCTGGGCCAGGTACAGACCGGCCACCACCAGCACAATTCGCCAATCCCGCGTCACCGCCGCGCGCGGGCTGGCGGGGGAAGTCTCGACAACCGATTGCATGTGTTCACCCTGCCCCAAATGCTGAAAAAGCCCATCTAACGGGATCCGCCAAAGGGGCGCCGCCCGTAACCTGCAACGGCCCCCCGAATCGGGATTAACTGCGCTTGCGCAAGACTGCGGCGGGGATCAGCGCATCGCCCAAAGGCTCAAGCACAAACCCTGCGGCGCCGGCCTCTTCGGCGACCTGTTCGAGGCCGAAGGTGTGCCAGTGATGGTCGGCCTGGAACTGGCGCAGCACCTGCTCGCCGGCACGCACCTGATAGTCGAGGGTCCAGTGCATCAGGTCGCCGCCGGCGGGCTCGCCCTGCAGGGCGACGTGGTAGGTGTGTTCGCCGATGGCCGCGTTGGCGACCTGCATCAGCGGCACCGTTTGCGGGGCCTTGAGCATCATCACGTCGACGATGACGAGGCCGCGCTCACCCAGGCGCTCGGCCAGTTGCTGCCAGAGTTGCTGGCGCTGTGCTGTATCGAGGTAACCAATGGTGCCGCAGATGACCGCCGCGGACAGGCGTGGCGGCAAGGTGACCTGCTCGAGGGTGCCGGCCAACACGGTGACGCGTTGGCGCAAATCGCTGCTGCGCATGATCCGCCCCACCAGCGCCGCGCGCATGGCGGCCGAAGGTTCCACCGCAAGAATGCGCGCGTTGGGCAAGGCCTCGGCGATCACCTGAACACACGGCCCGGTGCCGGCGCCGACATCCAGAATCACCCCGTTGGGGTCCACTTCCTGCAACGCCCGGGCGATGGGCCCGCCGCGTTGCAACCACTGCTGCTCGCACAGCACATCGTAGAATTCGGCAGATAACGCATACGGATCGGCGGTGGTCATGAAGGCATTCCCAATGGCTGATGAACGAGGCGTGATGATAACCACTCTCAACACCAATTCAACCGCGGGAATGCAAAGGGCATTTTTTATGCAGCCACAAAATGCAGATTACTGATACACATTAAAAATCATCATTCTGGATTTTAATAATTAGGTTAGAACCAATCGGCATTTTACAGGCCCTGCCGCTGCCCCTACTTTGAAGGCGAATAACCGACCCCTTGCCCGGTGGAGGTGACCCCCACGCACTGAACAAGGACAGACCATGAGCATCGAATTCATCGGCTACATCGGCGGCCACCACGCTTCCGAAATTCACCCGCGCAGCGGCCCGACCCTGCAACCGGACTACGTCGAAACCGTGGCCCGCGCCCACGAGGAAGCCGGCTTCGACCGCGCCCTGGTGGCGTTCCATTCCAACAGCCCCGACAGCACGCTGATCGCCTCCCACGCGGCGAGCGTGACGCGCAAACTCAAGTTCCTGATCGCCCACCGCCCGGGTTTTGCCCAGCCCACCCTCGCCGCCCGCCAGTTCAACACGCTGGATGTGTTCATCGGTGGGCGCACTGCCGTGCACATCATCACCGGCGGCGACGACCGTGAATTGCGTGCCGATGGCAGCCATATCGGCAAGGACGAACGCTATGCGCGCACCGACGAATACCTGAGCGTGGTGCGCCAGGAATGGACCAGCGAGCAACCGTTCGATTTCGACGGCACTTACTACCAGGTCGAAGGCGCGCACTCCACGGTGAAGTCGCCGCAACAGCCGCATATCCCGCTGTACTTCGGTGGGTCTTCGGCGGCCGCGATTGCGGTGGCGGGCAAGCATGCTGACGTGTATGCGCTGTGGGGTGAAACCTATGAGCAAGTGCGCGAAATCGTGACCCAGGTGCGTGCTGAGGCGGCCAAGCATGGGCGTACGATCCGCTTCAGTCTGTCACTGCGGCCGATCCTGGCGGACACCGAAGAACTGGCGTGGGCGCGTGCCGACAGCATCCTGCAACAGGCCACTGCGTTGGCTGAGAAAAATGGATTTGTGCGGCGCGAACCACCGAATGAAGGATCGCGTCGACTGCTCGCGGCAGCGGCGCAAGGTACGCGGTTGGACAAACGCCTGTGGACCGGAATTGCCGGGTTGCTCGGGGCGCAGGGTAACTCCACCGCTCTGGTGGGCACCGCCGAACAGGTGGCTGAAGCACTGGTGGATTACTACGACCTGGGGATCACCACGTTCCTGATCCGCGGCTTCGACCCACTCAATGACGCGATCGACTACGGCAAGCGCCTGATCCCCCTCACCCGCCAGCTGATTGCTGAGCGCGAACAGGCCAAACAGGTCGCTTAATCAAGATCACCACAAAACCAAATGTGGGAGCTGGCTTGCCTGCGATGCAGACACCTCGGTTGTTCAGATGAACCGAGTTGATGCTATCGCAGGCAAGCCAGCTCCCACATTTTTGGATCTGCTGTGTACCGTGGATCAGTTTTTGTAGTCCGTATCGGTACGCTCCAACTGCCGGATCAGCGCGTTCCAATGCCGCGCCACGCCCGGTCCATCGCCGGCCTTGAACACTTCGGCCTGCTTCTCGACCTTGGCCACCACTTCGGCTGGGGGGAAGATCAGCTCCACATTCCCCGCCGCCTGCGCCGCGATCTGAATGTTGCACGCGCGCTCCAGCCCTTGCAGCTGCTGAAAGGCATGCTCGACGCTGACACCCGCGGTCAACAGGCCGTGGTTGCGCAAGATCATCACGCTCTTGTCACCCAGGTCCGCGACCAGCCGCTCACGTTCATCCAGGTCCAGCGCTACGCCTTCGTAGCCGTGATAGGCCACACGCCCGGAGAAGCCGATGGAATGCTGGGAGATGGGCAGCAACCCGTCCTTCTGTGCCGACACCGCAATGCCGTCACGGGTATGGGTGTGCAACACCGCCTGCAGGTCATGCCGCGCGCCGTGGATGGCGCTGTGGATCACGTAGCCGGCGTAGTTGATGCCCAGGCCAGTGGGATCGTCGACGATCGTGCCGTCGAGGTCGACCTTGACCAGGTTGGAGGCGCTGATTTCATCGAACAGCAAGCCGAAGGCGTTGATCAGGAAATGCTCCTCCGGGCCCGGCACGCGGGCAGAGAAGTGGGTGTAGATGTGGTCGGTCCATTTGTACAAGGCCGCCAGGCGATAGGCGGCGGCCAGTTTGACGCGCACTTCCCATTCTTCCGGGGTGACGCGTTGGCGAACGGAGTTGGAAACGCTGGAAATCGAGGTGACGCTGCTCATGGCAAAACTTCCTGGATGGCCTTAAGGACTTCCAGGCAAGCCTACGGGGTGCAAAAAAATAATAAAAAGCACATTTTAATCTAAGCTAATTATTATTTTTTTTCATAACCATAACAGCGTCAAACACCCTGTAGGAGCCCGGCTTGCCGGCGATGGCGGCCTCGAGATGCGTGCAAAATCCAAGGGCCTCATCGCCGGCAAGCCGGCTCCTACAAGGGTTGCGGGTATCGATATTCTTGTTCACGACACAAACCCGTAGGAGCCCGGCTTGCCGGCGATGGCGTCCGTGAGGCCACCGAAAATTCAGGGGCCGCATCGCCCGAGGGGTCAGGCGGCGTTGCGGACCTTGTGCAGTGAAACCGCCACCAGCTTGCCGAAGGCGTCCACCGGCCCTTGCAGGTTGCCGAGGAAATGCGGGTAGATCAGCCACAGGTCCATCACCGGTTTGAAATCCTTGAGGGGCATCACCGCCAGTTGCTCGCGGTGGGCGCTGCGTTCCAGCAGCGGGCGCGGTACCAGGCCAAGGCCCAGGCCGTCGGCCACCAGCCCCAGTTGCAGCTCGGTGCCGAAGGTTTCCAGGTTGACCCGCAACGCCAGGCCCTGGTCCGACAAGGTGCGCTGCAAACCGGCACGGAAACCACAGCCGTCGGGGTTGAGGATCCAGCCGTTCTGGTACACGTCTGCCAGCTTGCAGGGTTTTTTCGGCAGTTGGGATTTGGCGCAGACCACCACCAGCTCCATCTTGCCGATGGATTCACCGACGATATTGTCCGGAAAGATCTTGCCTGCCGGGAACAACGCCGCCGCCGCGTCCAGCTCGCCGCGTTCGATCTTGCCCACCAACTGGCTGCCCCAGCCGGTAGCAACCTGGGCGCGCAGGTCGGGGTATTCGGTGCGCAGGTGCTTGAGCGCATCGAGCAGCACCACATCGCCAATGGTTTGCGGCACGCCCAGGCGCAGCAGGCCGGTGGGCGGCGCGTCGGTGGCGACCAGCTCACGCAGGGCATCCATTTCGCGCAGGATCAGCCGGCATTGTTCATACACCCGGGTGCCGATCAGCGTAGGCTTGAGGGGCTTGGTGTTGCGGTCGAACAGCTCCACCCCCAGCGCCTGCTCGAAGTTCTGCACGCGGCGGGTGATGGCCGGCTGGGTCAGTTGCAGCGACTCGGCGGCGTGGCTGATGGACTGGCAACGAATCACTTCGACAAAGGCATCGATATCGTCAATTTTCATTTGGGCCGCACATAGAGAACAGTCATTAAGATGTGTGCGAAGCATAGTTGTCGGAACACGGTCTGGATAGCCCACCGACCTATCGATAACGTCTAACACTATTCAGACCGGTTCTAAATTACCTACAGCTATAAGCTAATCATTAAAAAATAGCATATTAACTATAAACATTATGCTTAAATAAACCCATCACCACCGACCACACGATGGAGTTGTCATGACCCAGGCCAAGCACCCCGAGAGACTGAGAGCCTTCATAGGCGCCCTGGCGGAATTGATTGACGGCAACCCACGCGAAGGCGACCTGTTGCACCGTGGCGGCAAGCTCCTGGCGCAGCTGGTCAGCCATGACGACTGGCTCCCCGACGAATTCGCCAGACCCGACCCCGAGCGCTACCAGCAATTTCTGTTGCATGCCGATTCGCGCCAGCGCTTCAGCATCGTCAGCTTTGTGTGGGGGCCCGGGCAAAGCACGCCGATTCATGATCACCGGGTGTGGGGGCTGATCGGCATGTTGCGCGGCGCTGAATTCTCCCAGGGTTTTGAACGCGCCCCCGACGGCAGCCTGGTTGCCGAAGGCAAGCCGATCCAGTTGGTGCCGGGCCAGGTGGAAGCGGTGTCGCCCAAGGTCGGCGACATCCACCAGGTGAGCAATGCCCACAGCGACCAGGTGTCCATCAGCATCCATGTCTACGGCGCCAATATCGGTGCCGTGCGCCGCGCGGTGTACCAGCCCGATGGCAGCGAGAAACTGTTTATCTCCGGTTATTCCAACGCCTTCCTCCCGAACATCTGGGATTTGTCCAAAGAAAAGAGCCCTGCCCTATGACCACCGTATCGACCCGCAGCTTCGCGCAGATTCGCCAGGCCCTATTGGACCATGAAGAAGTCGCCCTGGTGGACGTGCGCGAAGAAGCGCCGTTTGCCGAAGCCCACCCGTTGTTTGCCGCGAATATCCCGCTGTCCAAGCTGGAACTGGAGGTGTACTCGCGCATTCCACGGCGTGATACCCAGGTCACCGTCTACGACAACGGCGAAGGCTTGGCTGCACGCGCCGCCGAGCGTCTGGTTGCGCTGGGCTACACCCGGGTCAGCCTGTTGGAAGGCGGCCTGGAGGGTTGGCGCAACGCCGGTGGCGAACTGTTCATCGACGTGAACGTGCCGAGCAAAGCCTTCGGTGAATTGGTCGAGAGCGAACGCCACACGCCCTCCCTCGCCGCCGAAGAAGTGCAGGCACTGCTCGACAGCCAGGCCGACGTGGTGGTGCTCGACGCCCGCCGCTTCGACGAATACCAAACCATGAGCATCCCCACCGGCATCAGCGTGCCCGGTGCCGAACTGGTACTGCGCGCCCGTGAACTGGCGCCCGACCCGGCCACCCGCATCATCGTCAACTGCGCCGGGCGCACCCGCAGCATTATCGGCACCCAGTCGCTGATCAACGCCGGCGTGGCCAACCCGGTGTCAGCCCTGCGCAACGGCACCATCGGCTGGACGCTCGCCGGGCAGAAACTCGCCCATGGCCAGTCGCGCCGCTTTGCGCCGACCTCGGAAGAACACCGCCAGATCGCCGCCAAGGAGGCACGCCGGGTTGCCGACAAGGCCCGTGTCGGGCGTGCCACCCTGGCCGACCTGCAACGCTGGCAGCAGGAAGCGACCCGCACCACCTACCTGTTCGATGTGCGCACCCCGGAAGAATTCGAAGCCGGCCACCTGCCGGGTTCACGCTCGACACCGGGCGGCCAGCTGGTGCAGGAAACCGACCATGTGGCCAGCGTACGCGGCGCACGCCTGGTGCTGGCGGATGACGACGGCGTACGCGCCAATATGTCGGCCTCGTGGCTCGCTCAGCTGGGCTGGGAAGTGCATGTGCTGGATGACCTGCAGCCGGAGCATTTCAGCGAACACGGCGCCTGGGTCGCGCCAGTGCCCGCGCCGGCCCAGGCTGAAGTGATCAGCCCCCATACCCTGGTGGACTGGCTGGCCCATGGCGATACGGCGGTGCTGGACTTCACCCCCAGCGTCAATTACGTCAAGCGCCATATCCCCGGGGCCTACTGGGCCTTGCGTGCGCAGTTGCCGCAAGCCCTGGCAAAGGTGCCGCCCGCCGAACGTTATGTGTTGACCTGCGGTAGCAGCCAACTGGCGCGCCTGGCCGTGGCAGACGTCGAAGCCCTCACCGGCAAGCCGGTGTTTCTGCTGCAAGGCGGCACCACCCAGTGGATCGCTGAAAAGCTGCCGCTGGAAGAAGGCGAAACCCGCCTGGCCTCACCGCGCATCGACCGTTACCGCCGCCCGTACGAAGGTACCGACAACCCCAAGGAAGCCATGCAGGCGTACCTGGATTGGGAGTTCGGCCTGGTCGCGCAACTGGCCCGCGACGGCACCCACGGTTTCTACGTGATCTGACCCTCAACTTGTAGTGAGCGGGCTTGCCCCGCGCGGCGGTGTGTCAGGTGTGTATCAGGTGCCTGGGAGACCGCGGCGCGGGGCGAGCCCGCTCACTACAGGCCGCATTAACATGCAATACAGGAATAATCAGATAAATAATGATCAGGTATTTTAATGATTAACTTATAACCAAAAAGAACTTCACAGGGAGTTTTTATGGGAATAACGTTAAGTCCTCACCGACCCCTTCTCCAGGCGGAGGTAGCTAAACCCTTTTTCGAGCTACCTGGAGCCTGCATCCCATGGTCTTTACCACCCCCTTCAAACGCCTGCTCCTGGGCACCGCCCTGGCCCTCGGCCTGATCACCACCGCACACGCCGCCGACCTGCAACCGCTGCGGGTGGCCAACCAGAAATCCACCATCAAGGCGCTGCTGGAAGTCTCCGGCGAAACGAAGAATGTGCCTTATGACATCCAATGGTCGGAATTCCCTTCCGCCTCGCCCTTGGGTGAAGCCCTGAATGCCGGCGCGGTGGATGTCGGCGCCCTGGGCGACGCGCCTTATGTGTTCGCACTCGGCGCGGGTGCCTCGCTCAAGGTGGTCAGCATCATTCACGCCGAAGGGCGCAACACCACGGCCCTGCTGGTGCCAGAGAACTCACCGATCAAGACCGTGGCCGACCTCAAGGGCAAAAAGATCGTCACCGGGCGCGGCTCCATCGGCCATTACCTGGCGATCAAGGCCCTGGCCAGCGCCGGCCTGAGCACAAAGGACGTGCAATTCATCTTCCTGCTGCCCAGCGAATCACGCCTGGTGCTGGACAACGGTACCGTCGACGCCTGGGCCACCTGGGACCCCTACACCACCGTCGTCACCTCCCAAAGCCACGCACGTGTGCTGATCAGCGGCAACAAGCTGTTGAGCAACCATCTGTACTTCGCGGCCACCAGCCAGGCGATCGCCGACAAGCGCGTGCAACTGGATGACTTTGTGGCGCGGGTCGACCGGGCCTATGCCTGGGCCAACGTGCACCCCGACGAATACGCCGCCGCTCAAGCCAAGATCACCGGCCTGCCCCTGGCCGTACACCTGGAGGTGGCCAAGGACACCCACCTGAGCCCGGTGGCGATTGACGACAGCGTGATCAGCGGCCTGCAAGCCACGGCTGACACCTACCAACAGGAAGGCCTTCTGCCCAAGCACATCGATGTGTCACAGGGTTTCGACAAGAGCTTTAACGCCAAGCGTGTCCCACTTTCCCAAGCCTCGCGCTGAAACAAGGAGCAGAACATGAGCAAGCCACGTCAACTCAAACTCGGAGCCATGGTCCACGGCGTTGGCCACGGCTGGGGCGAATGGCGCCACCCGCAGGCGCAACCGAATGCCAGCACTAACTTTGGTTTCTACAAGCAGCAGACCGAACTGGCCGAAAGCGCCAAGTTCGACTTCGTGTTCATCGCCGACAGCCTGCACATCCACGCCAAATCCAGCCCGCACTACCTCAACCGTTTCGAGCCGCTGACCATCCTGTCGGCCCTGGCCGCGCTGACCACCAATATCGGCCTGGTCGCCACCGTGACCGTCAGCTACACCGAGCCCTACCAGGTGGCGCGCCAGTTTGCGTCCCTGGATCACATCAGCGGCGGCCGGGCCGGGTGGAACGTGGTCACCTCCTGGCTCAGCGGCACCGCCGACAACTTCGGCAAAGCCGAGCACCCGCCGCACGCGGTGCGCTACCGCATCGCCAAGGAACACCTGAACGTGGTCAAGGGCCTGTGGGATTCCTGGGAAGATGATGCCTTCTCCTACAACAAACACAGCGGCGAATTCTTCGCCCCCGCCAAACTGCACGCACTCAAACACAAGGGCGAGTTTTTCTCGGTCAAGGGCCCGCTGAACATCGCGCGTTCTCGCCAGGGCCAGCCGGTGATCTTCCAGGCGGGCACTTCCGAAGACGGGCGCAACTTTGCCGCCGAACACTCCGACGCGATCTTTGTGCACGTGGAGAGCATTGAAGAAGGCCTGGCCTACACCCAGGACCTCAAGCGCCGCGCCAAAGGCTTTGGGCGTGACGCCGACAGCCTGTCGATCCTGCCGGGCATTCGCCCGATTGTCGGACGCGATGAAGCCGAGGTGGAAAGCCGCTACCAGCAAGCCGTGGACCTGGTGACCGTAGAGGATGCGATCGTCGCCCTGGGCCGCCCGTTCAATGACCACGACTTCAGCCAGTACCCGCTCGACGCCCCCTTCCCGGAACTCGGTGACCTGGGCGCCAACAGCCAGAAAGGCGGGTCCGACCGCATCAAGCAACTGGCCAGGGACGAAGGCCTGACCCTGCGCGAAGTGGCCTTGCGGTTCTCGCGGCCCAAACGTGATTTTGTCGGCACCCCGGAGCAAGTCGCCGATGCGATCCAGACTTGGTTCGAGACCGGCGCCAGCGACGGCTTCATCATCAACTCGGTACTGCCCGATGGCTTGCAGTACTTCACCGAATTGGTGGTGCCGGTGTTGCAACAGCGTGGCCTGTTCCGCACCGAGTACAGCGGCCAGACCCTGCGCGACAACCTGGGCCTGGACGTGCCGGCCAACCGCTACAGCGTTGCCAACGAAGTGGAGACAGAACAGGAGGCACTGGCATGAGCGAGTCTCTCAACCGTCAGTTGGCCGACCTGCATGCCGAACGCCTGGCCACCTGGGCGCCGGCCGCCTTGCAGGTCAACATCGACCAGCGCCAGCGCCTGGTGGACGAAGCGCAGCCTGACGACTACGTGCAGGTCGGTGACGAGCTGGACCCTTTTACTCTACTGAACGTGGAAGGTGGCGAACTGAACCGTGAGCTGCTGCTGGCCGACGGCCCGGCGGTGCTGATCTTTTTCCGCTTTGCCGGCTGCCCCGCGTGCAACCTCGCCCTGCCCTATTACGAGCGCCAACTCTATCCACGTCTGCGTGAGCTGGGCGTGCCATTGGTCGCGGTCAGCCCGCAGGTGCCGGAACGCCTGGTGGAGATCAAGACCCGGCACACCCTGCGACTGCTGGTGGCCAGCGACCCGGACAACAACCTCGGGCGGCGGCTGGGCATTCTCTACAGCTTTGACGACGCCTCGCGAAACGCGGCGTTGGCCAAGGGCAATCACATCGGCGACACCACCGGCACCGGGACATGGGAATTGCCGCAACCGACCGTGGTGGTGATCGCCCGGGACGGCAACGTGGCGTTCGTGGAGGTCAGCCCGGACTGGCTGGTGCGCACGGAAGCCGAGCCGGTGTTACAGGCGGTGGAACGCTTGCTGGGCCAGCAACCCGTGCGCCTCGCCATCTGACCCACACCGCCCCCCCCTGTAGGAGCCCGGCTTGCCGGCGATTGGCCCCCAAGCCATGCGCAAAGCCTTCTGCCGCCATCGCCGGCAAGCCGGCTCCTACATTTTTTGATCGAGTACATGTTTATGACTCAGCCATCCCTACGCTCCGTGGAAGTCGCCCACTTCGACGCCCTGCTCGAACGCCTCAGCGCCGAACTGGCGAGCACCGCGCACCTGTATGACGAGAGCGGCGCCTTCCCCCACGCCAACTTCAAGTTGCTGCACGAACACGGCCTGGTCGCCCTCACCGTGCCCAAGGCCCTCGGCGGTGGCGGTGCCAGCCTGCCCCAGGCGCGCAAGGCGATCAGCGCTATTGCCAAGGGCGAACCCTCCACGGCACTGATCCTGGTGATGCAGTACCTGCAACACACCCGCCTGCAAGACAGCAAGACCTGGCCTGCGCACCTGCGCCAGCAAGTGGCCGCGGACGCGGTGCGCAACGGCGCGTTGATCAACGCCCTGCGCGTCGAGCCCGACCTCGGCACCCCGGCCCGTGGCGGCCTGCCGGCAACCACGGCGGTGCGCACGGCCGAAGGCTGGCGCATCAGCGGGCGCAAGATCTACTCCACCGGCAGCCACGGCCTGAGCTGGTTCAGCGTGTGGGCGCGCAGCGATGACCCGGACCCGCTGGTCGGCGCCTGGCTGGTGCCCAAGGACAGCCCCGGCGTGAGCATCATCGACACCTGGGACCATTTGGGCATGCGCGCCACCTGCAGCCATGAAGTGGTACTCGACAACGTATTGGTGCCGCTGGACCACGCCGTCGGCGTCAGCCCCTGGAGCGCACCATCGCCGGAGCTGGATGGCGAGGGTTTCCTGTGGATGTCGGTGCTGCTGTCGTCGGTGTATGACGCCGTGGCCCAGGCCGCACGCGACTGGCTGGTGAACTGGCTGGAAGCACGCAAGCCGTCCAACCTCGGTGCAGCGTTGTCGACCCTGCCGCGCTTCCAGGAGACCGTCGGCCATATCGACACCCTGCTGTTTGCCAACCGCAGCCTGCTCGACGCCGCTGCCGAAGGCCACACCCCGGCCGCCAACGCGGCGCAGGTGAAGTACCTGGTGACCAATAACGCTATCCGTGCCGTGGAACTGGCCATCGAGGCCTCGGGCAACCCCGGCCTGTCGCGCCACAGTCCGCTGCAACGGCATTACCGCGACGTGCTGTGCAGTCGCGTACACACCCCGCAGAACGACGCCGTGTTGCAAGGCGTCGGCAAAGCGGTGTTCGCCCAACGTGAGAAGGAACGCCCATGACCCAGGTGATTATTGCCAGCCAGTTGGACGAGGATTACAACGACGTGATCCGCCAGCGCCTCGCCGCGCACCACCCGCAGGCCCAGGTGATCGGCGTGCCGGTGGGCGTGCCCAGCGACCTGCCGCCCCAGGCCACTATCCTGTTGCTGCGCCCGATCAACGTGCGCGGCTACACCGCCCCGGACACCCCGCCACCGGGCTGGCCGTACGGCGCGCAATGGGTGCACCTGGTGTCGTCGGGTATCGACTTCTACCCGCAGTGGCTGTTCAACGGCCCGCCGGTGACCACCTCACGCGGCAGCGCCGCCGACAACCTCGCCGAGTTCGCCCTGGCGGCGATCTTTGCAGCGTCCAAGCATTTGCCGGACATCTGGGTGAAGGATGCACAGTGGAGTTTCACCCCGCTGCGTCCGCTCAAAGGCACCACGCTGGGCATCCTCGGTTTTGGTGCGATTGGCGAACGCCTGGCGCACAAGGCACTGGCTCTGGGTATCCACGTCGTGGCGTTGCGTCAGAGCACAGCGCCGTTTGGCGTCGACGGTGTGCAGGCGGCCAAGGACATCCACGACCTGTTCGCCCGTGCCGATCACCTGGTGCTGGCGGCGCCGCTGACCGAGGCGACGCGGCAAATCGTCGACCGCGATGTGCTGGGCAGCGCGAAGCCAGGGCTGCACCTGATCAACATCGCACGCGGTGGTCTGGTGGATCAGGAAGCGTTGCTGCAAGCGCTGGACAGCGGGCAGGTCGGCCTGGCGTCGCTGGACGTGACCGAACCGGAACCCTTGCCGGACGGGCATCCGTTGTACACGCACCCGAGGGTACGGTTGTCGCCCCACACATCAGCGATTTCGACCCACAGCCGCCATGAGATTGCCGATGCGTTTTTGGCGAATCTGGAGCGGTATGTCGCGGGTCTCGAATTGGCGAACCTCGCCAACGGCTGACCGCAGCCACGTCAGCAGCCCTGCGCCAGTTGCTCGCGCAGGAACTCTACCAGCGCCTGCACCGGCCGTGAACTCTGCCGGTGCTGGGGGTACACCGCCGACAGGGTCAGGGCTTCGGGGGCGAAGTCGTCCAGGACCGTGACCAGGCGGCCGTCCTTCAACGCGTCGCCAACGATGAACGTCGGTAAATACGTCACGCCCAGGCCGGCGATAGCGGTGTCGCGCAGCAAATCGCCGTTGTTCACGCGCATACGCCCACTCACGTTCAACGCCTGCACCTTGCCCTTGAAGCGCCATTGCACCTGACGGCCATGGCCGTAAGGCAGGCAGTCGTGCTCATTGAGGTCTTCGGGTTTTTGCGGCGTGCCACGCAGGGCCAGGTACGCGGGGCTGGCGCAGTACACCCGCGGGATGCTGGCGATGCGGCGGGCGATCAGGGTGGAGTCTTCCAGGGTGCCGATGCGCAGCACCAGGTCATAGCCTTCGCCAATCAGGTCGACGGGGCGGTCACTGAGGTCGACTTCTACCGACACCTGGGGATGGCGCTGCAGGAACAGCGGCAACAGGCAGCCCAAATGGGCCATGGCAAACGACAACGGCGCACTCAGGCGCAGGGTGCCGCGCGGCTCGCTGTTCTGGCCGGCGATGCCCTGCTCGACTTGCTCGACTTCTCCGAGCAGGCGCAAGGCGGATTCGTAGTAACTCTGGCCGAGTGGTGTAACGTCCAGGCGGCGGGTGGAACGGTTGAGCAGGCGCACGCCCAGGCGATCTTCCAGCTGGATCAGGCGGCGGCTGACAAATTGCTTGGACAGGCCCAGTTGCTCGGCGGCGGCGGTGAAACTGCCGGATTCCATGACCTGGCAGAACAGGCGCATGTCTTCGAAGGGGTTCATTGTCGCTTCTCGGTGGACATTTAGCGGTGTTATAGCGCGCCAGTAGCCACACCACAAAACAAAATGTGGGAGCTGGCTTGCCTGCGATGGCGGTGTATCAGCAGACGTTACTGTCGACTGACACTCCGCCATCGCGGGCAAGCCCGGCTCCCACAGGGTTCAGCGGTGTTCTCTAGCGATAATTACTTGGTAAACGCTGTGTAGCTGTTCATCAGGTTACGGTAGTTCGGGATGCGCTGGGACAGCAGGTTGGCCAGGCCTTCCATGTCATTGCGCCAGTCGATCTGCAGCTCGCAGGCCACCGAGAACCAGTTCACCAGTTGCGCACCGGCTGCACTCATGCGTGCCCAGGCGGCTTGTTGCACGGTTTCGTTGAAGGTGCCGGACGCGTCGGTGACCACGAACACCTCAAAGCCTTCGGCCAGTGCGCACAGGGTCGGGAACGCTACGCAGACATCTGTCACCACGCCCGCGATGATGATCTGCTTGCGCCCGGTCGCCTTGACGGCCTTGACGAAGTCTTCGTTGTCCCACGCGTTGATCTGGCCAGGACGTGGAATGTACGGCGCGTCCGGGAACATTTCCTTGAGTTCCGGCACCAGCGGGCCGTTGGGGCCGCTTTCAAAGCTGGTGGTGAGGATGGTCGGCAAGTTGAAGAACTTGGCCAGGTCCGCCAGGGCCAGCACGTTGTTCTTGAACTCGTTGGGCGAGAAGTCCTGCACCAGGGAGATCAGGCCAGTCTGGTGGTCGACCAGCAGTACGACGGCGTCATCTTTGTTCAAACGGTTGTAAGCCATGGGGTTATCTCCTAACGGGGGTTGGGTAATCAGAAGGCAAAACACGAGCAGCCGAACGCACCCCAGAAGCCCTGGAAGTCGCTGACCGGAACGCTGGAAAG
Source organism: Pseudomonas sp. GW821-FHT09A09 (assembly GCF_059418405.1). Classification (NCBI taxonomy): domain Bacteria; kingdom Pseudomonadati; phylum Pseudomonadota; class Gammaproteobacteria; order Pseudomonadales; family Pseudomonadaceae; genus Pseudomonas; species Pseudomonas sp. GW821-FHT09A09. Next base: position 76,491 of record NZ_JBWKPU010000005.1, read on the forward strand.
ACGCGCTTTTTCATGGCTGTGCACATGCACGCCACACGGGCCGCTGCATTGGTGCACCTGGGCCTGCAATGGCGAGCTTGGACGCCAGTGCCCGGGCACCTTGACCACCGGCGACCAGTCCGGCAGCACCGGCACGTGTGGCGGTGCGTACTCTTCGAAGTCGCCGGCGCCGTAGACCACCTTGCCGCCGACCACGGTGAGCACCGACTCGATCCACTTGATGGCCTCTTCCTCGACGCTGAAGAAGTCCGCCGACAGCGCAGCAACGTCCGCCAATTGGCCGACCTTGATCTGGCCTTTCTTGCCTTGCTCGGACGAGAACCAGGCGCTGCCGTGGGTAAACAGTTCCAGCGCGGTGAGGCGCGGCAAGCCCTCGGCGTGCAGCGCCAGGCCGCCTACCGTGCGGCCGCTGACCATCCAGTACAGCGAGGTCCACGGGTTATAGCTGGACACCCGCGTGGCATCGGTGCCCGCCCCCACCGGCACGCCTTCGGCGAGCATGCGCTGGATCGGTGGCGTGGCTTCGGCGGCCTTGGCGCCGTAGCGCTCGACGAAGTATTCACCCTGGAACGCCATGCGGTCCTGGATCGCAATCCCGCCGCCGAGGGCACGCACGCGCTCGATGTTTTTCGGGGTGATGGTTTCGGCGTGGTCGAAGAACCACGGCAGGCCATTGAACGGGATATCGCGGTTGACCTTCTCGAACACGTCGAGCATGCGCGAGATGGACTCGTCATAGGTGGCGTGCAGGCGGAACGGCCAACGCTGCTCCACCAGGTGGCGCACCACCGGCTCCAGTTCCTGCTCCATGGTCAACGGCAGGTCCGGGCGGGGTTCGAGGAAGTCTTCGAAGTCGGCGGCCGAGAACACCAGCATCTCGCCGGCGCCGTTGTGACGCAGGTAGTCATCGCCCTGGTGCAGGGTGACGCTGCCGGTCCAGTTCTTGAAGTCGCTGAGTTCTTCCTTGGGCTTCTGGGTGAACAGGTTGTAGGCGATGCGCACCGTCAACTGTTCGTCCTTGGCCAACTGTTCGATCACCGCGTAGTCGTCGGGGTAGTTCTGGAAACCGCCACCGGCGTCGATCGCACTGGTGAGGCCCAGGCGGTTGAGTTCACGCATGAACTGGCGGGTCGAATTGACCTGGTATTCCAGCGGCAATTTCGGGCCTTTGGCCAGGGTCGCATACAGGATCATCGCGTTGGGCCGCGCCACCAGCATGCCGGTGGGGTTGCCGTTGCTGTCGCGCACGATCTCGCCGCCCGGTGGGTTGGGCGTGTCCTTGGTGTAGCCGGCCACGCGCAGGGCCGCGCGGTTGAGCAAGGCGCGGTCGTAAAGGTGCAGCACGAACACCGGGGTGTCGGGCGCGGCCTGGTTCAGTTCGTCGAGGGTGGGCATGCGTTTTTCGGCGAACTGGAATTCGTTCCAGCCGCCCACCACGCGCACCCATTGCGGGGTCGGTGTGCGGTCGGCCTGGTCCTTGAGCATGCGCAGCGCATCGGCCAGGGACGGCACGCCTTCCCAGCGCAGTTCGAGGTTGTAGTTCAACCCGCCGCGGATCAGATGCAGGTGGGAGTCGTTGAGGCCGGGGATCACGGTGCGGCCCTTGAGGTCGATGACCTGGGTGCCGCTGCCGCGCAGGGCCATTGCCTCGCCATCGGTGCCCACGGCGACGAAACGCCCACCGCTGATGGCGACAGCAGTAGCGCGCGGGTTTTCACGGTCCACGGTGTGGAACTGGCCATTGAACAGAATCAGATCGGCGTTCATAGGGTTTCCTTTACAGAGGCTTCAAGCCAGGGAGCGAACAGGCGGGTGGCCGCCGGCATCAGCAGGTAGACCACCAGCAACACGATGGTCAGGGTCACCAGGAAGGTGGCGACCACGTAGTTGGAGAGAAAGGGATGCAGGCGCAGGACCGGTCCCCACACCAGCGGCACCAGCAGGGTCAGCGGCAGGATCACGAACAGGGTGACCACCGCCTGCTTCCAGCGTGGCGGCTTGGCGGCGCTGTCGGCCAGGGGCGAGAACCAGAACTCGTTGACGCCGCCGACTTCGGTCTTGTCGCCGTCGGCCAGCATGGGCGCAGCTTCGGCGATCAGGTCGTTGCGTTCGGGGGAGTCGAGCCAGCGCTCCAGGGCGTCGGTGGAGCGGTAGCGCAATACGCAGGTGAACAGCGCCAGGCCGTTCTGTTGACTGCGCACCACGTCCACGCCGAGGTGGCCGGGGCGCTCACCGGCGATGCGCACAATGCGCCGCAGCCAGGCTTCATAGTCGGCCTCAAGGCCTTTCTTGATCAGGTGTTTGACGACCAGGGTGACGACTTCGTCGGGCCCTGTCTCTGGTGCTGGGTCCATGGTGCTCCCCTCTGCCTTGAAAGATCAGCGATGAGGGGAGTGTGCCGTGGGCGGGGGTGATGAAAATTGGATGTACGTGCTGTTTGATCGCCGCTTGTCAGCGCCGGGATTTGGCCAGGATGGCCTGCAACAGCACATCGGCGCCGGCTGTCGACCACTCGGGAGAGATGGCCTCGGCTTCGTTATGGCTCAACCCGTCCACACACGGCACAAAGATCATCGCAGTGGGCGCGACCTGGTTGAGGTAGCAGGCGTCGTGCCCGGCACCGGAGATCATTGGCCGGTGGCTGTGGCCGAGCTTTTCAGCCGAGGCACGTACCACTTCTACACAGTCGCTGTCGAAGGCAATTGGCGCGTACTGGAAGATCTGCTTCACGCTGTGCTGCAAGCCGATGCCCTCGGCGATACGGGCCACGGCGTCGCGCAGTTGCTGATCCTGGCGCGCCAGGACTGCTTCGTCCGGGTGACGGAATTCCACGCTGAAAAACACCCGGCCCGGCACCACGTTGCGTGAGTTGGGGAAGATGTTTGCCATACCCACCGTGGCGCGCCCTTCGGCACCTTGTTCCAGCCCCAGACCGTTCACTGCCTCGACGACGCGGGCAAAACCGAGCAAGGCATCCAGGCGGTGGTCCATGGGCGTGGTGCCGGCGTGGGCGCTGCGCCCGCTCAGTTCCACTTCATACCAGCGTTGGCCCTGGGCGCCGGTGACGACGCCGATGGTGATGCCTTGGGCTTCGAGGATCGGGCCTTGTTCGATGTGCAGTTCGAACGCGGCATGTATCGCTTGGCCGCCCACCGGATGTGCGCCGGCATAGCCGATTTCTTTCAGCGCCTCGCCAATGGTTACCCCCGCTTTATCCTCGCGGGACAAACCGTATTCCAAGTCAAAGACACCGGCGTAGACGCCCGACGAAATCATCGCCGGGGCGAAGCGTGAGCCTTCTTCGTTGGTCCAGTTGACCACTTCGATGGGCCGGTCGGTTTCAATGCCCAGATCGTTCAAGGTGCGCAGCACTTCCAGCCCGGCGAGCACGCCGTAGATGCCGTCGTACTTGCCGCCGAAGGGCTGAGAGTCGCCATGGGAGCCAGTCAGCACCGGAGCCAGGTGGTCGTGGCGACCGGCGCGGCGGGCGAAGATGTTGCCCATCGCGTCCACACGAATGCTGCACCCGGCCGCCGTGCACCACTGCACAAACAGGTCGCGGCCACGGCGGTCCTCATCGGTGAGGGCCAGGCGCGAGACGCCGCCCTTTTCGGTGGCGCCGATCGTTGCCATGTCCATCAGCGAGTCCCACAGGCGCTCGCCGTTTACCCGTGCGTGATCATTCATGAGGCTTGGCCCGGTAGCGGAAGTCACAGTGATGGGCACCGCCCATGATGGTCTGGGTGCGGGTCAGTTCGATGTCGGGGTTGTAGCCGACGATAAACAGCTCGTCGCGGTTGCACGACAGCAGGTGGCCGATCTCGCCCAGGCCCATCTCGTGGTACATCTCGGCGTAGCGGCAACGCTTGACGTCATAGTCGTAGTACTCGGCATCGCTGGCGATGATCTCGACCTTGAGGGCGTCGTCCTTCTCCCACAACACTTGCAGTTCGATAAAGCTCTTGAGGTCGGCGCCCTGCTCTTCCAGCGCGGCAAAATGTTTGCCGGCCTGGATCGCCGCGTTGCCCACGGCCTCGCCGATCACGGCCGCAGCAAACGCCTGGCCCTGCTCGCGCTTGAGAATCTCGTAGATCGGCTTGATGATTTCGGCCTCGATCCGCCGACGGGCCAGAATGCCCAGTTCACCTTCCAGCTTGCTCATTTCATCTCTCCTCCAAACCGATGTGGGAGCTGGCTTGCCTGCGATAGCGGAGTGTCAGCCTGTGCATCCTTAGCTGATAGACCGCCATCGCCGGCAAGCCGGCTCCTACAGTCGACCTGTTTATTGACCGCCGGCCACGCTTACGGGCTGCCATTGGTTGGCCTTGACCTGGTAAACGGTGAACGACGGCTTCTTCAAGTTGCCTTCGGCATCGAACGCGATAGTGCCGGTCACGCCCGGGTAGCTGATGGCGCGCAAGACCGGCAGGTACTTCTGCGGGTCCACCGAGTCGGCCTTTTCAATCGCCGCCACCAACACGCCGACGCCGTCGTAGGCGAACGGTGCATGCAGCTCGATGTTGGCCTTGTAGCGCTCCTTGTAAGCCTGCTCGAACGCCTTGCCGCCAGGCATCTGCGCGACCGCCAAACCCGGTTCCAGGGCAATCACGCCCTCGCCTTCGTTCTGCGCCAGTTGCAGGAAGGTCTGGCTGACAAACCCGCCCGCGCCCATCAACGGTGCCTTGATGCCCAGTTGCTTGATGCGTCGGGCCAGCGGTGCGGCCTGGGAGTCGACGCCGCCGAAGAAGATCAGGTCCGGGTTCTGGCTGCGGATGTTGGTGAGCACGGCACTGAAGTCGATGGTCTTGTCGTCCACGTATTCGCGGCCCACCACGGTTGCACCGCCCGCCTCGATGGATTTGACGAACTGGTCGGCCAGGCCCTGGCCGAACGCGGTACGGTCATCGATCACGGCGATGCGCTTGGCTTTCAGGGTATTCAACGCATAGTCGCCGGCCACGCGACCGCCATCGTCGTCATGGCCCATGATCCGAAAGCTGGTGTCGAAGCCTTGCTGCGTATAGGCGTGGCCGGTGGCAACCGGGGCGACCTGGGCAATACCGGCGTCGTGGTACACCCGCGCCGCCGGGATGCTGGTGCCGGTGTTCCAGTGGCCGACCACGCCGACCACGCCTTCGTCCACCAGGCGTTGGGCCACGGTCACCGCGGTGCGCGGGTCGGACTGGTCGTCTTCGGAGACCAGCTTGAACGTCACGGCTTCACCGTTGATTTTCGGGTGCTTGGCGTTGGCCTGGTCGATGGCCAGTTGCGCGCCGTTTTCCAGGTCCTTGCCGATCCGTGCGGACGGGCCAGTGAGTGGGCCAGCCAAGCCGATCAGCACGGTCTGGTCGGCCTGGGCCACGGCGCTGGCGAGGCTGCTGAGGGCCAGGCCGATCAGTGCGGTTTTCTTCAATGTGTTCATCTGGGGTTCCTGCTGGTTTTCAGGCGGGTCGGAACACGCCGGGCGTCCGGTAGCGTCATGGGTGATCTATTCGCCGAGGTATGCACTGCGCACCTCGGGGTGTTCAAGCAAATCCTGGGACGGCCCCGTGAGGCTGATACGTCCGGTGTCCATCACGTAGGCGCGGTCAGTGACCTGCAGCGCCAGCCGTGCGTTCTGCTCCACCAGCAACAGGGTCATGCCCTGGCGGCACACGTCATCGATCACCTGGAAAATCTTCTCCACCATGATCGGTGCCAGGCCCATGGACGGCTCATCGAGGATCAGCAAACGCGGGCGTGACAACAGGGCGCGAGCCAGCGCGAGCATCTGCTGCTCGCCGCCCGACAGCAGGCCGGCCGATTGGTGCAGGCGTTCCTGCAGGCGCGGGAAGTGGTCGAACAACTGGCGCATTTCGCGCTGCACTTGCGCGTTGTCACGGCGCAGGAAGGCACCGGCTTGCAGGTTTTCCAGCACGCTCATGCGCGCAAAGATCCCGCGCCCTTCGGGGACCATGGCGATGCCCTGGCGCAGCAACTGGTCGGGCGCCACGCCGCGGATCGAACGCCCGGCAAAGCGGATCTCGCCCTTGGCCGCCGGCAGCAACCCGGTCAGGGCCTTGAGGCTGGAGGTCTTGCCAGCGCCATTGGCACCGATCAGCGTGACGCGCTCGCCTTCGTGGATCTGCAGGTCCAGGGATTTGACGGCTTCGATGGCGCCGTAGCGCACTTGCAAACCGTCGACACTCAACAGGGCTTCAGACATGGGCACTGGCTCCCAGGTAGGCCTGGATCACGGCCGGGTGCTGGCGAACATCGGCGGGTGGGCCCACAGCGATGACTTGGCCGTAATCGAGCACGCTGATGCGGTCGCACACGCCCATCACCAGCTTCACGTCGTGCTCGATCAGCAGCAGCGTGTGGCCGTCGTCGCGGATCTTTTCCAGCAGGCCACGTAGTTGCACTTTTTCGCTGGCGTTCATGCCGGCTGCCGGTTCATCCAGCGCCAGCAGGCGCGGTTCGGTGGCCAGGGCGCGGGCGATTTCCAGGCGGCGCTGATGGCCGTAGCTGAGGCTGTCGGCGCGGTAATGGGCAAACCCGGCCAAACCCACATACGCCAGCAAACGATGGGCATGGGCGCGGGTTTGCGCCTCTTCCTCACGCGCCCGACGATGCTGACTCAGCGCCGCCCACAGGCCGTTGCGGGTGCGCACATGGCGCCCGACCATGACGTTTTCCAGGGCGCTCATGGCGTTGAACAGGCGGATATTCTGGAAGGTTCGGGCAATGCCGGCTTCGGCCACCCGGTGCACACCGGTGGGCGTGTAGTCCCGGCCATCGAGCTGGAAACGCCCGGAATCCGGGGTGTAGAGGCCGGTCATCACATTGAAGAAGGTGGTCTTGCCCGCGCCATTGGGGCCGATCAACCCGTAGATTTCGCCGGGCTGGATACTCAGGCTCACGTCGGTCAGCGCCGCAACGCCGCCGAAGTGTTTGTTGACCTTGTCGATCTGCAACAACGGTGCGTTCATCGTGCCACTCCTTTGGGCCACAGCCCGGCCGGTCGGTAGAGCATCGCCAGGATCAGTGCCAGGCCGTAGAACAGTTGGCGGATGATTTCCGGGTCCACCAGCACCTGGCCGAACAGCGACTGCTGCAGCGGGCCCATGCTGGCGCGCAGGGCTTCGGGCAAGGCCGCCAACAACACGCAGCCCAGGATCACCCCGGGGATGTGGCCCATGCCGCCCAACACCACCATCGCCAGCACGGCAATGGACTCGTTGAGGGTGAAGGATTCCGGCGAGACAAACCCCTGGAACGAAGCGAACAGCACCCCGCTCACGCCGCCAAACGCCGCACCAATCGCAAACGCCAGCAGCTTGAGGCGCACGGTGTTGATGCCCATGGCCTGCGCCGCGTCTTCGTCTTCGCGGATGGCCACCCAGGCGCGGCCGATGCGCGAATGCTCCAGGCGGATGCAGGCGAACAGGATCAACACCACCAGTGCGGCAAACAGGTAGTAATAGAGGTACACCGAGGGCAGGCGCAGGCCGAACAGTTCTTGAGTGCGCCCCAGGTTCACGCCGAGCAGGTTCACCGGGTCCACCTGGGAGATGCCTTTGGGGCCGTTGGTGATGTTCACCGGGCGGTCGAGGTTGCGCAGCAGGATGCGGATGATCTCGCCAAAGCCCAAGGTCACGATGGCCAGGTAGTCGCCGCGCAGGCGCAGGGTCGGCGCGCCGAGCACGACACCACAGCCGGCCGCCAGCAAGGCGCCGAGTGGCAGGATCAGCCAGATCGAGGTGTGCAGGCCCGCCGGCAACAACGCCGCCAGCGCGGGGAACTGTTGCAGCAAATGCGGCGACGAGAGCAACGCCGCGAGATAAGCGCCCACCGCGTAGAACGCGATAAAACCCATGTCCAGCAACCCCGCATAGCCGACCACGATGTTCAAGCCGAGGGCGAGCATGATGTACAGCAGGGCAAAGTCCAGGGTGCGCACCCAGGTGTTGCCACCGGTGTGGCCGACGATCCACGGTGCCAGCACCAGGGCCACGGCGAGCAATAGCAAGCCCAGGCTCGCGCGTTTGTTGGGAGTCAGGGACTGGATCATGCGCGGGTCGCCAAACGTTCGCCCAGCAAGCCCGAAGGCCGGAACACCAGCACCGCGATCAACACGATAAAGGCGAACACATCCTGGTAATTGCTGCCAAACACGCCGTTGGTAGCCGAACCCAAATAGCCGGTACCCAGGGCTTCGATCAGCCCCAGCAACAGGCCGCCGAGCATGGCGCCCTTGAGGTTGCCGATGCCGCCCAGCACGGCTGCGGTGAAGGCCTTGATGCCGGGCAAAAAGCCCATGTAGAAATGCGCGCTGCCGTAGTTGCTGGCCATCATGATCCCCGCCAACGCGGCAAGCGCGCCGCCAATGGCAAAGGTGATGACGATGATGTGGTTGGGGTTGATGCCCATCAGGCTCGCCACTTGCGGGTTTTCTGCCACGGCGCGCATGGCCCGGCCGAAGCGCGTGCGCTCCACCAGCACCAGCAGCGCGACCATCACCGAGACGGCGATGGCGATGGTGGTAAGGGCCGTCACGTTGGTGATCGCCGGGTGCGCGGAGGCGCCGGCCAGCACTTCAATCGGCGCCAGGGGCAGCAATTGCGGGAACATCTGCGGGTTGCGGGTCCACACTAGCATGGCAACGGTTTGCAGCAGCAGCGACACACCGATGCCACTGATCAACGGTGCCAGGCGCGGGGCATGGCGCAGGCGGCGATAGGCAACACGCTCGATCACTACCGCCAGCACCGCGCAGAAGGCCATGGCGACGACGGTGGCGCAGAGCAACACCAGCACCGGCGGCAAGGCGGGCCAGGTCGCCTGCAGCAGGCGGATCACCGACAAGCCCACCAGTGCGCCGATCATCAACACGTCGCCATGGGCGAAGTTGATGATGCGCAAAATGCCGTAGACCATGGTGTAACCCAGGGCCACCAGCGCGTAGAGACTGCCCGTCATCAAACCGTTGAGCAGTTGTTGGATAAACCCATCCATCAGGACCATCGACCTCAGTGCGTACAGGGGCGGCACACTAAGCATCTATTCTGTTTTTATCAAATATCAGAAAGTCATATCGTTATACCCAACAAAGAACAGGCTATTTATGCCGCAAATACGGCACTTATGGCTCTTTATTCGGCGATAAAGTTGGTATTTAATTCAATACATGAATAAATCAGAACAGTTAGCTAATGACCCTCCCCTGCGTGCCGTGCGCACGTTCGAAGCCTTTGCGCGCCATGGCGGGGTGAATGCCGCCGCCCGCGAGCTGGACGTCTCCGCCTCGGCCATCAGCCATCAGTTGCATTTGCTCGAGGATTTTTTGCAGCAGCCGCTGACCTTGCGCCAGGGCCGCAACCTGGTGCTCACCGACGAAGGTCGCGAGTACTACCGTGCGATTCGCTCAGCCTTTGCGGTACTGCGCAGCGCCACCGAACACGTGCGTGAAAAAAGCGCGACGCGCCAGGTCACCATCAGCCTGATTCCGCTGTTTGGCATCAACCTGTTTATCCCGCGCCTGGCGAATTTCCTGAAGGATCACCCGGCGCTGGACATCAACGTGACGTACGCCAACCACCGCAGCTACCCCAGCGACGCAGCGGACCTGTCGATCCGTTTTGGCACCGGGCATTGGCCGGGCTACCACAGCGAGCCGTTGATCTCTGGCGCGGTGACGCCCTATTGCAGTCGCGCGTTCCTGGCGCAGCACGGGCCCATCGACACGCCTCAGGCGCTGAGTGAACTGCCGTTGCTGCACGACGAAGAACGCGGCACCTGGGGCCAATGGTTCGAGGCCGCCGAAGTCGACACCACAGCGCTCAATGGCTTGCTGCTGGAAGACGGCCAACTGGCACTCACCGCCACCCTCACCGGCCTCGGTTGCGCGCTGCTGCGCGAGCCGCTGGTGGCGCCCCATGTGGCGAGTGGTGAGCTGGTGAAGTTGTTTGATCTGCAGGTCAATGACGGCCGCCAGTACTACCTGTGCCGGCGCGCCAACAGTGAGTTGTCGAGCGAGGGGAATGACTTGTATGACTGGATCAAGCGCAGTCTGATTGCGCAGTAGACGGGATACACAACACCTCTGTAGGAGCCGGCTTGCCGGCGATATCGGTGTATCAGCTACCGAATGTATCGACTGACACGCAGCTATCGCCGGCAAGCCGGCTCCTACAGATGATCACAACAGAGATCCAAATGTGGGAGCTGGCTTGCCTGCGATGACGGTGTGTCTGCTATCAATGTTCTGGCTGATCCACCGCTTTCGCAGGCAAGCCAGCTCCCACATTTTTAACCGTGTTCGGCATCAAGAATTTTTGCGGCTCAGCTGCCGTTGCCGCCGTGGGCTTCTTCGAAGAAGTAGTCCTTCCAGCTGGCGGCCTTGTTTTTCAGCACACCCAGCTCCTGCAATTTCTCGGCGTAGATGAAGGTGCGCTGCGGCACGATGGTGAAGTCGATTTCCGGATCCTGGACGATCTTTTCCACCAGATCCAACGGCAGTTTCGACTGCTCTACGCGGATGTAGGCCTTGGCGGCCGCTGGCTTATCGGCCTTGATTATTTTTTCAGCCTCGGCCAGTGCGTCATAGAACGCCTTGTAGGTCTTGGGGTTTTCGTCGTGGAATTTCTGCGTGGTGTACAGCACGTTGAACGTCGCCTGCCCACCCAGGATGTCGTAGGAACTGAGCACCTTGTGCACATTGGGGTTCAGCAGTTCCTGGTACTGGAACGGTGGGCTGGAGAAATGCGCATTGATCTCCGAACCTCCGGCAATCAACGCCGCCGTGGCATCGGGGTGGGCCAGGCTGATGGAGATGTCGTCGAATTTCTTGTACTGGTCATTGCCGAATTGCTTGGCGGTCTCGATCTGCAAGGTGCGAGACTGGAAGCCCACGCCAGCAGCAGGCACGGCGATACGGTCTTTCTCGCTGAAGTCCTTGAGGGTTTTCACGTTCGGGTTGTTGGTGAGCAGGTAGTTGGGCATCGAGCCCAGCGAGGCGATGGCCTTGACGTTCTGCTTGCCCTTGGTGCGGTCCCACAGCGTGAGCATCGGCGGCACGCCGGCCGAAACCACATCCAGCGCGCCGGCCAGCAGCGATTCATTCATCGCGGTGGCGCCGGAAATGCTGTTCCAATCCACCTTGATGTCCAGGCCCTGCTCCTTGCCGTGCTTTTCGATCAGGTTCTGATCGCGCACCACGTCGAGGATCAGGTAGCCGATGCCGAATTGCTGGGCGATGCTGATCTTGCCTTCGGCCTGGGCACCGGGGCTGAGCAAGGCCGTTGCGGCGGCCAACGAGGCCGCCAGGAGGGTCAGAGAGGAACGCTTGAAGGTCATGGGGGAGTCTGCCGCGCTTTTGAGAAGGTGAGCGAGGGTAGCCACGATTTTTAAGACAGGAAAAGAATATCGGGATCTATTGTTATGCAAAATGGCCCACAAACCTGCCCATGGCTGGTATTGTGCCGCGCTTTGAAAAACCGTCGAACCTGCGAGGAAATGGACGTTGAACACTGACGAAAAAATGACCGGGGACCTGTTCGAAGTCGATAAGCGCCTGTCACTCAAGCCCGTGGTGGACTTCAACGCCTACCTGCGCAGCGCCTTCGGCGACGGCCCGTGCACCTGCGTGCGCTGCACCGCCAGCGGCGGCGATGAAACCGGCTACGCGTTCCAGCACAGCTTTACGTTCGACGGCAAACCCACCCACCGCCGCTTCGCCTCCACGGCGGGCAGTGATGTGTTGATGGCGTTGAAGAAGGCATGGCTGTCCTACACCAAGGCCGAGCTGCCGCTGAGCGGCGTGCTGGTGCTGGACACGGTGAAGGAATTTGTCGAGCCGCAACTGCACAAGCGCCTGGCGCCGTTGTTTTTGGCCAGTGGGTTGGTCAAGGACGTGGACGGCGAGTTGCAGATTCAACCGCAAGCCGCCTGATAACCTGTAGGAGCCGGCTTGCCGGCGATGGTATCGGCTCGGTTTTCCCTGATACACCGAGGCGCCTGCATCGCCGGCAAGCCGGCTCCTACAGTACGTTTGGTGTTCTTAAACTCCCGCCAACACCGCAGGTTCACCTGAGCGCCAGACGTTATCCACGGTCACGCGCTGGATCAGCCATACGCCCTCTTCCCGCACCAACGCCACGTCATAACGGTTTTTCATCAGGTAATGCCGTGAAGGATCGTTTTTGGGCACGTGCTGCGCTTCCACCAACGCATCCAGCCGCGCACTGTCGCCCTCAAGGGTTACCCGCGCGTTACTCACAGAATGAGTGGTATCGAGTTGACTGAGGGCGCCGGACAGTGCGGTGACGATGGTGTCGCGCCCTTCCAGCACCGGGTATTCAAAACCTGCCTTGGCAGCGGCCGGGCCAAAATCCGATACGGCGTTGACGGTGAACGCCGAAGCGAGCAAAGCCGGATCGTGCAGATCAATGCCTGCTGCGAAGCGATGCAGGGTGTCGATCACTGCGAACTTATCGGCAGCGGTGTGTAGGTCGAGGGTGGTCATGGGGGTAATTCCTGTGGGATTAGTAATCGGTGATCCGCGTGCCGGCAATGGTCTGCGCAAAGCCCACGCCAAACAGCCTGGCAGGGGTTTCAAAACCCGCGCGACGTTCACCGCCCAGTACTCGGAGCGCCGCTTCCACGGCAGCCAAAGGGGTGTAGCTGTAGCCGTTGACGGTCTCGATGACTGAACGCGCCACCGTCCCATCAATGCCGATGACTTCGGCCACGGCACGGGCACGATGGGCGTCGCGCTGGCCTTGGGTGGGGCCGTCGGGCAGCAGTGACAGGTCGCCCTCCGGGAACGCTTCGCCAGTGATGTGAACGAACATAGCGATATTCGGGATGGCGCTGGAATGCCATGCAGTGACCAGGTCGCCAAAGGACAACGGGGCACACAGCACTGGTCCGTCGCCAAAATCCAGGTGCTGGGGTTGCGCGTCCGGCGTGGCGACCAACTGACCGTCGAGTCGCGCCATCACGCCGGCGCCGATGATCTCGCTGACACTCATGGCCGAACCCCGGGACATGGCACCGGGCACCTGCAAGGCGATTTTCAGCGAGTGCGGCTGCTGCACACGACTGGCGACGTGCATGGCCAGGCAGTCGGTGGGCACCACGTCCCAGCCCACGCCGGGCAGCAACATCACTTGCGACTCAGTGCCGAGCCGTTCGGCCAGGCGGTACACGTTGATTTCGGCGGTGATGTCCAGGTAGTCGGTGCCGTTGGCGATACAGGCGCGCATCAAGGCTTCGGCGGTGTGGGCGAAGGGGCCGGCGAAATTGAGCAGGACGTCGATCCCGTCCAACTGGGCGGCATCCGGCGTGAATACGCGGTAAGGCGCGCCCAACTCAGCGGCCAGGGACGCCAGGCGTTCGGCGTTGCGACCGGCGAGCACCAGGTTGAGGCCAAGTTGTTTTGCGTGTTGCGCTGCCATACGTCCGGTGTAGCCGGTGGCGCCGTAGATCATCAAGGTTTTCATGAGGTGTGCTGCCAGTTCTTGTAGACGAATTCGAGGCTGTAGCCGTCCGGGTCCAGCACGTTGGCCGCGTAGTAGTTGGGGTCGTAGTGCAGGCGTGCGCCCGGAGCGCCGTTGTCGGTGGCGCCGTTTGCCAGGGCGGCGGCGTAGGCGTTATCCACCTCGGCGCGGTTATTGGCGACAAAGCCCACATGCACCGCGCGCCCTTCCACGGCGCCTTCGCGCAGCCAGAAAAACATGCGCCCGTTGGCGCCAAAGCCCTTCAGGTCCGGGTGGCCGGGCGGGCCATCCTTGCCGTCGTAGTCATGCCGCGCGGTGATGCCGAGCGGCGTCAGGGTGGCTTCGTAGAAGCGGATCGAACGTTGGATATCGCTCACCGAGATAAACAGATGATCGAGCATGGTGGAGCCTCCTGATTCAGATGATGTAGCCGCCCGCAACTTCGACGGTCTGGGCATTGATCCAACGGCCTTCTTCCGACAGCAACAGGGCGATAACCCGTGCCACATCTTCCGGTTCGCCTACGCGGCCGAGGGCGGTTTGCCCGGCCAACAGGGCTTCGAATTCGTCATTCAAGCCGCCGCCCAGTTCGGTGCGAATGGCGCCGGGGGACACGGCGTTGGCACGGATACGCCGTTCACCGAATTCCTTGGCCATGTAGCGCGTGAGCACATCCAGCCCCCCCTTGAATGTGGCGTAGGGCGCGACACCCGCCGTCGCGACGCGAGTGGTGGCGCTGGTAAGGTTGACGATGCTGGCGTGTTCTTCCAGCAGCGACAGCAGGGTTTGGGTCAGGAAAAACGGCCCCTTGAGGTGCACGTTGAACAGGCCGTCGAACTGCGCCTCGGTCACCGACTCAAGGGGGTTGAACAGGCCGTAGCCGGCGTTGTTCACCAGCCCACTCAAGGTGCTTGCGCCCCATTTGGCCTGCAGGGCATGCGTCACCGCCTCTCGGAAGACAGGGAATGTGCTGGCAGCCGCAACGTCCAATTCCAGCGCCACGGCTTTCCCGCCGCTGGCCTCGATACGCTGGACCACCGCCTGTGCCGCATCCGGGTTGCGCTTATAGGTGAGGATCACACCATGCCCCTGACGTGCACACAGCTCGGCGGTACTGGCACCGATCCCACGGCTGCCTCCGGTAATCACGATAACGCCCATGGCCTGCTCCACTGCTGAAAAGTTGAGTGACCACAGTAGTCATCGCCCTACTCTTCGACGCAGCCGTTCCTACTCCAATCTTGCCTGTTTCTGCTTTTTGCTTGCGCAAGGCTCAACGGCAGGCACAGCATGGTCGCCATGAATACTCAATTGATCGAACTGCGCGCCTTGGCTGCCAAGGCCGAAAACCGCCGCACCGAGACCGGCATCCCCCGCGTGGCGATGGTCCAGGGGGCGATTCCCGAGCATATGCTGGCGGCGGTGTATGACCCGATGATCAACCTGATCCTGCAGGGCAGTAAGTGCATGACCGTGGGCGACCGCACGCTGCATTACGACCCGGCGACGTATTTTGTGATGTCCATCGAGTTGCCCGCAGTCGGCGTGGTGAATCCGGCGATCACGGGCGAACCCTACCTGGCGGTGAGCCTGACGCTTGATCCGACCGTGCTGACCACCCTGCTCAATGACCTGCCGGCCCCCAACGGGCGTTGCGAACAGGAAGCCGGTTTCTCCGTGGCGGCCGTCACACCCGCCTTGATGGATGCTTGGGTGCGCATGCTGCGCCTGATGGGTGACCCGGTAGCAATTGCCGCGCTGGCCCCTGCGTATGAACGGGAGATCCTCTACCACGTACTGCAAGGCCCTCATGGCTGGATGCTGCGCGAAATTGCTGCGCCAGACACGGCGATGGCACGGGTCAGCCAGGCGATCCAGTGGATTCGTCGCGACTATGCCGAACCGATCCGCGTGGAGGCCTTGGCCCAGAAGGCTGCGATGAGTGTTTCGGCATTTCATCGGCACTTCAAGGCGGTGACCAATTTGAGCCCTTTGCAGTATCAGAAACGCGTGCGGTTGTTACAGGCGCGTACGTTGATGGTTGCCAGCGCGAGCAGCGTGACCCATGCGGCGTTTGAGGTGGGGTATGAAAGCGCGACCCAGTTCAGCCGCGATTATGCGCGGGTGTTCGGGTTACCGCCGGCGCGGGATACAGCGCGGATTCTGGCTGATAGCCGAGGGCATTAGTGTAGGAGCCGGCTTGCCGGCGATGCGGTGTATCAGCCAGCCAATGGGTTGACTGATCTGCCGCAATCGCCGGCAAGCCGGCTCCTACAGGGGTGGGTGCCAGCGTGGAGCATCGGCGCAAGTGTTTACTTACGCGCAGCCTCCCACTGCTTGAGCAGGTCGCCGTAGGCCACGGTCTCGCCTTTGGGCTTCTCGTTGGCCAGTTTCGGCTTCGGTGCGCCCGGCTGGTCGAACCAGTATTGCGCGTCACGCTCTTCGTTCATTTTCGGGCCGCACACCGGTTGCACTTTGGAGCGTTCCAGGCGCGTCATGATTGCGTCCTGCTCCTTGGCCAGGTTGTCCAGCGCTTGCTGCGGGGTTTTCTCGCCGCTGGCCGCTGCCGCAATGTTGCTCCACCACAGTTGCGCCAGGCGCGGGTAGTCCGGCACGTTGGTACCGGTCGGAGTCCATTCGACACGGGCCGGGCTGCGGTAGAACTCCACCAGGCCACCGAGTTTCGGCGCCAGGTCGGTCATGGCCTGGGAGTTGATATCCGACTCACGAATCGGCGTCAGGCCGACGATGGTTTTCTTCAATGAGACGGTTTTGGACGTCACGAACTGCGCGTAGAGCCAGGCCGCGAGTTTCTGCTTCTCGGGCGTCGACTTGAGGAAGGTCCAGGAGCCTACGTCCTGATAGCCCTTCTTCATGCCCTTTTCCCAGTAAGGTCCGACCGGCGACGGCGCCATACGCCATTTCGGCGTGCCGTCGGCGTTCACCACCGGCAGGCCGGGCTTGGTCATGTCGGCGGTAAACGCGGTGTACCAGAAGATCTGCTGGGCGATGTTGCCCTGGGACGGCACCGGGCCGGATTCGGAGAAGGTCATGCCCGCCGCTTCCGGTGGCGCGTAGGCTTTCATCCAGTCCACGTATTTCTGCGTGGCAAACACGGCAGCCGGGCCGTTGGTGTCGCCGCCACGGGTGACGCTGGAGCCGACCGGGTGGCAGTCCTCTACGCGAATGCCCCATTCGTCCACCGGCAGGCCGTTGGGCAAGCCCTTGTCGCCGCCACCGGCCATGGAGAACCAGGCATCAGTGAAGCGCCAGCCCAGGGACGGGTCTTTCTTGCCGTAGTCCATGTGCCCGTAGATGCGCTTGCCGTCGATTTCCTTGACGTCTTCGCTGAAGAATTTGGCGATGTCTTCATAGGCCGACCAGTTCACTGGCACGCCCAGTTCATAACCGTACTTTTCCTTGAACTTGGCTTTCAGGTCGGCGCGCTCGAACCAGTCGGCGCGGAACCAGTAGAGGTTGGCGAACTGCTGGTCGGGCAACTGGTAGATCTTGCCGTCCGGCGCGGTGGTGAAGGAAATGCCGATGAAGTCCTTGATGTCCAGGGTCGGCGAGGTGAAGGCCTTGCCTTCGTTGGCCATCAGGTCGGTGATGGATTCGGTCTTGCCGTAGCGAAAGTGCGTACCGATCAAGTCGGAATCGTTGACCCAGCCGTCATAGATGTTCTTGTCGGACTGCATCTGGGTTTGCAGCTTTTCCACCACGTCGCCTTCCTGCAGCAAGTCGTGGGTCAGCTTGATGCCGGTGATTTCGGTAAAGGCCTTGGCCAGCACCTTGGACTCGTACTCGTGGGTGGTGAGGGTTTCCGACACCACGTTGATCTTCATCCCACGGAACGGCTCCGCCGCCTTGATAAACCACTTCAACTCTTCGAGCTGCTGCTCGGCGGTCAGGGTGGACGGTTTGAACTCACTGCCGATCCATTTTTTCGCGGCATCTTCATACGCATCGGCCCAGGCCGTGGCGCTCAAACCACTGAGGGCCAGTACGGCGGCCAATGAAATGCTATGTCGCAGCTTATTGTTGTTATCGAACATAGAGACCTCCTGGTTAATTTCAAACGGGACTTCAGACGCCGACCTCCACCGTGTAGGAGCTGGCTTGCCGGCGATAGCGATCTTGCGGACGCCATCGCCGGCAAGCCGGCTCCTACGGGTGAGTGATCGCCGCCCGCATCAGCCCCAACGCATCACACACAACAGCCACACCAGGGACAGCGCGGACGCCACCCAGATGCTCCAGCCGGTTACGCCGATCACCAGCAGGTGCAGGTAGGCGCTGCCGAGAAGACCGATAAACAAGCGATCACCACGGGTGGTGCTGATCGGTAAAAAGCCGCGCCGGGGGATGCTCGGCGAGCGCAGCTCCCACGTGGTCATGCCCACCAGCAACAGGGCAATGGCCGCGAAGAACAGCGCGGTGGGGGTGGTCCAGGCCATCCATTCCATCATCGACTCCTCAGACCCGGCCCAGGGCAAAGCCCTTGGCCACGTGGTTGCGAACAAACCAGATCACCAGCATGCCAGGCAGGATGGTCAACACCCCCGCCGCTGCCAGCACGCCCCAATCGATACCCGACGCCGAAACCGTGCGCGTCATCACCGCCGCGATCGGCTTGGCGTTGACCGAGGTCAGGGTGCGCGCCAGCAGCAGTTCAACCCAGGAAAACATGAAGCAGAAAAACGCGGTCACACCGATGCCGGAGCCAATCAGCGGGATAAAGATCTTCACGAAGAACTTAGGAAACGAGTAACCGTCGATGTAGGCGGTTTCGTCGATTTCCTTCGGCACGCCGGACATGAAGCCTTCCAGGATCCACACCGCCAACGGCACGTTGAACAGGCAATGCGCCAGGGCCACAGCGATGTGGGTATCGAACAGGCCAATCGACGAATACAGCTGGAAGAACGGCAGCAAGAACACGGCTGGCGGCGCCATGCGGTTGGTCAGCAGCCAGAAGAACAGGTGCTTGTCGCCGAGGAAACGGTAACGCGAGAACGCATAGGCTGCCGGCAGCGCCACGCTCAGGGAGATCACCGTGTTCAGGCTCACGTAGTACAGCGAGTTGAGGTAACCGGTGTACCAGCTGGGGTCGGTGAAGATCACCTTGTAGTTGGCCAGGGTGAAGTCCTGCGGAAACAGGGTCAGCCCGCCGAGGATTTCGGTGTTGCTCTTGAAGGACATGTTCAACAGCCAGTAGATCGGCACCAGCAGGAACAGGATGTAGATCAGCAGCGGGATAACCTTGCGCTTGCTCATGTCTGCGGCCTCAGCGGTTGGCGTCGGAATGAGTCATGGCGGTGTAGAACAGCCATGACACCAACAGGATGATCAGGAAATACACCAGGGAAAACGCCGCCGCCGGGCCCAGGTCAAATTGGCCTACGGCCATCTGGGTCAAGGTCTGACTCAGGAAGGTAGTGGCGTTACCCGGCCCGCCGCCTGTGAGGACGAAGGGTTCGGTGTAAATCATGAAGCTGTCCATGAACCGCAGCATCACCGCGATCAGCAGCACGCTTTTCATCTTCGGCAGCTGGATATGTCGGAATACCGCCCAGGGCGATGCCCGATCAATCCGCGCGGCCTGGTAGTACACATCCGGGATGGCGCGCAGGCCCGAATAACACAGCAGTGCGACCAGCGAGGTCCAGTGCCACACGTCCATGATCAGCACGGTGACCCAGGCGTCCATGGTGTTGGCCGCGTAGTTGTAGCTGATGCCCAAGGCGTTGAGGCTGTAACCCAGCAAGCCGATATCGGCGCGGCCGAAGATCTGCCAGATGGTGCCCACCACGTTCCACGGGATCAGCAACGGAATGGCAAGGATGATCAGCACCAGCGACGACCAGCGCCCCTTGGTCGGCATGGTCAGGGCGATGGCAATGCCCAGGGGGATTTCGATCAACAGCACGCAGGCCGAGTAGATGAACTGGCGCAGCAGCGAGTCGTGCAGACGCGGGTCGAGCAGCACCTGCTTATACCAGTCTGCACCGACAAAGTAGCGGCTGGACTGGTCGAAGATGTCCTGCACCGAGTAGTTGACCACGGTCATCATCGGGATCACCGCACTGAACGCCACCAGCAGGAACACCGGCAACACCAGCCACCAGGCCTTGTTGTTCTGCACCTTGTTCATGGCTGCACCTCCAGCAGGTAGTCATCGGCGTAGAGCATCAGCCATTGCGCAGGGAAACTGATGGAGGCTTTCCCTTCGGGGACCGGCTTGTCTTCGGCCAGGCGCACTTTCAGCGGGGCGCCGTCGAGGTTGAGGGTCATGATCTTGTAGGTGCCAAGGTCTTCGACGTGTGTGACGTCGGCTTGCAGGGCGTCAGCGTTGTACTCGTCCCACACGTGGATGAATTCCGGGCGGATGCCCACCTGCAGTTTCTTGTAGTCCGTGCTGGCAATGCGTTGCAGCAGCGCTTCCGACAGCGGCAAGTGGGTGTCGGCGAAACGCACCCCGCCCGCCTTGGCCTGCACATCGATCAGATTCATCCCCGGGCTGCCGATGAAATAGCCGACAAAGGTGTGGCTGGGCCGTTCGAACAGCTCACGTGGCGTGCCGAATTGCACGATCTGCCCGCCGTACATCACCGCGATCTTGTCGGCGAAGGTCGACGCCTCCAACTGGTCGTGGGTGACGTAGACCATGGTGATGTTGAACTGCTCGTGGATCTGCTTGAGCTTGCGCCGCAGCTTCCACTTGAGGTGCGGGTCGATCACTGTCAGCGGTTCATCGAACAGGATCGCCGACACGTCGTCGCGCACCAGGCCGCGGCCCATGGAGACTTTCTGTTTTTCGTCGGCGGTAAGGTTGCGGGCTTTTTTGGTCAGCAGGTTCTGCAGGTCGAGGACTTCGGCGATTTCCTGCACCTTGCTGTGGATTTTTGCCTCGGCCAGGCCCTGGTTGCGCAGCGGAAACGCCAGGTTGTCGAACACGGTCATGGTGTCGTACACCACCGGGAACTGGAATACCTGGGCGATGTTGCGTTTTTCCGGGGTGAGGTCGTTGACCACGGTGGTGTCGAACAACACCTGGCCTTCGGACGGGCTGAGCAGGCCGGAGATGATGTTGAGCAAGGTGGATTTGCCACAGCCCGAAGGCCCGAGCAAGGCGTAGGCCCCGCCCTGCTCCCACACGTGGTTCATTTCCCGAATGGCGTAGTCTTCCGGCCCATTTGGTGCAGGGCTGTAGCTATGGGCGAGGTTTCGCAAATGGATCTCGGCCATCAGGCAACCCTCGCGACACGGCGCCCGGGGGCCTGGACCAACCGGCCCTGGCCATCGAACACAAACAGTTTATGGGTGGGGATATACACGCGGATCGGCGCGTCGACGTCGTACTCGTGCACCCCCGGCAGGTGCAGCACCAGCAAGAAGTGTTCGCTGCGCACGTGCAGGAAGGTTTCCGAGCCGCTGATCTCGGCGACTTCCACGGTCACCGCCAGCTCCAGGTCATCATCGTTGCTCGGCACCAGGCTGATATGGCTGGGGCGCACGCCAAAGCGGAATTCGCCTTCGCCGATGGGGCGCAAATCGACGTTCAGCGGGAAATGCACAAAATTGGCGAAGCTCACTTCATTGCCGCTGATACGCCCCGGCATCAGGTTGATCGGCGGTTCGGAAAACAGCTCGGCCGCCAGCACGGTTTGTGGCTGGTGATAGACCTCGGCAGCCTTGCCGCTCTGGATCACCCGGCCTTCGTGGAGGATGGTGGTGGTGCCACCCAGGGCCAGGGCTTCATTCGGTTCGGTAGTGGCGTAGATGGCGATGGTGTGGCGCGCCTTGAACAGTTCGCGCATTTCCTGACGCAGCTCTTCGCGCAGTTTGTAGTCCAGGTTCACCAACGGCTCATCGAACAGGATCAGCTCGGCATCCTTGACCAGCGCACGGGCCATGGCGGTGCGTTGCTGCTGGCCACCGGACAGCTCCAGCGGATGGCGCTGCAGGAATTTCTCGATGCGCAGCATTCTTGCGGTTTCGAGCACCTTGCTCTGGATCACCTCGTTAGACACACCGGCCTGGCGCAACGGCGAGGCGATGTTTTCGAACACGGTCATGGTCGGGTAGTTGATGAACTGCTGATACACCATCGACACGTTGCGCAGGCGTACGGGCTTTTGCGTGACGTCCACGCCGTTCATCAGGATGCGGCCGCTGTCGGGCTTGTCCAGGCCGGCCATCAGGCGCATCAGGCTGGTCTTGCCGGACAGGGTGCGGCCGAGCAATACGTTGAAGGAACCGGCTTCGAAACGCAGGTTGGCGTCGTCGATCCAGGTTTGCCCTTCAACGACGCGGGAGACATGTTCCAGGGTCAATGACATGACACGACCTTTTTTATTATTGGAATGAATCTGGCCAGTCGTCAGAGCGAGTTTCGTGCCAAAACGGCAAGTGGTTGATGTGTAAAGAAATGGGGTAAAGCGGATGTTCGGGAGTGAACACTTCGGGTGAACAACTGAACAGTGCTGGGGTTGACAATGAACAGTTCTGAACAACACTCTCATGCCTAACACAGAATAAATGTGGGAGCTGGCTTGCCTGCGATAGCGATGGGTCAGCTTGCTCATTTGTTACTGATACACCGCTATCGCAGGCAAGCCAGCTCCCACAGTTTGATCCGGTTTCAACCGCTGGATTGTGCAAGACCCCATAACAATAAAAAGAAGGTCAACATGGCCGAACCCTTGGCTCACGACACGCTCATCCAGGAATCCTGGCGCCGTTGCCGCGCCTTTGGCCTGGACCATCAGAGCACGCCCAGCTTCGACCAACTGCCCGCCGAGGGCATCAGTCAATTGCTGGAAAGCCAGCATTCTTTGGTGCAGACCACCCATCAGGAGGTCCTGCCCTACTACGAAAACATCCTGAGCAACTCCAACTGCCTGATCATGCTGGCTGACAATCAGGGCCAGGTCCTGACCTCGTGGGGCACCCAGCGTTTTATCGAGCCCACGTTGGCCCGTGGTTTCAGCGCCGGCGCCAGCTGGCAGGAGCGCTCCAGCGGCACCAATGCCATCGGCACCGCGCTGGCGTGTGCCCAGGCGGTGCATATCGAGCACGACGAACACTTCCTGAAAGCCAACCGCTTCATGACCGGCTCGGCAGCGCCGATCTTCGATGCCCAGCGTGAAATCATCGCGGTGCTGGATGTGTCCAGCGACAGCTACCTGCCGCCCTCCCACACCCTGGGCATGGTCAAGATGATGAGCCAGACCGTGGAGAACCGGCTGATCCTCAACCTGTTTCGCGGCGAGCATTTCCAGCTGACCTTCAACACCGGCCTGAACAACCTCGACAGCCAATGGGCTGGCCTGCTGATTTTTGATGAGAGCGGCCAGGTACTGTCGGCCAACCGCCGCGCCGATAACCTGCTGGGCATCAGCTTGTCGCGGGTGATGGTCGACAGTTTGTTCAAGGTGTCGCTGCTGGAGCTGCTCAACCAACCGGAAGGCCTGCCGTTTTCGCTGCAGGCAGCGGGACGCAATCGGTTCCAGTGCTTATTGAAGCGACCCAAGCAGATGCCGGTGCAGGCGCGGGTGTTCAGTGCGCCCAAGGCCAGCGAACCGCTGCCGGCAAAGCCGGCCGCAATTGGCCTCAAGACCTTGCACTTCGGCGATGTGCGGGTGGAGAAAGCCGTGCGCCAGGCGGAGCGCTTGCTGGAGAAGGACATTCCGCTGCTGATCCACGGTGAGACCGGCGTGGGCAAAGAGGTGTTTGTCAAAGCCCTGCACCAGGCCAGTTCGCGCAGCCGGCAGGCGTTTATCGCAGTGAACTGTGCGGCGATTCCCGCCGAGCTGGTGGAGTCGGAGCTGTTCGGCTATGAAAAAGGCGCGTTCACCGGCGCCAATCAGAAAGGCAGCATTGGCCTGATCCGCAAAGCCGACAAAGGCACGCTGTTTCTCGATGAGATTGGCGATATGCCGCTGCCGACCCAGGCGCGCTTGCTGCGGGTGTTGCAGGAACGTTGCGTGCAGCCGGTGGGCAGCAGCGAGCTGTTTCCGGTGGACCTGCGCATCATTTCTGCCACCAACCGGGCGTTGCGCGAGTGGGTGCAGGCCGGGCGTTTTCGTGAAGACTTGTACTACCGCATTGGCGGCCTGACCCTGGAACTGCCGCCCCTGCGCGAACGCACCGACAAGCAGGCGCTGTTCCAGCAACTGTGGCAGCAGCACCGCGAGCCGACCCAATGGGCCGGGCTGAGTGCCGAAGTGCTGGCGTTGTTCGAACAGCACCCGTGGCCCGGGAACCTGCGTCAGGTCAGCAGCGTGTTGCAGGTGGCGCTGGCCATGGCCGAGGACCAACCGATACGCGCGGAACACCTGCCGGATGATTTTTTTGTCGACTTGAACCAGGCGGCGCCGCTGCCCACCCAGGAAGCGCTGGATGACAGCCGTGACCTGTCACAGCGCTTGAAAGCGGCCGGCGGGAACATTTCCCACCTGGCGCGGGAGCTGGGGGTGAGCCGCAACACCCTGTACAAGCGCCTGCGCCAACCCTAGCGCGGCTTGACCACCACCAGCAGGTCGGTGAAGTACTCCACCTGGATCGGCAGGTTGTCGGCCAGAGTCGCCAGCGCAGCGGCCGTGTCGTCCAGCTTGAACACGCCGGACACCCGCAGGTTCTGCAGGGCTTGCGGGTCGAAACGCACCAGGCCATGACGGTAGCTGGCCAGGGTTTGCAACACCTCGCTCAACGGCTGGTCGTTGACCTTGAGCAGGCCACGGGTCCAGGCATCCGGGTCGCTGCTGCCGATGGCGCGTGGCGGCTGCGGCTGGCCGTGATCGAGCACCGAGCGTTGGCCGGCCGTCACCTTGACGCCCTCGCCCGTGTCACCTTTGACCGCTACGGTGGACTCAATCACCGTCACTACCGTGGTGCCATCCGCCGCGCGCTTGACCAGATAGCGCGTACCCAGTGCCGTCGCCGTGCCCTGGTCGGTGCGCACCACGAACGGCCGCTGCGCATCCTTGGCCACCTCCACCCACAGTTCTCCTTGCAGCAGTTCGATCACCCGTTGGTGGCCGTCGAATTTGACGTCCACGGCCGAGTTGCTGTTGAGCTGCAACTGGCTGCCATCTTCCAGGGCGATCTGGCGGCGCTCGCCGACGCCGGTGCGTTGGTCGGCCATCCAGATTGGCGCCTGTTGCACACCCAGCCAGGCGCACAGCACCACACCGAGCACGCCCGCCACTTGAGCGCCACGGGAGCGCCGGGGGGCGAATGCACGGTTCAACGCCAGCCGCGCGGGCTTGGCGGGCACAGTCTCGAGGCTGCCCCACAGCGAGCGCATGCGCTCGATGGCGACGGCGTGGCGAGGGTCGGCCTGGCACCAGGTGTGGAAAGCGTGGCGGTCGGCGTCACTGACGTTTTCGTCGTGCAGGCGTGTCAGCCAATTCGCGGCTTGCTGGATGATCTGTTCGGAACTCACGACAACGGGTCCGCCGCGTGCAGGCTGTGATAACAGTGCACCAGGGCACTGGAGATGTAGTTTTTGACGGTGCTGGAGGACACCTCCAGGCGTGTGGCGATCTCGCTGTAGGTCAGCCCGTCGAGACGACTGAGCAGGAAGGCCTCACGGGCCTTGGCGGGCAGGCCGGCGAGCAGTTCGGCGATGCGTTCCAGGGCTTGCAGCGCCAGGTGAATCGCGGCCGGGTCGGGCATGCCGGCGTCTTCGCACTGGATCACCAGGGCTTCCATGTAGGCTTTCTCGATACGCCGACGCCGCGCGCCGTCGATCAGCAGGCGCCCTGCCGTGGTGGCGAGAAAGGCGCGAGGCTCCTTGATGGTGTGGGGCTCGGCCAGCATCAATACACGGATGAAAGCATCGTGGGCCAGGTCGGCCGCGTGCTGGGAGCAACCGAGTTTTTTGCGCAGCCAGCCATGCAGCCAACCGTGGTGATCGACGTACATTGCCGCGAGGGTTTGCTGACGCGTGGGCGTACCCAGCGCGGCCG
The DNA here is from genome assembly GCF_059418405.1 of Pseudomonas sp. GW821-FHT09A09. Lineage (NCBI taxonomy): Bacteria > Pseudomonadati > Pseudomonadota > Gammaproteobacteria > Pseudomonadales > Pseudomonadaceae > Pseudomonas > Pseudomonas sp. GW821-FHT09A09. The sequence goes on from NZ_JBWKPU010000005.1 coordinate 101,947, forward strand.
GAATGTCATGCATGCGCAAAAATTTCTCAAATAGGAAATATTACCAATTGCGCGAACAATGCCAGTAAAACGACGATGTATCAAGAACCTTTCAGACAACCTAAATTCCTGTAGGAGCCGGGGGGGGGGGGGGGGGGGGGGGGGGGGGGGGGGGGGGGGGGGGGGGGGGGGGGGGGGAGGGGGGGGAG
>NZ_JBWKPU010000005.1:102142-130123 GCF_059418405.1 Pseudomonas sp. GW821-FHT09A09
GTGTGTCAGTCAACCCCTGAGGGACTGATACACCGCAATCGCCGGCAAGCCGGCTCCTACAGTGAAATGGGGTGTTAGCGCCAGCTCCAGGAGACACCGGTGAAGATGCCCCGACCATCGGCTGGGGTCGACCGGGCAGCGTCCTGCCCTTTGTCGTCATAACCCGGCGTGACGGTGTTGGCGTAGCGCCGGTTGGTGAGGTTGCGCAGGTCGATCCAGGCTTGCCAGTCCTGTTTCGGCGCGTCGTAGCCGAAGGTTGCGCCGAGGGTCGTGTAAGCCGCTGCGTAGTAGGAATTGGCGTAGTCCACCGCCACCCGCGAGGCATGCTCGGTATTGAGGCTGGTGTAGAAACCGGTCGGGTGGCTGTAGCGCAACTGGGCCTGGTAGTAGTGCTTGGGAATGCCCGGCAAGGTGTTGCCGCCGAAGCGGTCGTCGTCGCGGTAGTGGAAATCGCTGTAGGTATAGGCTTGGCGCAGGGCCAGTTGGCCAGTGCGGCCGCCCTCCCAAAGCGGGCTGAGCAGGCTCAGTTCCACGCCTTGGTGCACGGTGGGGCTGGCGTTGGATTCGGCGACGATGGCGCTGCTGGTCTGGGTTTGGGCCTGGGTTTCGACGGTGAGCAGTTCATGGCGCACTTCGGAACGGTACAGCGCCAGGTCCCACTGGCCGAAACGGTGCTCGCCACGGGCGCCGACCTCAAGAGTGGTTGCGGTCTGATTGCGCAGGTTCACGCCTTCACGTTGCAAACCGGTGGCCGGGCCGCTGCCAGGGCCGAAGTATTTATTGGACCCCCAGATCATCGACCACGCGTGCGGCGGCTCTACCGAGCGGCTGAGGTTGCCGTACACCTGCAATTGCGGGTTGAAGTCATAGCGCAGGCCGATGCGTGGCGCGTAGTCCCAGTTCTGCTGGCGGGTCGGCGTATGGGTATCCGGGTAGGTAACTTCGGTTTCGCGACGAGTGTAGATCGCCGCCAGGCCAGTGGTGAGCCACAGATCCGGGACCAGCTCCAGGTCGTTGCCGATGTGCAGCACGGTGTCGGAGCCCAGGTAGCTGTAGTCGCGGGTCTTGGTGCCGGGGGCATAAATTGCGGTATTACCGGCCGGTGTGCGCACGTACTCCGACGCGCCGTTATTCGGCATCGCCTGGGTGGTGCGCAGGCCGACGGTAGTTTTGCTGTCGCGGCCGAACAGCGTGTCCTGGCGGATGTAGTTGAGGGTGCTGCTGATGTCGGTGTAGGCGACTTTCAGGCGGTTGGTGCCTTCGCGCAGGTCCATCGGGTAGTCGTGGTACGCCAGCCCGACTTCGACGCGGGAGCTGTCGTCCAGCTGCAAGGTGGTCTTGTTGGCGATCCAGGTGGAGCCCGGTTGCAGGCGCTTGGAGTCACGTGCGGCGTTGAGGCTGTTGGCGGCCGTGGGGTCATGGCTGATCTGGTAGCGCATCAGTTTGCCGGGGCTGTCGTTGGTGGTTTCGCGGTAACGGAAGTAGAAGCGTGTTTCCAGGTCCGGGTTGAAACGATAGCCGAAGTTGGCCGCGATACCTTTACCCGTGCCGGCGCTCTGGTGCTGGTAGCCGTCGGACTGCGAGTCGGTGAGGCTGATGTAGTAATCGGCATCGCCCAGCACCTGGCCCGAACTGATTTCACGTTGGGCATACCCACGGCTGCCCGCTTCATAGCGCACTTGCAGCTTGGGCGCATCGTAGCCGGTGTGGGTGACGTAGTTGACCGAGCCGCCGAGGGCCAGCGCGCCCTGATCGAACCCGTTGGCGCCGCGCAGCACTTCGACGCGGCTTTGCCACAGCGGGTCCTTGAGTTCGTAAGGGGTGCCGCCCGGGCCGGTCAGCGGCAGGCCATCGAGCATTTCATACAAGCCCGACGCATGAGCACCCGGGCTGCGGTTGAGGCCCGAGCCGCGAATCGACAGCTTCACGCCTTCATTGTTCGCCGCCTTGGCGTACACCCCTGCCTGGTACTTGAATACATCTTCATTGGTGCTCACCCGGCCCTGCTGCACGCTGCTCATGTCGATGTAATTGGTACCGCCGGGCACGCTCCTGAGTTGTGCCTGGGCCACCTCGCCAGCGCTGGCTTCGCTGCTGGTGACTTCGACCGGGGCCAATTGCAGGTCTTCGGCGTGTACCAGCGAGCTGAATGTCAGGGCGGTCAACAGGGGCAAAGGGTGGCGCAACAGCATCAGGCAGGTCCTTGGGAATCGGGGGCAAAGAGGTGGGATGGCAGGCGCGCCCGCCAGGTCACGCTTAATTAACGGACCAGAGCCTTCCCACAACAGCGTCGGACCTGATTTATTTTCTAAGTCCAAAATCGAATTAACACATGCAAACTCAGTATTTAAAGAAATAACACGCACGCATTACTGTGAAGCCATCGAGTCACCCACGCCCCCTGAGAACGCCCCCATGCAAACATCGGCCACCGTCATCGACTTCACGCTCCACCGTAAACGCCGCCAGGCGCGTGCTGCAGCCGAGTTGATGTGGGCGATGTACGCCGCACGTGCCGGGCTTGCGGTGTTCACCGCCCAGGCAGCGCCCTCCAGCGATACTCGCCGGGCGTAAGGCCGATGAATTTCCTGCACGTGCTGCCCGAACCACCCGAACCCCTGCCCAAACCGAATACCGACGACGATGTGATCAGCCTGTGCGTGGCGCACAACCTGCAACGCCTGCGGAGCAAGCGCCATTTGTCACTGGATGGGTTGGCGCGGGCCTGCGGGGTCAGCCGGGCGATGCTGGCGCAGATCGAGTCGGGCCGCAGCGTGCCGTCGATCAAAGTGCTATGCAAGATTGCCAAGGGTTTGAAGGTGTCGGTGGCAGCGTTCCTGGAAGACCGCGCCTTTGAAGGTGTTGAGGTCTTGCCAGCCCAACAGAGCAAGCGCCTGGTGAGTGCCGATGGCGCGTTTATCAGCCGTGCGCTGTTCCCCTACGATACGGCGCGCCAGTCTGAGTTTTACGAGATCCGCTTGCGCGCGCTGGGCGAAGAAGTATCCGAAGGGCATGGCCCAGGCATCCAGGAAAACCTGGTGGTGGCTCAGGGCGTGCTGGAAGTCAGCGTCAACGACGAGCGTTATCTGTTATCAACCGGCGATTCGATCCTGTTCTACGCCGACCAGCCCCACCGCTACCGCAACCCGGCCGACAGTGAAGCCGTGGCGTTCCTGGTGATTACCTATCCAGAGCGATTGGACTGACCCTGAATGCAAAAACGCCCCGAATGATCGGGGCGTTTTTTATTGCGCGGGACCTGTCAGCAGGTGCAGCACATCATCGGCATGCCGTTGCAGCTCATCATCATGGGCATAGCGCAGTCGTTCATCATTTTGTTCATGAGCATGCAGCAGTTTTTCATCATGTCCATGCTCATGCCGGGCATCGGCATCATTTTGCACATCATGCTGTCGGCCATCATGGTGCACTCCATCATGCACGTCATCATCGGCATCGACATGCCCATGGACATCATCGGCATCATCGGCATCATCGGCATGTTCATGCCGGTCATCATTTTCATGGCGTCGGCCGACATGCCCATCATCGACATATTGGCGCACTGCATCATCATCGGCATGCCGCAGTTCATCATCATCGCCATCATTTCGGCGTTGGTCTTGAACTGAGCCATGTCCATACCGGCTGCTGGCTTCATGGTGCACATCATGGCGTCAGCGGCCATCTCGCACTTCATGGTGGCCATCATCATCGGCATGCCCATCATCGGCATCATGGGCATGGCGGTGTTCATCGGCATCTGCATTGCATTCATCATGTTCGAAACTCCGTAATCGACAGGAAATGGCTAAGTTCTGGCGCCGATTCTAGAGCCGCCAGACAGCGGCGCAAGACGACGGCAGAGCAGCGGCAAAGGCTGTTCGGGGGCAAGCTTAGTTGACCGAAACAGCCGTGCACGACGCGATAACATTTCTATCGACGCAATAACGAACGCAATCGCCGCTGAGTGCGCCTAAACGACGTTTTAGATATTCGAAACAGGTATTGCATCAGACCGGAAGGAAATAAACGATCTAACTGCCGCATAAAAAAACAATCAAACCTTGGATCAGAGCGTCTGCATCAACTCATCGGCCTCTGAACCTTGTGGAAACCTGAAGCCGTACATCTCATCACACGCCAGAATATCGGCCAAGGCTTCGCGAAGCTGCACTTCTGTTTGCGGATCACGCAGCAGCTTAGTGGCCGATAGCAAGACCTCTGCAGGAGCACCCTGGGCGCTCGCGGCCTCGATCACCGCAAACAGGATAAATCGCAGGCGAATTTCGCGATCAGTGGGCCAAACGGTTTTTTGCTTACCCAAGGTAGGCACTCATTTTTAAGGAAAGTCCGAGGCTATGGCCCACCGATGGGTGTTTCAAGCCAGTGGATACAAGATAGGCCGCCTCCTACAAATGAAAGGGAAACGGCGCACTGGATGTCACATCATTAAACGCCCAGACCCGATGTATCACCCGCCACTACTGCACTGGCAGGAAATTCATCAGCAACAGGCTTTGCGCGTAGTTAAGGCCGATGCGTCGGTAGCGCTCATCGAGCATTTGGGTCAGCAGGTCGAGGCGCGCAACGATCTTGCCGAATTCCACCGCAAAACTGAGGTTGCTGCCCTCCTCCGAGATCTCGTTGGAGAACAGCAACAGCGCGCCGTTGGCATCCTGGCGCTGGCTGAGCAACCAGGTGGCTTTCTCGATATTGCGCGCGGCATTGCTGACAAATTGCGGGTTGATCGAATCGGTCATGTAGAACTCGGTGCGCCCGCCGTGGGCGGTCACCAGCATGCTGCCGATCGCGTAGATGAACGCGCCGACCCGGTCGCCGTGAAACTCGGGGCTCAGGGAATAGCTCAGGGCTGCAAGGTCGCGGCGCTCGCCCAGCGCAGGCAATGGACGGCGGTTCTCGATGGCCATGCGTATTTCCCGCGCGGCGCTCACCGCATCCGGGTAACCCGACTGCCGCCACTGGCTGGGGTTGCGCAGGTAGAGCTTGTTCATCAGCAGGTAGAGGCTTTGCAGGTTGTCACGCATGCCCAAGGTGGCCATGCGGTCGACGCTGGTCTGGAAGAATTCATCGGGCTTGCCATTGCTGAACTGCTTGGCGATATCGCGGCTTTGTTGCTGGGTACAACCGCCGCCACACAGCATGAGCAGGCTCGCCAATAGCAATGGCCAGTGCATACGTCGACGTGTAAAAAGCGTTAATGTTCGATCCATCGGCACCCGATCTGATTCTTCTCGCCACACACGGAATGAGCGTGGCCGGGACAGAGATAGAGCCGAAGAATGTAAAAAAGTGCGATGAGGGAGCCGATTGCTGAAGAATCTCACATGCATCGCAGCCATTGCCCAGCCTTCGCAACGAGTGCGAGGCCTTGGCGCTGGGAATCATGCGTCGACCACCGAACACCGCCCCTCAAAGCGGGCCCGCTCAATTTTGTAGAAGCAGTTCTCCTGCGTGCCATTCGCCAGTTGCTTGATTGAGGTGTGCGAAAACTGCCCGCCGATTGTCTCCATGGCCCGCTGTAAACGGATGTTCTGCCCCGCGACGTGAAACCAGACGGTATCGACCCATTGGAATGCATGCCTGAGCATTAATCGCTTGAGTTCGCCATTGGTGCCACCGCCCCATTCGGCAGACGGTGGAAACAGGTCCGCCTTCGGATTGGACGCTTTTGTCCGACCCAACTTCCTGCAGCCCCCACCCAATGTCAGAAGGCAATCAACGCAGCACCCAATCTAAGAATTGCCTGATTTTTTCAGGTGTACGCGATCAATACGATAGGCGTCCACCCTGATACCCATCATGGCAATAAACCACATGTGCTTTTTTAAAAAACAACGCTGGCTGCGCTCTGTGCTGACTGCCGCAGCCACCCTCATCTTTGCCAATTCAACGAGTGCATACGCTGCGGATTGTTATTTCACGCAAGGGCAGGCGTTCACCGCTAACTACGCCAGCGCCCCGGTTGCCTTGACCGTGCCCCGCGATGCTCCCGTAGGCACCGTGGTTTACGAGGAATCAATCACCGCTCCGTCGCAGGGTTTTAATTGCCCTAGGTCGTCTCCCTTTATTTTCGCCCTGGCTCCCAAGTTTGGCAGCGTTACGACAGGCAATGTCTTTCCCCTGGGTAAAACAGGGCTGTCACTCAAAGTAAAAAACTCAGTGAATGGTTACTTAAACGTTGATAGGTTGCTTAATGGCTCTTATTTGGATGTCGCGAGAAGCTACACGATAGAGATTATTAAATCGAGTGAGCTCTCGTCGCAAAATGAGGTTCCCGCAGGAAACCTGGGGGCGCACCGCTATGGAGATCTTGACCTGGTTAAAATCAACCTGGTCAACCCCATTATCCTGAACGCGGCTTCCTGCCAGACCCCTGATGTATCCGTTCAAATGGGGGACGATTATTACCTGCATGAGTTCAGCAATGCCGGTGACGCACCTCACACGGTGAAATTCAACATCGGCCTTAGCCAATGCCAGTCAGGCATTCAAAAAGTCACCTACTCCCTCAAAGCCAATACTCAAGTCATTGATCAGCAGCAGGGCGTCGTGGCGTTGAACGCCAGCTCAACGGCAAAAGGCATCGGCTTGAAACTGATGGACGACGCCGGTCAACCAATTGCACTGGGCACCACCTACCCGTTCAATGGCTTCAATACCACGGGTACAAGCTTCAACATTCCTCTATCAGCGGCTTATTACCGTCTGGCGGCAAGCGAGCTGAGCGCCGGAACGGCGAACACTTCAGTCACTTTTATAATGAGTTACCTGTAAACGGTGGGAACGTAAGAGGCCCCACGCTGCTCACCCGAGGATGATCACGCATAAAAAAATCCCGCAGGCCTTTGACTTGCGGGATTTTTTTGATGTTAAGAGCGCGCCCAGGGAGTCGAGCCCACTTGCTGAACATCGCGTCATGCGGGCAAAAGACGCTCGCTAACGTGGAGTCATTATTTGGCTTGACGGAGCACCAGCTCCGACAGGCGGGTCTTAACCCGGAAGCAGAACTCACGAATTTGAAATTGATAAGCAGGCATAACCATGTAGTTCAAATCAGCACCGATGGAGTCTTTGATTTCCATGTATTTAGCCGTCTTGGCAGCAATGGCCTGGTACTGCGCCTCGTACTTATCGTAAGACGCCTTGCTGTAAATCTTTAAGACGTCCAGCTCTTTACGGCATTGCTCAGCGCGACTCTGGTTCAGGTTGGTGTCTGCTTCGTCCTGAGCGGCCTGCGAAGAGGCTGGGGCCTGCTGGGAGCTAACACTCAGGGGCGCAGGTGCGGCTTCATAGCGCACAGTGTAATCGTGGGGTGTCGACGGTGCGGCTTCAGGCGGCGCTGCCTGTACGACGGCAGGTGGTGGAGCCACTTTAGGTTGTTCTGGAGTTTTCGTAGCGCAACCCGAGAGGGCAAGTCCGACCACTACTGCGATGCCACACATTTTATCCATCGGTTCCACCAAAAAGTAATTACGGTTGGCTGAGTCGTTAGGTTCTAGGTAAAAGTAGTCGCTCACTCAATGATCGAGTGTAATTTTTTCTACCAGCCTCAAGGCGCTCAGCCTCTCTTCCTTGAGCGCACAGATGACGGATAATAGTAAAAAAACAAGGAGATGACGAGTAAAAGCTCATCAGAAAAGTCACAAGCCTCGTAGGACATTTACCGTGAGCCCGGCCGATGCAAGGAGTGAAAATTGCTTCCTGAACTGAACCTCTACACGGTGCGCGCCAAACGCATCGCTAAGATACGTGCAAAAGTAGGCCTTTACTTCGTTGCGGCGCTGTCCTTTCTCGCCGGCATGACAGACGCTATTGGCTTCACGGCCACGGGTGATTTTGTTTCTTTCATGAGCGGAAATACCACTCGACTCGCCGTTTCAATCGGGGCGCATGATGACTCCACTGCGCTCGGCATCACGGCTTTGATCCTGACCTTCATCCTCGGCAACGCACTGGGCGCAATCGTCGCCCGCATCGTTGGCCGGCGTTCCTGGCCATTGCTGTTTTGCGTAGGCGCCCTGCTCTGCCTGGCCACGGTCATGCCGACGCCATTTCTCGCGCTTGTGTGCGCGGTGCTGTCCATGGGCATGATCAATGCCGTGGTCGAGGAGATAAATGGACTTCCAATCGGGCTGACCTACGTCACCGGCGCGCTATCACGCTTTGGACGCGGCCTTGGGCGTTGGTTGCTGGGTGAACGCAAGCACGGGTGGAGGGTTCAGCTTATACCGTGGGCCGGCATGCTGATGGGGGCAGTGGCGGGTGCGTTGCTGGAGCGCGAACTGGGCCTGCTTGCGTTTACCGTCGATGGTGCGTTGGCGATTGGCCTGGCGTGTGCTTCGGTCATGATTCCTCCGCGCTGGCAGAGGGCTTATATGCCCGGGTAGTCCTGAAAGGCGTATGAGCGAGAGGGAGTTGTTCGTGAAACCGACCTTCTGACATGGAGGCCAACCCCCAAAAACACAAAAGCCCCGCATTCGCGGGGCTTTCGTTTGAATCTTGGCGGGAAACCAGGGATTCGAACCCTGGAGACGCTATTAACGTCCGCCGGTTTTCAAGACCGGTGCATTCAACCACTCTGCCAATTTCCCTTTTGCATCACAGGATTATAGTAGCCTATCCCGTCTCAGCGGGCGCCATAATACCCGAATGAAACACACTGTCAAACTCTCGCCATAGCTTGTTACAGAGCGTCTGTTATGATCTTTGCGACTGAACGTTTCAAAACTGAAGGAGTGTCGCCATGCGCGAACAGAATTACGCAGTGAATGGTAACGCGCAGGCTGAGCAGCTTGAAGTCAGCCGCGTGTTGCGCAATACGTACGGCTTGCTCGCCCTTACCCTCGCATTCAGCGGCGTGATGGCGTATGTGGCGCAGCAGATGCGCGTCGGCTACCCGAACATCTTCGTCGTGCTGATCGGTTTCTACGGCCTGTTCTTCCTGACCAACAAGCTGCGTGACTCGGCCTGGGGCCTGGTGTCGGCGTTTGCCCTGACCGGTTTCATGGGCTTCATCCTCGGCCCGATCCTCAACCGCTACCTCGGCATGGCCGGCGGCGCGGAAGTGGTCAGCTCGGCGTTCGCCATGACCGCTCTGGTGTTTGGTGGTCTGTCGGCCTACGTGCTGATCAGCCGCAAGGACATGAGCTTCCTGGGTGGCTTCATCACTGCGGGTTTCTTCGTGTTGCTGGCGGCCGTCGTAGCCAGCATGTTCTTCCAGATCAGCGGCCTGCAGTTGGCGATCAGCGCCGGTTTCGTGCTGTTCTCCTCCGTGTGCATCCTGTTCCAGACCAGCGCCATCATCCACGGCGGTGAGCGTAACTACATCATGGCGACCATCAGCCTGTATGTATCGATCTACAACCTGTTCATCAGCCTGTTGCAGATCTTCGGCATCATGGGCCGTGACGACTGATTGCTAGCGACATAAAAAAAGCCCCGCATCGAGAGATGCGGGGCTTTTTTGTGGCCGAACGGTCAGTACTGGTTAGGCTCCATTTCCAACTCGACCTTGAAGCGCTCAGCGATATCCCGCTGGATACGCTGCGCCAGGTCGGCAATGTCATGCCCGGTGGCCGTGCCGTAGTTGACCAGCACCAGCGCCTGCATCTTATGCACGCCGGCATCACCCTCGCGAAAGCCCTTCCAGCCGGCCTTGTCGATCAGCCAGCCGGCCGCGAGCTTCATCTGCCCATCCGCCTGGGGGTACGCCACCAGGTCGGGGTACAGGGTTTGCAGCTCGGCCGCCAGCACCTGGGACACCAGCGGGTTCTTGAAGAAGCTCCCCGCATTGCCCAGCTCGGCAGGGTCCGGCAGTTTTTCGCGGCGGATGCTGCAGATGGCACGGCTGACATCACTCGGCGTCGCGTCGGTGATCCCCTGCCCCGCCAGGCGCTGCTGCACCGGGCCGTAGTCGAGCTTGAGGTGGCTGGCGCGACTCAGCGCAAAACGCACCCGCAGGATCAACCAGCGCCCGACCTCATGCTTGAACAGGCTGTCGCGATAGGCAAACCTGCACTCTTGCAGACTGAAGTCGCGCAGCTCACCCGTCTGGCGATCCAGTGCGGTCAGGCCGGCGAATACGTCCTTGATCTCCACACCGTAGGCGCCGATGTTCTGCATCGGTGCAGCACCCACCGTGCCGGGGATCAGGCTGAGGTTTTCCAGGCCGCAGAAACCGTGCTCCAGAGTCCACAGCACAAACGGATGCCAGGCCTCGCCCGCTTCTGCCTCGACGACCACATGGATACCGTCGTCGTGCAGCACGCGGATTCCCTCGCTGGCCATGCGCAGCACCAACGCCGGGATATCCTGGGTCAGCAGCAGGTTGCTGCCGCCACCGATCACCAGCAAGGGCAGCGCTTGTGCAGCCGCGTAGGCCAGGGCTTCACGCACGTCGGCGTCGCTGCGGGCTTCGGCGAACAACTGCGCACGCACATCGATGCCAAAGCTGTTGAACGGTTTGAGCGACACCTGCGCCCGCACCTGCAAGGTCATAACCGCCCCTTCAATTCGATGACCAATGAATCACAGGCCTGTTCGATCAAGTCCAGGACCCGCTCAAACCCTTGCTCACCTTCGTAGTAAGGGTCTGGCACTTCATCCACTTCGCCTTCATAGCGACGCAGGAACAGATCCAGCTCGGCCTTGCCCTGCCCCGGCTGCAATGCCTTGAGGTTGCGCAGGTTGCTGTTGTCCATCGCCAGGATCAAGTCATACCGCGCAAAGTCCGCGCGGGATACCTGCTGCGCGCGCTGGGCCGACAAGTCATAACCGCGCACCAGCGCCGCACGCTGGCTGCGCTGGTCCGGCGGGTTGCCGACGTGCCAGTCACCGGTGCCAGCCGACGCCACGTCGACCTGCCCCGCCAAACCCGCCTCGCGCAATTTGTGGCGCAACACGCCCTCGGCGGTCGGGGAGCGGCAGATATTGCCCAGGCAGACAAACAAAACTTCCATCAGGCCCCCAGCAGGCGACGGACGCGCTCTAGGTCTTCCGGGGTGTCGACACCGGCGGGCGGCGCTTCCAGTGCATCGCCCACGTGGATACGCACGCCATGCCACAGGGCACGCAGTTGCTCCAGGGACTCGGTGTTTTCCAGCCAGCACGGGCCCCAGCTGACGAAGTCATGCAGGAAGCCGGCGCGATAGGCGTAGATGCCAATGTGGCGACGATACGGCACGCCCTCGGGCAACACGTCACGGGTCTTGGCGAACGCATCCCGCGCCCACGGCAGCGTCGAGCGGCTGAAGGTCAGCGCCAGGCCGTTGATGTCGCTGACCACTTTCACCACGTTCGGGTTGAACAGGGTGTCGATGTCTTCGATGGGTTCGGCCAGGGTCGCCATGCGTGCTTCGCCATGGGCAGCCAGGTTGGCGGCCACCTGGTCGATCACGCTTGGCGGAATCAACGGCTCATCGCCTTGCACGTTGACCACGATCGCATCCGGCGCCAGGCCCAATTGCGTGGCCACTTCGGCCAGGCGGTCGGTGCCCGAGTTGTGGTCTTCGCGGGTCAGCACGGCTTCGGCACCAAAACTTTTGCAGGCCTCGATGATGCGCGGGTCATCGGTGGCGACCACGACACGCTCGGCGCTGCTTTTGCAGGCCTGCTCCCACACCAACTGGATCATCGGCTTGCTACCGATCAATTGCAGCGGCTTGCCCGGCAAACGGGTGGAGGCATAGCGGGACGGAATGACAACGGTAAAGGCGGTGGTCATTTATCCAGACGCTCATCGGTGGTCAGGGTACGGGCTTCGCTTTCCAGCATGACCGGAATGCCATCACGGATCGGGTACGCCAGGCCGGCGCCTTTGCTGATCAGCTCGGTTTTATCGGCGCTGAGCTTGAGCGGGCCTTTGCAGATCGGGCAAGCGAGGATGTCGAGCAGTTTGGTGTCCATGAGTGTTTCCTGGAAAGAAGCGTTTAAGGCAAAAGACGGGCGGGCAGCAGGCGCATCAGCTGCGTGTCGAACCAGGCGACAAACGCCGGCGACGGCAGCGCGTCCACTGCAAGGTACCACCAGTCGGGCCTGGCAAAGGCGCGGCACTTCACCGCGTCCTTTTCGGTCATGACCAGCGGCAATGACGGTGAAAAATTCAAGACCTCGGCGCTATACACCGCGTGGTCGGCGAACGCATGGGGTATCGGCCGCCAGTGTAGCGTTTCAAGGGTATTGAAGAAACGTTGCGGGTTGCCGATGCCCGCCACCGCGTGCACCTGCTGGCCGGCATCAAAATGGTCGACCGGCTGGCGCTCGCCGGTTTTGACGTTGATCAGTGCCGTGGGCACCAGGCGAAAGGCAAAACCATCGTCACGGTCAGCGCCAGCGCCGTTGTAGAGCAGCGCATCGACGCTTTGCAGGCGCTCCACCGGTTCGCGCAGCGGCCCGGCCGGCAGGCAGCGGCGGTTGCCCAGGCCACGGGCGGCGTCGATCAGCACCAGTTCAAGGTCGCGAGCCAAGCGGTAGTGCTGCAGGCCATCGTCGGAGAGAATCAGGTCCAGGGGCTCACTGGCCAGCAGCGCACGGACGGCGCGGCTGCGGTCGGGGTCGATCATCAGCGGCACGCCGCTGCGCTGCACGATCAACAAAGGCTCGTCGCCCGCCACCTCGGCGCTGTGGCTGGCCTCAACCCGCCACGGCAAGTGCGGCGGCTTGGCGCCATAACCCCGGCTGACCACACCCACGCGCAAACCGCTGCGCTGGCAGTGTTCGATCAACCACAGGATCAGCGGCGTCTTGCCGGTGCCGCCCACGGTGATATTGCCCACCACCACCACCGGGACCGGTGACTGGTAGATCTGCCCCTCGCCCGCCAGGAAGCGCGCACGCTTGCGCTGCACTACGTGGCGATAGAGGGATTCCAGCGGCCGCAGCAGCGCGAGCGTCGGATGACCTTCGTACCAGGCCTTGAGCAAACGATCGGACATGGCCATCAGGGTTGGCTCGCCGCCTCGACGGTGGTCATGCGCAAATGGCTGAAGCCGAGCTTGCCGGCCGCGTCCATTGCCGTGATCACTGCTTGATGCTGGGTCTTGCCGTCGGCACTGATCGACAGTGGCATCTTGGTATCGCCGCCGGATTCTTTCTGCAAGGCGTCCATCAGGCTGGCGAGGTCATTCTCCTCCAGCAGGTGGTTATTGACCGAATACACGCCGTCGGCGCTGATGGCGATGTCCAGTTGCTTGACCTCCTGGTCCTCGGCCGGCGAGCCGCTCACCGCTTCCGGCAGGTCGACCCGCAGTTCGGTTTGTCGGGTAAAGGTGGTGGTGACGACAAAGAACAGCAGCAGGATAAACACCACGTCGATCAGCGACGCGAGGTTGATATCAACGTTTTCCCGTTGCTTGCGGCGAAATTTCACGCTTTGCCCTCGACCAGGTCCACATCACGGTCGCCCTGCACCACTTCAACCAGCTTGATGGCTTCTTGCTCCATGCCCACCACCAGTTCATCGATGCGTCGCTGCAGGAAGCGGTGGAAGAACACCGACGGGATACCCACCATCAGGCCCGCAGCCGTCGTGATCAGCGCCTTGGAGATACCACCGGCGAGCACCGCCGCGTTGGTGGTCATGCCCGAGCCCATGAACGAACTGAAGATGTCGATCATGCCCAGCACCGTGCCCAGCAAGCCCAGCAACGGCGCCATGGCCGCAATGGTGCCGAGCGCATTGATGTAGCGCTCCAGCTCATGGATGACCCGGGCAGCGGCCTCTTCGATGCACTCTTTCATGATCTCGCGACCGTGCTTGGAGTTGGCCAGGCCCGCGGCGAGGATTTCCCCCAGGGGCGAATTGGCACGCAGTTCCTTGAGTTTGTCCTTGTCCAGCTGCTTGTTCTTGATCCAGGCCCAGACCTGCCCCAGCAAATGCTCGGGGGTGACGCGACTGGCGCGCAGGGTCCACAGGCGTTCGGCGACGATGCCGAGTGCGGCGATGGAGCTCAAGATGATCGGCAACATCATCCAGCCGCCGGATTTGACCAATTCCCACACAGTGAATGTCCCCTCGAAAAAGTGCGCCACTTTACCATATAGGTTCGCTGGCTGGGTTTGTCGGCCGCAGGCCCGCCCGTCGCGGGGCCTGGCCTTGGGCAATGCACCACTAGGGTAAGGGTTCGCGCCAGAAGCGACGTTGACTGCGCGCAACAACCGGTGGCTGGAAAGCGCCCAATTGCAGGCGCACCGCGCCCTGTTCCGCACTGTCATAGCGCTGGCTGCCCAGCGCCCGGTAACGTTCGATGACTTGGGCGTGAGGATGGCCGAACGCATTGCCACGGCCCCGTGAAATCAACACTGACTTGGGAGCCAGCCGTTGCACGAAAGGCCAGGAGGAAGAGCTGTGGCTACCATGGTGCGGCGCCTGTAACCAATCGACAGGCGCCGCCAAGGGTGAGCCAAGCAAGACCCGCTCAGCAGCGCGATCGATATCCCCCGTGAGCAACAGACGCTCGCCACTGGCCTCGATCAACAATACGCAGGACTTGGCATTGCCAGAAATCGCGTCGGGCCACTGCCATAACTCGAACGACACCCCATCCCATGTCCATTGCTCACCGCTGATACAGGGTTGCGTATGGAGAAACGCCGGCAAACCTGTGGTCTCCCCGCCCACCACTCGCTGGACGGGCAGCCCTCGCGCAACCGCTGCCGCGCCGCCGGCATGATCGGCGTCGGCATGGCTAATCAGCATCAGGTCCAACTGCCCTACCCCAAATTTTTTCAGCGAAGGCAGCACGACACGAGCGCCCAGATCGGAATCTCCCACCCGGGGCCCCGTGTCGTAAATCATGGTGTGATTGCGCGTGCGCAGGATCAACGCCTGCCCCTGGCCGACATCCAGTTGCACCACGTCCACTTGACCGTGGGGCACCAATGTTCTCGGTGGAAATACTGCCAGCATCAGCATCGGCCACCCCAGCAGCCGAAACGGAACACCCTTGGGCAACAGCAGCAACACAGCACCTGCCACACTTACCAGCCAATAGCCCAAAGGCACTTCGGCCGGCACCCAGGCCGGCACGTGCCCGGCGAGCAAGGCCAACCCGCGAAACAGCCCATCCAACGCCCCGCCTGCCAACCAAAGTAGCCCTTCCCCCGCCCACGGCACGGCCAACAAGGCCGTTCCCAGAAGCGCCAACGGCAACACCACCAGGCTGATCCACGGCACGGCTAATAAATTGGCCACGGGGGCACTGAGGCTGATGGGCAGCCCAAGCACCAGCAGCAAGGGAAACAGACCGATGGCAATCAACCATTGCGGGCGGGTCCACAGTTGCCAGGCACTCCAACGCCCCAAACGCCCGCCGAAGCTCAGGGCCAACACCGCAACCGCCGCAAACGACAACCAGAACCCCGGCTGCAAGCTCGCCAACGGTTCAAGCAGCAGCACGCTGTCGAATGCCAGCAACAGCGGCCACCAGATCCCCAGATGCCGGAAGCGCAAACGCCATAGCAAGACCAGGCCCACCATTACGCACGCCCGCTGTACCGGTACGCCAAACCCCGCCAGCAAGCCATAACCCAGCGCTGCGGCAAACGCCAGGCCACAGGCCCAAGGCAGCCACGGCACCGTTCGCGGCCAGGCGCCATAACGCGCCAGGCCGGCGACTAGGCCATAGATCAAACCCGCCAACAAGCCGATATGCTGACCGGAAATCACCAGCAGATGCACGGTGCCGGTGTCTTGCAGCACCCGCCAGTCTTCGGCCTTCAGCCCGGAACCGTCCCCCAGCACCAGCGCCGCCAGGCCCGCTTCACGACCTTGGGCGTCCACCGCCATCAGTTGCTGACGCAGCGAATCGCGCCAGGCATTGCGCGCCGACGTGAGGCGCTCGCCATCCTTGACCGAGCCGGTGGCACCGATGCGCTGGGCCAGTAGCCAGGCCTCGTAATCAAAACCGTGAAAATTGAGCAACCCCGCGGGCCGCTTGAGCTTAATTGCCAAGCGCCACCGCTCGCCGCTTTTAACCGGCGGGCCACCATGCCAGGACACCCGGATACGTTTGGGCAAGCGAGCATTGCGCGACCGACTGTCGGCCAGTTCGAAACGCACCCCGGTGGCCGTCTGTTGCGGCAACCCGACCACACGCCCCTCCACCCAACGTGTCTGCCCGTCCAGAGTCGGCTTGAGACGATCATCCAATGCCCACTGCGCGCTGATGCACGCCCAGCTCAACCCCAGCAGGAAGAACGCCAGCGGGTAGGTCCGAAACGGCAGCAGCATCAAGGCCAGCACCGGCATGGCCAGCAAGCCTGCAGTCGGGGGCAGTGCCGGTAGAAATCGCAAGGCCAGCAAGCCAAGCGCGAGGGCGAACATCCCGGTTCTCATGGAGCTTCCTTTTCAAAAGTTCCAATCAGTCTTAGCCGGGCCCTCAGGGCGACCTATGATGTTTTGTCACAAAGTCTGAATTTTCTGTTTATAGAATGCGGGCATACTTGCCCCTCGAACTGACCTGGACCCCTTATGCCCCGGCGCTTATTCAAACGGTACATGCCCGATCCCAGCAGTATCAGGGAACACAAGTCATTACAGTTTCTCGGCACATTGCTGCATGACCCCAACCTCTGGCACCTGAATCGCCATTCCGTAGCGCGGGCCATGGCCGTGGGCCTGTTCGCGGCGTTCATCCCGATTCCCTTGCAGATGCTGCTGGCGGCCGTGCTGTCGATTGTCGTACGCGCCAACATGCCGATTGCCGTCAGCCTGGTCTGGCTGACCAACCCGATCACCATGCCGTTGGTGTTTATCTGCACCTACCTCACCGGCGCCTGGCTGATGAATGTGCCGCCACGCAGCCTGCCCGACAACCTCACCTGGGAGTGGATCAGCAGCCAACTGAGCACCCTCTGGCAGCCTTTCCTGCTGGGTTCCGTGGTACTGGGGTTGGTGCTGGGAGCGTTGGCCTATTGCCTGACCATGATCTATTGGCGCTGGTGGGTTGCCCACCAGTGGAAAAAGCGCAAACAGCGTCGCGCCTGAAACCTCAACGGGCCAGCAAGCGCAGGTGTACCCGCAGGCCCTTCCCGGTATTTTCCGCCCACAAGCGACCACCCTGACGCTGCACGGCGTTGCGCGCGATGCTCAAGCCCAGGCCGAAGCCACCGTCGCCAGGCCGTGAACCTTCCAGGCGGGTAAAGGGCGCAAAAATTCGCTCAAGGTCCTGCTCTGCGATGCCCCCGCCCTGATCCTCCAGCCACAGGTGCCAGTAGTCACCCTCACGGCACCCGTCCAGCTTCACCAGACCGTGGGCGGGAGAATGGCGGATGGCATTGCGCAACACGTTTTCCAAGGCCTGGGCCAGTGCATTCAGGTTGCCGCGCACCCAGCAATCGGCCGGCAACAGGCAAGGCATGCGCGACGCCGGCCAGTCACTCTCGTAACAGGCGTTTTCGCGCAACATGTCCCACAACGCCTGCAACTGGATATCCTCGTTAGGCAGCGGCGCCCTGTCACTGTCCAGCCACGCCAGTTGCAGGCTGTCTTCCACCAGGCGCTGCATCGCGTCCACTTCACGTGCCAGCCGCTCGCGCAACTGCGCAAGGTCTTGCTCACTGTCACAGGCCACCCTCAGACGGCTCAAGGGGGTGCGCAATTCATGGGACATGTCGCGCAGTAACTGTTGTTGCAGCACCACGGTGCCCTGCAAACGCTCGGACATATGGTCAAACGCCCGACCCAGCTCGCCCAGTTCATCCTGGCGGCTGATGGCCTCGCGGGACATCCGGGTATTGAGTTGATCGGCACGCCAGGCGTTAGCCTGCTCGCGCAACTGATTGAGGGGCATGATCAGCAGCCGATAAAGTCCAATGCACAGCAGCAAGGTAAACAGGCCCGGGATCACGCCATTGGTGACCACTCGCCAGAACAATTGGTAGCGCCCTGGCATAAAACGCTTGGGCAATTCGATGACCAGCGAGCCAGCACCGGGGTCCATCGGGAACGGGATTTTCACCCACGGCAGGCCTTTGACGTGCCGGCTCACCGGCCACTCCAGCCCGCGCAAGAAGGTCAGCCGCTGGCTTTCCTTGTCACTCAAGGGTGCACTGCTGAGGGATTGCAGGTCGTTGCCAATCACGCCGATCCAGGTCGATTCACGCTGGGCCATGACGTGCAGCCAGGCATCCACACCGGCATTGCCTTGGGTGTTCCACGCCAGTTCGGCGCCGGCGGCATAGCCCTTGAGGATCTCGCGCGACTCATCGGCCAGGTAGGCATTCTGCTCTTCCATGTAACGGCCCCAAGACCAACTGAGCCAGATCATCAGCAAGCAGAAGGCAATCAACAGGCAGGCCAGCTTCCAGAATAACGAGTGCTTGCCGGGCAGTTGTTTCAGCGCGCGTTCAAAGCCCTTCATCGTGACCGCTCAGCACATAGCCCTTGCCCCACACCGTGCGCACCTCGCGCTCGCTGTAGCCGATGGCCTTGAGCTTGCGGCGGATCTGGCTGATGTGCATGTCGAGGCTGCGGTCATGGGGGGCATAACCGCGTTGCAACACATGCTGATAAAGGAAGGCTTTGCTGAGCACCTCGTCCGCACTGCGGTGCAGGGTTTCCAGCAGGCGGTACTCGCTGCGGGTCAAACCGGCCCAGTGCTCCTGATAGAAGATGTCGCACAGCTCGTCGTCAAAACGCAGGGAACGCGCGTCATCACGCGGCGCCAAGGGTGTCGGCAACGGGCGACGGTCCAGCGCCACGCGACGCAGGATGGCCTCGATGCGCACGCGCAGCTCGATCATGCTGAACGGCTTGGGCAGATAGTCATCCGCCCCCAGGCGAAAACCACTGATGCGATCCGCCTCGGCGCCCAGGGCCGACATCAGGATCACCGGGATCGCGTGGCTCTGGCGCAGGTGGGTGAGAATCGACAACCCATCGAGACCTGGCAACAGGATATCCATCAACACCACATCAAACGCCTGGTCCCGGGCCATCTGCAGGCCTTGCTGGCCATTCTGGCACCAGGTCACCTGGAAGCCACAGCGGCCCAGGTGCTCGTGGACATAAGCGCCCAGCACAGGGTCATCTTCGATGGTCAGGATACTGGGTAGGCCAACTGCTGCGGGATTCATTAGCGTCTGCAATTCATTCTCAATGGCCGATTATTCAAGATTAAACCGTCACAGGCAATCGCCACCGGGCACCGAATGGCCCGAAGATTGCCACCCGTCAATAATTTGCGAGATTCCAGCCCGCGCAAATGGCTACACTGCGCAGGTGGTGCGGGCCGGATGCCTGCGCGGATAATCGAAAACACTGTGGTAGCAGGAGAGTGGCGTGCTAAGAAGAATGGGGATAAAAGGCCGCGTACTGTTGCTGACCTTATTACCGACCAGCCTGATGGCCCTGTTGTTGGGGGGCTATTTCACCTGGATGCAGCTTTCGGAGTTGCAGACCCAGTTGCTGCAGCGCGGTGAAATGATCGCCGAACAGTTGGCGCCGCTGGTGGCACCGGCCCTGAGTGCCCGCAACACCGACCTGCTGGAGCGCATCGCCACCCAATCCCTGGAACAGCCGGACGTACGCGCCGTATCGTTCCTCAGCCCCGACCGCTCGCCCCTGGCCCACGCGGGCCCGACCATGCTCAACCAGCCGCCCGTCGGCAACAGCTCGCACCTGTTGCAGCGCACCGGCAACGACGCCACGCGCTACCTGCTGCCAGTATTTGGCCGCCATCGAAACCTGGCGGGCGACTTGATTCCCGACGAAGCCGACCGTTTGCTGGGCTGGGTCGAAGTAGAACTGTCCCACAACGGTATGCTGCTGCGCGGCTATCGCAGCCTGTTCGCCAGCCTGCTGTTGATTGCCATCGGCTTGATCTGCACGGCCGCCCTGGCGCTGCGGATCAGCCGCACCATCAATTCGCCCATCGGCCAGATCAAGCAAGCCGTTGCACAGTTAAAGGACGGCAACCTGGAAACTCGCCTGCCACCGCTGGGCAGCCAGGAACTCGACCAACTGGCCTCGGGCATCAACCGCATGGCCGAAACCCTGCAAAATGCCCAGGAAGAACTACAGCACAGCATCGACCAGGCCACCGAAGACGTGCGCCAGAACCTGGAAACCATCGAAATCCAGAACATCGAGCTGGACCTGGCGCGCAAGGAGGCCCTGGAGGCCAGCCGCATCAAGTCAGAGTTCCTGGCCAACATGAGCCATGAGATCCGCACCCCGCTCAATGGCATCCTTGGTTTTACCCACCTGCTGCAAAAAAGCGAACTGTCGCCACGCCAGCTCGATTACCTGGGCACCATCGAAAAGTCCGCCGACAACCTGCTGGGCATCATCAATGAAATCCTCGATTTCTCGAAGATCGAAGCCGGCAAACTGGTGCTCGACAGCGTACCGTTCAACCTGCGCGACCTGCTGCAAGACACCCTGACCATCCTCGCCCCCGCCGCCCATGCCAAGCAGCTCGAACTGGTCAGCCTGGTGTACCGCGACACGCCGCTGGCGCTGGTGGGCGACCCGCTGCGACTCAAGCAGATCCTCACCAACCTGATCAGCAACGCGATCAAGTTCACCCGCGAAGGCACCATCGTTGCCCGGGCGATGATCGAAGACGAACAGGAAGACAGCGTACAGCTGCGCATCAGCGTGCAGGACACCGGCATCGGCCTGTCCAACCAGGACGTGCGCGCACTGTTCCAGGCGTTCAGCCAGGCCGACAACTCGCTGTCGCGCCAACCGGGCGGTACGGGCCTGGGGCTAGTCATTTCCAAGCGATTGATTGAGCAGATGGGCGGCGAAATCGGCGTGGACAGCACCCCGGGCGAAGGCTCGGAATTCTGGATCAGCCTGAGCCTGCCCAAGACCCGCGACGACGTTGACGACCTGCCCTCCACGCCGCTGCTCGGCCGGCGCGTGGCGGTGTTGGAAAACCACGAACTGGCGCGCCAGGCCTTGCAGCACCAACTGGAAGACTGCGGCCTGGAAGTCACCCCGTTCAACACCCTGGAAAGCCTGACCAATGGCATCACCAGCGCCCATCAAACCGAGCAGGCCATTGACCTGGCCGTGCTGGGCGTGACCGCCAATGACATCCCGCCCGAGCGCCTCAACCAGCATCTGTGGGACCTCGAACACTTGGGCTGCAAGGTGCTGGTGCTGTGCCCGACCACCGAGCAGATGCTGTTCAACCAGTCGGTGCCCAACCCCAACAGCCAATTGCAGGCCAAGCCGGCCTGTACGCGAAAGCTGCGCCGCGCCCTGGCCGACCTGATCAGCCCGCGCCCTGCGCGCAGCGAACCGGGCGAACCGCTGTCGAGCCGCGCACCGCGGGTATTGTGTGTGGACGACAACCCGGCCAACCTGCTGCTGGTGCAAACCTTGCTCGAAGACATGGGGGCCAAGGTCCAGGCGGTGGAAAGCGGTTACGCGGCCATCGACGCGGTCAAACAGGAAACCTTCGACTTGGTGCTGATGGACGTGCAGATGCCCGGCATGGACGGCCGCCAGAGCACCGAGGCGATTCGCCAGTGGGAGAGCGAACGCCATGGCACGCCGCTGCCGGTGGTGGCCCTCACCGCCCATGCCATGGCCAACGAAAAACGTGCCCTGCTGCAAAGCGGCATGGACGACTACCTGACCAAGCCCATCAGTGAGCGGCAATTGGCCCAGGTGGTGCTGAAGTGGACCGGCCTGGCCCTGCGCAACCAAGGGCCGGAGCGTTCGAACGACGGCTTGGGCCCTGGCCTGCAATTGCTGGTGCTCGACCACGAAGAAGGCCTGCGCCTGGCCGCCAACAAGTCCGACTTGGCCGCTGATATGCTCGCCATGCTGTTGGCCTCCCTGGAAGCCGACCGCCTGGCCATCACCGTTGCCCGTGAAGCCAACGACAACAATGCGCTGATCGAACGCGTCCACCGCCTGCACGGCGCCACCCGTTACTGCGGCGTGCCGCAACTGCGCGCCGCCTGCCAGCGTGCCGAAACCCTGCTCAAGCAGGACGACGCCAAGGCCATGGCAGCGCTGGACGAGTTGGACATGGCGATTGCCCGACTGGCCAGTGAGGCGCGGGTCAGCGCCTGACCCGCGCCTAATGGGATCTGCCTTAGGTGGGAGGGGGCTTGCCCCCGATGGCGGTGTATCAGTTAACGATGCTGCAACAGATACATCGCTATCGCGGGCAAGCCCGCTCCCACAGGGTTATGTGTTTATTGTGTGAGTGCAGGGAGCTTTTTAATGCGCGTGATTCTTTTCAGCAGCCAAACCTACGACCGCGACAGCTTTCTCGGCGAGCCATTGTCTGCTGGCGTTGAGCTGCAATTCCAGCCCGCCCGGCTCAACCTCGACACCGTGGCCCTGGCCGAAAAACACGAAGTGGTCTGCGCCTTCATCAACGATGACCTCAGTGCGCCGGTGCTGGAGCAGTTGGCCAAGGGCGGCACGCGCCTGATCGCCTTGCGTTCGGCCGGTTACAACCATGTCGACCTGGCCGTCGCCAAACGCCTGGGCCTGACCGTCGTGCGTGTACCCGCCTACTCGCCCCATGCGGTCGCCGAGCACGCCGTCGCGCTGATCCTGGCCCTCAACCGACGCCTGCACCGCGCCTATAACCGTACCCGCGACGGCGACTTCAGCCTGCACGGCCTGACCGGGTTCGACCTGGTCGGCAAGACCGTCGGCGTGGTCGGCACCGGGCAGATCGGCGCCACGTTTGCCAAAATCATGGCCGGTTTCGGCTGCCAGTTGCTTGCCTACGACCCCTTCCCCAATCCACAGGTCCAGGCCCTGGGCGCCCGCTATGTGAGCCTGCCCGAGCTGCTGGCCGAGGCGCAGATCATCAGCCTGCACTGCCCGCTGACCGCCGAGAGCAAACACTTGATCAATGCCAGCTCCCTGGCGCACATGCAGCCGGGCGCGATGCTGATCAACACCGGTCGTGGCGGCCTGGTGGACACTCCGGCGCTGATCGAAGCGCTGAAAGACGGCCAACTCGGCTACCTGGGGCTGGACGTGTACGAGGAAGAGGCGCAGCTGTTCTTCGAGGACCGCTCCGACCTGCCCCTGCAAGATGACGTACTGGCGCGCCTGCTGACCTTCCCCAACGTGATCATCACCGCCCACCAGGCGTTTCTCACCCGCGAGGCCCTGGCCGCCATCGCCGGCACCACACTGGCCAACATCAGCGCATGGGCCAATGGCCAGCCGCAGAACGTCGTGCACGGATGATCAGCGGTCACATACCAGGCTCATGATGGGCGGGCACCCGTGATAGGATGCCGCGCCTATTTGGAGGATCCATGGCCGAACACGATTTCCGCTTCAGCTTGCTGAGCCCGCAACACACCCTGATCGAATGCCGCGCCCTGGTGCCGGGCCGTTACCAAGTCACCGGCAACGGTGGCGCGATCAAGAACGGCGACGTTCTGATCGTCACCCTGCGCGGCAGTAAAACCCTGTCGATGCGCCTTACCGTCGAAGGTGACGCGCGCTACTCCATCCGCCCGGCGGGTCAATGGGTCGCCATGGCCCAGGGGCCGAAATTCGGCGAACTGGAAATTCACACCTGGAAGGTCAACTGCGACAGCTGCGACAGCGTGCTGGAGTTTGAATTCGCAGTGGAAACCAAGCTGACCAAAGAACCGCTGCAACCGGCGGCCAATGCACGCATCAAGGAATTGGGCTGGGCCAGCGAAGGCGACAAGCACCGCTGCCCGAAATGCCAGCAGGCCGCGCAATGAAAGGCCTGCTTCTGCTCGCCGCCCTCGGTGCAGGCCTTGCCGGCTGTGCCGGGGATGCGGTCAAGCTCAAGCAGGACCACAGCTACGTGGTGGAATGGATCGGTGAGCGGCCGCTGATGGACTACGCGCACCTGACCGTCACCCTGGGCGCCGATGGTCGCGCCTACGGCAACGGCGGCTGCAACCACTGGTTCGCGCCCTACACCGTCGATGGCGATAAGCTCAGCTTCGGCAAGATCGGCAGCACCCGCAAGCTCTGCGCCGAGGCCCTGATGGAGCAGGAACACCGCTTCTTCCAGGCCTTGCAAGGCGTACAGCGCTGGGACATTTCACCGATCGAGCAGACGCGTTTCTGGCCGGCCGATGGCCTGCCGATCCGCCTGTGGCTCGAAGAAGGCTGACCCAACCTCCGATTCGGCTGGCTTCTCTGTGGGAGCTGGCTTGCCTGCGATGACATCGCTGCGGCGCACCTGATACACCGCGCCGCCCGCATCGCAGGCAAGCCAGCTCCCACACCAGCCGGCTCCCCGCTGTTTATCCGCGCAGCGCCTTGAGCTTGGCCAGCACCCCTTCCGCCGTCTGCTCACCCATCAATTGCTCGCGCACCTTGCCCTTGTCATCGATGATGTAGGTCACCGGCAACGCCTCGCTGCGCGGGATATCGAAAATCTCTTCCGGGTTCTGCGCCAGCACGGTGAACTTGATCCCCAGCTTCTCGCTGGCGGCCTTGAGTTCTTCACCCTGCACATTGTCGAAGTTGACCCCGAACACCCCCACCTTCTGCGCTTTCAGTTGCTCGGCCAGGGCATTGAGCTCCGGGATTTCCGTGCGGCACGGGCCACACCATTCGGCCCAGTAGTTGACCACCACCCATTGCTTGTCCAGGCGCTCGGCCGCCACTTTCTGGCCATATTGGTCAACGCCGTAATCGTTACCGCAGCCGCTGAGCAGCAGGGTTGTGATGATCGCCAATGCACCGATCAGTCGCCTTGTCATGGGGTAATCCTTCGCAAAAATGAACGTTGGCTGCGACCTATCGCCTCTTACGGTTTAAGGACGGGGCGCAGCCCGGGTAGAATACCCGCCACCTTACGCAAGATGCGACCCGCACATGACCGATCTGACGCTTTATCACAACCCGCGCTGCTCGAAATCCCGCGGTGCGCTGGAACTGCTGGAAGCCCGTGGCCTCACCCCGACCGTGGTGCGCTACCTGGAAACCCCACTGGACGCGGCGCAGTTGAAGGCCCTGCTGGCCAAGCTCGGCCTCAGCGCCCGCCAACTGCTGCGCACCGGCGAAGACGAATACAAAACCCTCAACCTGGCCGACGCCAGCCTCAGCGAGGCGCAACTGATCGCCGCCATCGCCGAGCACCCCAAGTTGATGGAACGCCCGATCCTGGAAACCGCCGATAAAGCCATCATTGGCCGCCCGCCGGAAAACGTGCTGGAGATCCTGCCGTGACGACGCCGTATGTGCTGGTGTTGTATTACAGCCGCAATGGCTCGGTGAGCGAAATGGCCCGCCAGATTGCCCGGGGCATCGAGCAGGCCGGGCTGGAAGCGCGCCTGCGCACCGTGCCAGCGATTTCCGCCGAGTGCGAGGCCGTGGCCCCCAGCATTCCGGACGAAGGCGCGCTGTATGCCAGCCTGGATGACTTGAAAAACTGCTCGGGCTTGGCCCTGGGCAGCCCGACCCGCTTCGGCAACATGGCGGCGCCGCTCAAGTACTTCCTCGACGGCACCAGCAACCTGTGGCTCACCGGCGCCCTCGTCGGCAAGCCGGCCGGGGTGTTTACCTCCACCGCCAGCCTGCATGGCGGCCAGGAAACCACCTTGATGTCGATGCTGCTGCCGCTGCTGCACCACGGCATGCTGATCACCGGCCTGCCCTACAGCGAGCAAGCCCTGCTCGACACCCAGGGCGGCGGCACGCCGTATGGCGCCAGCCACCACTCGGGCCCGGACGGCAAACGCATGCTCGATCAGCACGAAATCACCCTGTGCCGCGCCCTGGGCCTGCGCCTGGCGAAAACCGCGATCCTGCTGGAGAACGGCCGTGGCCAGGAAGCCTAAGGTCCTGCCGGCCCAGGCGTGGCTGGAGCCACGGGTCAAAGTCGCTCGCGTACTGAGCCTGCTGGCGTTCCTGGGCCTGGTGGGGTTGTTATGCGTGTATTACCTGTTCATCGCCGACCTGCATGGTGCGCGGCCGTGGGTGATCCTAGTGATCGAACTGGTGCCGCTGCTGATCCTCGCGCCGGGGATGTTGCTCGGTAGCGCACGTGGGTATTCGTGGATGTGCTTTGTGGTGAATCTGTATTTCATCAAGGGTGCGCTGGCGGCTTATGACCCGAACCGGCAGTGGTTCGGGGTGCTGGAGATGTTGGCGAGCCTGGCGGTGTTTTGTACGGCGTTGTTGTATGTGCGGTGGCGGCATCAGCTCAATCGGCGGCTGGCTGAGGCTGTGGTGGCCTGAAGACCGCTATCGCCGGCAAGCCGGCTCCTACAGGGAAACGCACATTCCGTGTAGGAGCCGGCTTGCCGGCGATAGCCTCACCATGGCCTCAATGATTCACTGTGTAAGCCAGCATCATCGACAGCTGGCACATCGGCCGCCCACTCTCGGCATGCCACTGGTTGAACGCCCCCTGCACCGTCGCCAGATCCCGCAAGCTGGTCGGCACCTTGTCGATGATCTTCTGCGCGTTCAACGCCGCCACCACGTCATAACTGGGCACAAAGGTGTCCTTGCCCACCATGCGCAAGAAGCGTGGCGCCGACAACCCGCCCAACTGATGCCCGTGCTTGCTCAGGTACTTCCACAGCCCGACGATATCCGTCACCGGCCAGTCGGCGATAAAGGCACCGAAGCTGCCCTTCTCCTGCTGGATGTCGAGGATCATCTGCGCATTGCGCGGCACGCTCTTGAGCTTGCCCAGGTGGCGGATGATGCTGGTGTCCTGCATCAGTCGCTCCAAATGCTCGGCGCCCATCAGCACGACTTTTTCCGGGTCGAAGCCGAAAAACACTTTTTCGAACGCCGGCCACTTGGCATCCACCACGCTGTGCTTGAGCCCCGCGCGAAACACACGCAGCGCCAGTGTGGACAGGTAGCGGTCATCGCTGATCTTGCGCAGTTGCGCCGGGGTGTGGGGTACAGGCAGGTGGGCTTCCAGCTCGGCCGCCGAACCAAAACGGTTCAGACAATATTCGTGCAGCCACTTGTAATCGCGCATGCCCTCTCCTGGCAATGGAATTGAAAACGGCGCCCGCGAGCGCCGTGTGTCAGAGCATTGAAATCGCTCAGAGGTTCACAACATTGACGAAGCGCGATGCGGCCGTCTCGTCAATCTTCAAACTGGTGAAATCGAACAGGTTGCGGTCAGCCAACTGTGACGGCTGTACGTTCTGCAGGCTGCGGAAAATACTCTCGGTACGGCCCGGGGTCTTGCGTTCCCAGTCCACCAGCATCTCCTTGACCACCTGGCGCTGCAGGTTTTCCTGGGAACCGCACAGGTTGCACGGGATGATCGGGAACTGCTTGAGGTCGGAGTAGGCCTGGATGTCCTTCTCGTTGCAATACGCCAGCGGGCGAATCACCACGTTGCGCCCGTCATCGGCACGCAGCTTGGGCGGCATGGCCTTGAGGGAGCCGTTGAAGAACATATTGAGGAAGAAGGTCTCGACGATGTCGTCGCGGTGATGCCCCAGGGCCATCTTGGTTGCGCCGATTTCGTCGGCGAAGGTGTAGAGCGTGCCACGGCGCAGGCGCGAGCACAGCGAGCAGGTGGTCTTGCCTTCCGGGATCAGTTCCTTGACCACCGAATAGGTGTCTTTCTCGACGATGTGGTACTCCACGCCCAGCTCTTTGAGGTAGGCCGGCAGCACGTGCTCGGGAAAGCCGGGTTGTTTCTGGTCCATGTTGACGGCCACGATCTCGAACTTGATCGGTGCGACCTTCTGCAGGTGCAACAGCACGTCGAGCATGGTGTAGCTGTCTTTGCCGCCGGAGAGGCAGACCATGACCTTGTCGCCGTCCTCGATCATATTGAAATCGGCGACCGCTTCACCGGCCAGGCGACGCAGGCGTTTTTGCAGTTTGTTCTGGTTGACCGTAAGAGTGCCCATGGCGCTTGGATCCGCTAGAGGTGTGTGACGAAAAGCGCAGCATTTTACGCAAAAATACTTCAATGGGCGACGACGATCCAATGTGGGAGCTGGGGGGGGGGGGGGGGGGGGGGGGGGGGGGGGGGGGGGGGGGGGGGGGGG
>NZ_JBWKPU010000005.1:130132-252960 GCF_059418405.1 Pseudomonas sp. GW821-FHT09A09
GCGAAAGCAGTGGGTCAGCCAACTCATCTGTTGCTGACCCGCCGCTTTCGCAGGCAAGCCAGCTCCCACATCGACCGTAGCAATTTAGACAGACCTCACCGCGATTAAGCCCCCTGTTTACAGCGCGATTTGCTCTAAAGCCCTACAGTTTTTCCGGTCATCACTTCCTATACTGCGACTTGAGGTCGCACATATATCCAGACCTTTGTGGCCATTTGGCCCGTGGGCGCTCCGATGGGGGGCGATGGTAATAACGACAGGAGTGACTGGCATGATCCATCACGTCGTGGGGCTTTTTACCCATCCCGACCAGGAATGGCGGGAAATCCGTGGCGATAAAGAAGAAAGCATCAGCCACATGTACCTCACTCACACCCTGATTCTCGCGGCGATCCCCGCCGTATCAGCCTTTATCGGTACCACCCAGGTCGGTTGGGTCATCGGCAGCCGGGCGCCGGTGATGTTGACCCAGGAAAGCGCGTTGTGGATGACCATCATGTCCTACGCGGCCATGCTCGGCGGCGTGGCGGTGATGGGTGCGTTCATCCATTGGATGGCGCGCACCTACGACGCCAACCCCAGCATGGCGCGCTGCGTCGCATTTGCCACCTACACCGCCACGCCCCTGTTCATCGGTGGGCTGGCCGCGCTCTACCCGCATATGTGGCTGGGCATGATCGTGGGCACGGCGGCGATCTGCTACACGGTGTACCTCTTATATGTGGGGCTGCCCACCTTCATGAACATCGACCCGGATGAGGGCTTCCTGTTTTCCAGCTCGGTACTGGCCGTGGGCCTGGTGGTGCTGGTGGCGATCATGGCGTTTACCGTGATCGTGTGGGGCCTGGGCGTGGGGCCGATCTACACCAACTAAGCGCTTTCAAACCGTGAGCAAGGCCACCGTAAGGTGGCTTTGTGCGTTATGCATGACCATTCGGCGCCTGACAGATTCGGAAACACCCAGCTTTGCGGCATACTGGAGGTCTCTGGAGATATGTACAGCATGCCCGAGCAACTCAATACCCGCGTCGAAGATTGTTTCCTGCAAGCCGAATCCTTTTTCAAACGAAGTTTCAAACGCCCCCAGGTCAGCCTCAAGCTGCGGGGCCAGAAGGCCGGTGTCGCGCATTTGCACGAGAACCTGCTGCGTTTCAACCCACAGTTGTACCGTGAAAACACCCAGCACTTCCTCAAGCAGACCGTGGCCCACGAAGTGGCGCACCTGATCGCTCACCAATTGTTTGGCGAGCGCATCCAGCCCCATGGCGAGGAATGGCAATTGATCATGCGCGGGGTCTACGAGCTGCCGCCTGATCGTTGCCATACCTATGAAGTGAAGCGCCGCCAGGTGACCCGCTATATCTACCGCTGCCCGTGTGCGGACAGTGATTTTCCGTTTTCCTCGCAGCGCCATGGTCTGGTGGCCCAGGGGCGGCGGTATTTGTGTCGGCGGTGCCGGCAGACCTTGGTGTTTACCGGGGAAACCCGGGTGGAATAAAGGGCCTCATCGCGGGCAAGCCCGCTCCCACATTTTGACCGCGTCGCCGATCAACTGTGGGAGCTGGCTTGCCTGCGATAGCGCCCGTACAGTCACCCTACAACTTTGGCCTGCCGCAACTCGGCTATCCGCTGAACACTGAACCCTAACTGCGCCAGCACTTCATCGGTGTGCGCTCCCACCACAGCACCGATATGCCGTGGCGGCGGCAAACCCTCGGAAAATTTCAACGGACAGGCCAATTGCGCCTGGGTCGACCCATCCCCCCTCGGCACCTGGCTCACCAGTTGCCGCGCCTTAAGCTGTGGATGCTCCACGGCCTCGCTCAAGCTCAGCACCGGCTCCACGCACGCATCCACCCCGGCGAACAGCTCACACAGCTCATCAAAGCTGCGCTTCTCAAATTCAACCTGCAGGGCTGCCTTGAGTTTGGGCGACAAGCCCAGCGCCGCCAACTCCGGCCGCCCCAGCGCCTCGCAGAGCTGCTGCATGAACGCCGGTTCCAGGCTGCCCACCGACATCCAGCGCCCATCCCGCGAGCGGTAATAATCGTAAAAACTGCCGCCATTGAGCACATGGCTTTCCCGCGCCGGCTCCACTCCGCACGCCAGGTAGCCCGCGCCGGCCATGGCGTTCAGGCTGAACGAGCAATCAGTCATGCTCACATCCAGGTACTGACCCACCCCGCTCTGTTGCCGGGCGACGACCGCCGCCAGCAACCCCACCACCGCATGCAACGAGCCCCCGCCCACATCCGCGAGCTGCACGCCCAGCGGCACCGGCCCGCTGTCCTGGCGCCCTGTGTAGCTGGCCACCCCCGCCAGCGCCAGGTAATTGATATCGTGCCCGGCGCGGTCCTTGTAGGGGCCGGTCTGGCCATAACCGGTGATCGACACATAAATCAGCCTGGGGTTGATCGCCTTCAGCGCCTCATACCCCAGGCCCAGGCGCTCCATCACCCCGGGCCGGAACTGTTCCAGAACAATGTCGTAGTCCTTGACCAGCTCACGCACAATCTCCAGCGCCTCGGCCTGTTTGAGGTCCAGCGCCAGGCTGCGTTTGTTGCGATTGAGGTAGGCGTGGCTCGCCGAAGTGCCGAGGTCGTGGGGCGGTAATATCCGCAGCAAGTCCGGGCGTGTCGGCGATTCGATACGCAGCACCTCGGCACCCATGTCCGCCAGCATCAACGACGCAAACGGGCCGGGCAGCAAGGTGGAGAAATCCAGCACTTTGAGGGACGCCAAGGGACCTGACATGGGCACTCCAATTCCGTTTCGGGTGCCCACAGACTAGGCAGCCTTTGGCGCGGCGGCAATCGCCGGAACGGTCAGCGACAGTGACCGTTTTGATCACGACGGGCTTTTTCGTGGCAGCGGCTTTATCATTGGCCCACGTTTGCTGGCAGAGTGTTCCATGAAGTTTGCAATTGCCCTGTTTTCCGCCGCCCATGCGCCCTCCTCGCGCCGCGCCTTGCTGTTTGCCAAGGCCGCGCTGGCGGGCGGGCACGAGATTGTTCGGCTGTTTTTCTATCAGGATGGCGTCTACAGCGCCTCCAATAACATCGTCGCCCCCCAGGATGAGCAAGACATCGCCCGCCAATGGCGCGAATTTGTCAGCGAGCATGGGCTTGATGGTGTGGTGTGCATCGCCGCCGCCCTGCGCCGTGGCGTGCTCAACCAGGAGGAAGCCACGCGTTATCAACGCAGCGCGGTGAACCTGGAAGCGCCCTGGGCGCTCTCCGGCCTGGGGCAGTTGCACGATGCTGCGCAGTCCGCCGACCGCCTGATCTGCTTTGGAGGGCCGTGAGATGTCCAAATCCTTATTGGTGATCAGCCGCCAGGCGCCCTGGTCCGGCCCGAGTGCGCGGGAAGCCCTGGACATCGTGCTGGCCGGTGGCGCCTTCGATCTGCCCATCGGCCTGCTGTTCATGGATGACGGCGTGTTCCAGCTGGCACCGCACCAGAATGCCAAGGCCGTGCAACAGAAGGACCTCAGCGCCAATCTGCAGGCATTGGGGCTGTTCGGCATCGACGATGTATTTGTTTGCCGTCACAGCATGGCCGTGCGGGGCTTGACGCCACCCACCGAGGCGCAACCGTTGAGCAACGAAGCCATTTCCGAATTGATTGACCGTTACGACCAGGTGATTACCCTCTGATGTCGACTCTACACGTGGTGTCTCACTCGCCGTTTTCCGATAGCCGCCTCGACAGCTGCCTGCGTATCTGCGGCGCCGAGGACGCGATCCTGCTGTGTGGCGACGGCGCCTACGGGCTCCATGCCCCCGCCCTGCACACCAAGGGCGTGAAGGTGTTTGTGCTGGCCGAAGATATGCAGGCACGTAACCTGCCCCTGCCGGACTGGGCCGACAGCGTCGACTACCCGGGTTTCGTACAACTGTCGCTCGACTACGACAAGGTCAACACTTGGCTATGAACACCCTGACCGTAGGCGAACGCAGCCTTGAGCTGGACAAGGACGGCTACCTCGTCGACCTCAACCAATGGTCTGCCGACGTGGCCAACGCTCTCGCTGCCATTGAAGCGCTGGAGCTGACCCCGGCCCACTGGGAAATCCTCGAATTGCTGCGCGGTTTCTATGCCGAGTTCCAGCTGTCCCCGGCCACGCGCCCACTGATTAAGTACACCGCCTTGAAGCTCGGTGCGGAAAAGGGCAACAGCCTGCACCTCAACAAACTCTTCAACGGCACTCCCGCCAAACTCGCCGCCAAGCTGGCGGGCCTGCCCAGGCCGACGAATTGCTTATGACCGACTTTGCCCCGCTGACCCTCCAAACCCCTGCCGAACACCCGTTTGCGCAGTTCGTGCGCATCCTGGGCAAAGGCAAGCGCGGCGCGCGCAACCTCACCCGCGAGGAAGCCCGCGAAGCCATGGGCATGCTGCTCGACGAAAAAGTCGAAGACACCCAGCTCGGCGCCTTCCTGATGCTGCTGCGCCACAAGGAAGAAAGCCCGGAAGAACTCGCCGGCTTCACCGAAGCCGTGCGCGAACGGCTCGACGCCCCGGCGTTGAACGTGGATGTCGACTGGCCGACCTACGCTGGCAAGAAGCGCCACCTGCCGTGGTACCTGCTGGCGGCCAAGTGCCTGGCACAGAACGGCGTGCGCATCCTCATGCACGGCGGCGGCGCCCACACGGCCGGTCGGCTGTATACCGAACAATTGCTGGAAGGTTTACAGATCCCGCTGTGCCGCAACTGGCAGCAGGTCGAGGCCGCCTATGAGCACGGTAACCTGGCGTTTGTTCCGCTGGGCGACTGGGCGCCGCAACTGCAACGCATGATTGACCTGCGCAACACCCTGGGCCTGCGCTCGCCGATCCACTCCCTGGCGCGCCTGCTCAACCCGCTGAATGCGCGCCTGGGCCTGCAAAGCATCTTCCACCCGGGCTATCAGGGCGTGCACCGCGATGCCAGCGGCTTGCTGGGCGATAACGTGATTGTGGTGAAAGGTGATGGCGGCGAGATCGAGATCAACCCCGACTCCGCCAGCCACCTGTACGGCACCACCGACGGCGAAAGCTGGGACGAGGAATGGCCTGCCCTCTCCGCCCAGCGCCACGTCAAACCTGCCACGCTGGAACCCGAACACCTCAAGGCCCTGTGGCGTGGCGATGTCGAAGACAGCTACCCGCAACTGGCGCTGATCGCCACCATGGCCCTGGCCTTGCGCGGCCTCGGCCACACGCGGGAACAGGCGTTCGTGCTGGCCCAGCAGTACTGGGACGCGCGGGACAAATCGATTTAATCGATTATTCACGCCCGGTCTTTGCGCTTTTAAATCGAACTTAGCCCTTTAGACTGGCCTCCAACGCTTATTAGCCGAGGAGCCAGTCATGGGCTTGCTGATCGAAGGACACTGGAAAGACCAGTGGTACGAAAGTAGCGCCGATGGCGCATTCCAACGGGAACAGGCACAACGCCGGAGCTGGGTCACTGCCGACGGCGCGCCCGGCCCGAGCGGCGAAGGTGGCTTCAAGGCCGAGGCCGGCCGCTATCACCTGTATGTGTCCCTGGCCTGCCCCTGGGCCCATCGCACCCTGATCCTGCGCAAGCTCAAGGGCCTGGAAGACTTGATCGACGTGTCGGTGGTCAGTTGGTTGATGCTGGAGAATGGCTGGACCTTCGACAAGGCCCACGGCTCCACCGGCGACAGGCTGGATGGTTTCGACTTCATGCACCAACGCTACACCGCCGATACCGCCGACTACACCGGCCGCGTCACCGTGCCCGTGCTGTGGGACAAGAAGCTTAAGCGCATCGTGAGCAATGAGTCAGCGGAGATCATCCGCATGTTCAACAGCGCCTTCAACGGGCTGACCGGCAACACCCTCGACTTCTACCCCGAGGCCCTGCGCCCGACCATCGACGCCCTGAACGAGCGCATCTATCCCGCTGTGAACAACGGCGTGTACCGCGCAGGCTTCGCCACGTCGCAGCAGGCGTACGAAAGTGCGTTTGATGATGTGTTTGCCGAGCTGGATTATCTGGAGCAACACCTGAGCGATCATCGCTACCTGGCCGGTGAATACCTGACCGAAGCCGATGTGCGCCTGTTCACCACGCTGATTCGCTTTGATGCGGTGTACTACGGGCACTTCAAATGCAATTTGCGGCGGATTGCGGATTATCCGAACCTGTCGAACTGGCTGAGGGAAATGTATCAGTGGCCGGGGGTGGCCGAGACAGTGGATTTTGCGCACATCAAGGGGCATTACTACGCGAGCCATCGCACGATCAATCCGACGGGGATTGTGCCCAAGGGCCCGTTGCAATCGTTCGATACCCAGCACAACCGCGAACGATTGATTGCCAAAGGCGTGCGGAGCTGATCCGGAATTTTGGATGGCTTTGACGGCCTCATCGCGGGCAAGCCCGCTCCCACATTGGAATGCGATCCCCTGTGGGAGCGGGCTTGCCCGCGATGCGTTTACGCCTTAGATTTGAGACTGAGCGCCTTCGAACCATTTGAGCTTTTCGCGCAGCACCACCACCTCGCCGACGATCACCAGTGTCGGGGCATGCACTTCATGCTCCGCCACCATGCGCGGCAAGTCGGCCAAGGTGCCGGTGAACACGCGCTGGTTGGACGTGGTGCCCTGCTGGATCAACGCCGCAGGCGTATCCGCCGCGCGACCATGCTTGATCAGCTGTTCACAGATGATCGGCAGACCGATCAGGCCCATGTAGAACACCAGGGTCTGCGAGGGGCCGACAAGGTCATGCCAAGGCAGATCCGACGTACCGTCCTTCAAATGCCCGGTGATGAACCGCACCGACTGCGCATAATCGCGATGGGTCAGCGGGATCCCGGCATACGCCGCGCAACCGCTGGCCGCCGTGATCCCCGGCACCACCTGGAACGGGATGCCATGGGCGGCCAATTCCTCGATTTCTTCGCCACCACGCCCAAAGATGAACGGATCGCCGCCCTTGAGGCGCAGTACGCGCTTGCCTTGCTTGGCCAGGTCGACCAATTGCTGGTTGATCTGGTCTTGCGGCACAGCGTGATCGGCGCGGCGCTTGCCGACGTACACACGTTCAGCGTCGCGGCGGCACAGTTCAAGAATCGCCGGAGCGACCAGGCGGTCGTACAGCACCACGTCAGCCTGCTGCATCAGGCGCAAGGCGCGGAAGGTCAGCAGGTCCGGGTCGCCGGGGCCAGCGCCCACCAGGTAGACCTCACCTGGCGCGTCTGGCGGTGCGCCATTGACCTTCTCGATCAACAGGCGCTCGGCCTCGGCGCCCTGCCCGGCGAGCTGGCGGTCGGCAATCGGGCCCTGGAAGACGTCTTCCCAGAATGCGCGACGTTGCTGCACATCCGGGTACAAACTCTTTACCTGGGCACGAAAACGCGCCGCCAACCCGGCCAGTTGGCCATAGGTGGACGGAATCCAGGTTTCCAGCTTGGCGCGGATCAAGCGTGCCAGCACCGGCGCATCGCCGCCGCTGGACACCGCTATCACCAAGGGTGAACGGTCGACAATTGCCGGGAAGATCACGCTGCACAAGGCTGGCGCGTCCACCACATTGACCGGCACGCAACGACGCTTGGCATCACTGGACACTTGCGCGTTCAGTGGCTCATCGTCGGTGGCGGCGATGATCAGGGTGCACCCGTTGAGGTCGGCCTCCTGATAACCGCGCAAAATCAGTTCCCCGCCACTGCCCAGCACCAGCTCGTTGAGCTGGCTTTCGATCTGGGGAGCAACCACCCGCAGCAACGCACCGGCGTCGGCCAGCAGCCGGGATTTGCGCAAGGCAATCTCCCCGCCACCGACGACCAACACACGACTGCCGCGCAGGTTATGAAACAGCGGCAGAAATTCCATTTAGCGGATGACCTCGACGCCCGCCATGTAAGGCTTGAGCACGTCCGGTACGCGGATCGAACCGTCAGCCTGCTGGTAGTTTTCCAACACGGCTACCAGCGTACGGCCTACGGCCAGGCCGGAACCGTTGAGGGTGTGCACCAGCTCCGGCTTGCCGGTTTCCGGGTTACGGAAACGCGCCTGCATACGACGGGCCTGGAAATCACCGCAGTTGGAGCACGACGAAATCTCGCGGTACTTGTCCTGGCTCGGCACCCACACCTCGAGGTCGTAGGTCTTCACGGCGCTGAAACCCATGTCGCCGGTGCACAGTGCGAGCACGCGGTACGGCAGCTCCAGCAGTTGCAGGACGCGTTCGGCGTTGGCGGTCAGGCCTTCCAGGGCTTCCATCGACTTCGACGGCTCGACCACTTGCACCATCTCGACCTTGTCGAACTGGTGCTGGCGGATCATGCCGCGAGTGTCACGGCCCGAGGCACCGGCTTCGCTGCGGAAGCATGGGCTGTGCGCCACAAATTTCAGAGGCAGTTGCTTGGCGTCGAGAATCTCGCCGGACACGATATTGGTCAGCGACACTTCGGCCGTCGGGATCAGGTACAGGTCGGCTTCGCCGTCGCGACTGATCTTGAACAGGTCTTCTTCGAATTTCGGCAACTGGCTGGTGCCCACCAGCGCCGGCGCCTGCACCAGGTAAGGGGTGTAGGCCTCTTCGTAACCGTGTTCGGCGGTGTGCAGGTTGATCATGAACTGCGCCAGGGCACGGTGCATGCGGGCGATCGGGCCACGCAGCAAGGCAAAGCGTGCGCCGGACATTTTCGCAGCGGTTTCAAAGTCCAGGCCGCCGGT
Organism: Pseudomonas sp. GW821-FHT09A09; assembly: GCF_059418405.1. NCBI lineage: Bacteria > Pseudomonadati > Pseudomonadota > Gammaproteobacteria > Pseudomonadales > Pseudomonadaceae > Pseudomonas > Pseudomonas sp. GW821-FHT09A09. The sequence continues at coordinate 138,827 of NZ_JBWKPU010000005.1, forward strand.
CAATTCGCCCAGGGCAACGTGGTCCTTGATCTCGAAATCAAAGGCTTTTGGCGTGCCCCAGCGGCGCACTTCGACGTTGCCGTCTTCGTCTTCGCCAATCGGCACGGATTCGTGAGGCACGTTGGGAATGCCGAGCAGGATCGAGTCCAGCTCGGTCTGGATCTTGTCCAGCTCGACCTTACCCTCGGACAGCTCGGTGCCCATGCGCTCGACATCCGCCATCAACGGCGCGATGTCTTCGCCGCGCTGCTTGGCCTGACCGATGGATTTGGAACGCGCATTACGCTCAGCCTGCAGTGCTTCGGTGCGGGTCTGGACGGTCTTGCGCTGTTCTTCCAGCGCTTCGATGCGCGCGACATCCAAGGCAAAGCCACGGGATGCCAGGCGGTCCGCTACGTCCTGAAGGTTGCTACGTAACAGTTTGGAATCGAGCATGTCGGTCTCTCGTTTATCAAAGTTTGGTCAAGGACAGGCCGGCCCAGGTGGCGAGCAGCCCGCCGAACACGCTGATGCCCAGGTAACCGATGGCTACCAGGGCCTGCCCGCTTTCCAGCAGGCGCAGCGTATCCAGTGAAAAGGATGAAAAGGTCGTCAGACCGCCTACAAAGCCGACAATCAAGCCGGCGCGAATTTCAATCGGTACTTCCGGACGCAACAGGAACCAGCCGTACAACAGCCCGATGATCAGGCAGCCCACCAGGTTGACCGCCAGGGTCGCCGCATAAAAATGCTTCGGCCAGTTGGCGCTGACCCAAGTGCCAGCGGCGAAACGCAATAATGTACCAGCGATGCCGGCTACGGACACGGCAAGAATCGTCTTGAGCACTACTTTCTCCGCTGCCGGGGGCTGAGTCGATCCAGTTGCGCGAGGTGATTGAGCTTTTCGCCGATCTTCAGCTCCAGGCCACGGGGCACCGGCTGATAGAGCGCCAGCGGCTCAAGCTCATCGGGGAAGTAGTCTTCACCGGCCGCATAGGCGTCCGGCTCATCGTGGGCATAGCGGTATTCATCGCCATAACCCAGTTGTTTCATCAGCTTGGTCGGCGCATTGCGCAGGTGCATCGGCACCTCAAGGGAGCCGTATTCAGCGGCAGCGCGCAACGCCGACTTGAAGCCCAAGTACACCGCGTTGCTTTTTGGCGCGCAGGCCAGGTAGGTAATGGCCTGGGCCACCGCCAGCTCGCCTTCCGGACTGCCGAGGCGCTCCTGCACATCCCACGCGGCGAGGCACAGGCTCAGCGCACGCGGGTCGGCATTGCCGATGTCTTCGCTGGCCATGCGCACTACACGGCGCGCCAGGTAGAGCGGGTCGCAGCCACCGTCGATCATGCGCGCAAACCAGTACAGCGCACCGTCGGGGTTGGAGCCACGCACGGATTTGTGCAGCGCCGAAATCTGATCGTAGAAGGCTTCGCCGCCCTTGTCGAAACGACGACGGGTATCACCGAGCAGGCTTTGCAGCAGGTCGACCCCAATCTCACTGCCGTCTTCTGCCAGGTCGGAAGCATTCTCCACCAGGTTGAGAAAGCGGCGGCCGTCACCATCGGTGGCGGTGAGCAATATCTTGAAGCCCTCTTCGCTCACGCTGAGCTGGCGCTTGCCCAGCCCCTTGTCTTCGCTCAATGCGCGATGCAGCAGCTTTCGCATCGCCGCCTCGTCCAGGCTTTTGAGTACGTAGACCCGCGCCCGCGAGAGCAAGGCGTTGTTCAATTCGAACGAAGGGTTTTCGGTGGTCGCGCCGATGAAGATCAGCGTGCCGTCTTCAACGTAAGGCAGGAACGCATCCTGCTGCGACTTGTTGAAGCGATGCACTTCGTCGACGAACAGGATGGTGCGCTTGCCGTACTGCCCGGCCTGTTGCTTGGCCACATCCACCGCCTGGCGGATCTCCTTGACCCCGGCGAGCACCGCCGAGACCGTTTCGAAGTGCGCATCCGAGACCTTTGCCAGCAGCCGCGCCAGGGTGGTTTTACCCACGCCTGGCGGCCCCCAGAAAATCATCGAGTGCAGCGCACCCTGCTCCAGGGCTTCGCGCAATGGCTTGCCACGGGCGAGCAGGTGTTCCTGGCCGACGTACTCATCCAGATTGGTCGAGCGCAAGCGCGCGGCCAGGGGCTGAGCAATCGGGTCACTTCGAAACAAATCCATGGGCAGCGTTTGAAACCTCTGGGCAGATTATTCCTGGATCACGTCGGCACCCTTGGGGATGTCGAACTTGAACTTGGACGCCGGCACCGGCTCGTTGGCCTTGACCCCGGAGAACAGGATATCGGTGCGCTGGCCGACGCTGTCGATCAGGCGCATGTTGTTGATCACACCGTTGCCGAACGACAGGTTCAGGCTGTCGAACAGCGTGTCCTTGGACTTGGGCTTGAGGGTGAATTCGATCACGTTGCTGGTTTGCTTGGAGGTGATCTCGAAGCTGTCATTGATCTTCGACACATCACCGGACAACAGCAAGGCCGGGGTCTGGTTCAGGCGCGGGTCGAGCTTCTTGATGGTCGCCTGTTCCAGGTCCGGGTCCCACAGGGTGACTTTCTGGCCGTCGGAGACGATGGTCTGCTCGGACTTGCCCTCGGTGTGCCAGTAGAACAGCCCTGGGCGCTGCACGGCCATTTCGCCTTCGGTCTGCTGCAGCTGGGTGCCACCGGCATCCAGGGTCAGTTGCGAGAAGCGCGCGGTCAGGGTCTTGGATTTGTCCAACAGGTTGGTCAGGCTGGCGACGGAAGCCGGGTCGGCATGGGCCGAAACAGCGGTCAGGGCCAGGGCCGGCAACAACAGCATGCGGATAAGACGCATGGGAGTCCTCATTGAATGGTCAGGGCGCGCCGCGTGCTGCCACGCGGCGCGGGATCAGTCGCGCATCTGCCCGGGGGCAATGACTTCGCGCGAGCCGTTGGTGTTCATTGCGGTGACGACGCCGGCCATTTCCATGGCTTCGATCATGCGGGCGGCGCGGTTGTAGCCGATCTTCAGTTTGCGCTGTACCGCAGAGATCGAGGCACGACGGCTTTCCAGCACAAACGCCACGGCTTCGTCATACAGGGCATCGGTTTCGGCATCGTCTTCACCGCCACCGCCGCCGTTTTCAAAGCCGCTGCCGGCCTCTTCGACGCCGTTGAGGATGTCGTCGTTGTATTCCGGCGCGCCACGCAGCTTCCAGGCTTCCACCACGCGGTGTACTTCATCGTCGGACACGAACGCGCCGTGAACCCGAATCGGCAGGCTGGTGCCGGGCGGCATGTAGAGCATGTCACCGTGGCCCAGCAATTGTTCGGCGCCACCCTGGTCGATGATGGTCCGCGAGTCGATCTTGCTCGACACCTGGAACGCCATGCGCGTCGGGATGTTGGCCTTGATCAGGCCGGTGATCACGTCCACCGATGGCCGCTGGGTCGCGAGAATCAGGTGGATACCGGCCGCACGGGCCTTCTGGGCGATACGTGCGATCAGCTCTTCGACCTTCTTGCCGACGATCATCATCATGTCGGCAAATTCGTCGACCACCACCACGATGGTCGGCAGCTTGGTCAGTTTCGGCGCTTCGTCGTGGATGCTTTCACGCTTGTACAACGGGTCATCGATGGTCTCGCCGCGCTCGTGGGCTTCCTTGATCTTGGCGTTGAAGCCCGACAGGTTACGCACGCCCATCTTCGCCATCAGCTTGTAGCGACGCTCCATCTCGGCGACGCTCCAACGCAGGGCGTTGGCGGCGTCCTTCATGTCGGTGACCACCGGGCACAGCAGGTGCGGAATGCCTTCGTAGATCGACAGTTCCAGCATCTTCGGGTCGATCATGATCAGCTTGGCGTCTTCCGGGCCGGACTTGAACAGGATCGACAGGATCATCGCGTTCACACCCACCGACTTACCGGAACCGGTGGTACCGGCCACCAGCAGGTGAGGCATTTTCGCCAGGTCAGTGATCACCGGCTTGCCGCCGATGTCGTGGCCCAGGGCCAGGGTGACCGGCGACTTGAAGTTGTCGTATTCAGGCGTCGAGAGCACTTCGGAGAAGCGCACGATCTGGCGGTCTTCGTTGGGAATCTCGATACCCACGGTGGTCTTGCCGGGAATCACTTCCACCACACGCACGCTGGTCACGGCCAGGGAGCGAGCCAAGTCCTTTGCCAGGTTGGCGATACGGCTGACCTTCACGCCAGCGGCAGGCTGGATTTCGTAGCGGGTAATCACGGGGCCGGGATGGATCGAGTCCACCGACACTTCGACGCCAAACTCCTTGAGCTTGATTTCCAGCAGGTGGCCGACAGCCGCCAGGGATTCCGGGGAATAGTTGAGTTGTTTCTTTTCAGCCGGGTCGAGGATCGAGATCGGCGGCAAGGTGCCTTCGACGGCGCTGTCGACAAACAACGGCGCCTGCTTCTCTTTCTGCACGCGATGGCTCGGCTCGGGGGCCTTGGGCGGCGCGGGGGCGATAACGGGCGGCACCTGTTTCTCGCGGTCCGACATGTGCTTGCTCAGGGCCTGCTCGCGCTCGATAAGGCGCTCCTTGACCTTGGCCTGCTCGCGACGGTCCGGCGTGCTCGGGGCCACCACCTCGTTGACGCGGGTGTCGACCTCACGCAACTGGGCCACCATGCGCTTGCGGTCCACCCGGGCGGCCCACCAGCGGTTGGCGGCGCCCTGGAACAGCTCCAGCAGGTCGAGGGTGATCTTGCCGGTCACGTCCATCACCTTGAACCATGACAGGTCGGTGAACACCGTGAGGCCGAACAGGAACAGCGCGATGAACATCAGGGTGCTGCCCTGGATATTCAGGGTCCTGCGCGCCAGGTCGCCGAGGCTTTCGCCCAGCGCACCGCCAGCGCCCGCCGGCAGGCCGGTGGGTGCATGAAAATGGATATGGGCCAGCGCCGCGCCGGACAGCACCAGGAACACCAGGCCGATCAGGCGCCAGGAGAACAGCCAGCCGCTCCACTGCCACGGCTCATGGCGCTGACGGAAGATCTGCCAGGTCTTGATCGCCAGCAACAAGGGGAAGATGTACGCAAAGTAACCCAGCACCATGAACAGGATATCGGCGCTGTAGGAACCGGCAGGCCCGCCGAAGTTCTGCACGTCTTCGATCTTGCTGTTGTGGCTCCAGCCCGGATCGTCCTTGCCATAGGTGAGCAAGGCCATCATCAGGAACAGGCACAGCGCGCCGATTGCGATCAGCGCACCTTCCTTGAGTCGATAATGCAGGTGCTGGCGCCAGGCCGGCACGACTGCTGCTTTGGGTGTTGCGGCGGATTTCTTCAAAACGGGTCTATTCCTGCGCCATTAGCGCGTCCATCTGTTGAATGACTGCACATGACTGCCCAATCCGAGCAGCTGAAAAATGAACGAATGTCGTTGAATCTACTTTTAACACCGGATAACGGCTAGGTGAAATGGCGATAACGCCACAATGGCCGCATTGTACGGGTTTGTGCCACCGATGCCACGCCCTTGCCCCCTACCCATCAGCATAGACAATTGAGTTGTCATAACGCGGTCAATTTGAGCATGCATTGTCTTTGCTGACAAAGGCTTATGAGCTGTTTTTGCCAATCCGGAGCAGCTTGGCAAATGGCCTGCATGGCCCAGACCCGATTACGACCGCGACAGCGACCCAGAGTTGCAGAAACACCCGCTCACGCTAATCCGTGCCGACACCCGATTCGGGCTGGCCCCACAGCGCTGCGTCGACAATAATCAGCACTCGTGCGGCAGGTGCCCTACCTGCCACTCCCCTCCCCTTCCGTAAGCCTGGATGCCATGCTGACCTGGTTGCAACGCGACTCCCTGACTTTCCCGCCGCTGGCCAAGGCCATGCGCGAACCCAATGGCCTGCTGGCCGCCGGTGGCGACCTGTCGGCCGAGCGACTGATCCAGGCCTACCGGCATGGCTGCTTTCCGTGGTTTTCGGAGGGCCAGCCGATCCTCTGGTGGTCGCCAGACCCGCGCACCGTGATCTTCCCCGACGAGTTGCACGTCTCGCGCAGCCTTGCAAAATTGCTGCGCCAGCAGCGCTATACCGTGACCTTCGACCAGGACTTCGCCGCTGTCATCCAGGCCTGCGCCGCCCCCCGCGCCTACGCTGACAGCACGTGGATCACTGAAGGTATCCAGAGCGCCTACCTGGAGCTGCACCACCGTGGCTACGCGCATTCCGTGGAAGTGTGGGATGCGGGCCAACTGGTGGGCGGCCTGTACGGCCTGGCGATGGGGCAACTGTTCTTTGGCGAATCCATGTTCAGTCGCGCCGACAACGCCTCGAAGTTCGGCTTTGCCACGCTCACCCGGCAACTGCAGGCCTGGGGTTTCGTCCTGATCGACTGCCAGATGCCCAATGATCACCTGCACAGCCTCGGCGCCCGGGCCATACCGCGTGACGTATTTGCCGGCTTCCTGCGCGACCACCTGGACCAAACCAGCTCTGGACCGTGGGTTTCCTAGGCGACTTGCGCGCACCTGGCTTACACTTATTTCAAAGCTTATCCCGAGGGTTGATCATGACCGAGCTGGCGCGGTTGAAGTTCTATGCCACTCAAGCCCACTCTTGCAGCTATCTGCCCGACGAGCAGGCCACGACGCTGTTCCTCGACCCCAGCCAGCCGATGGACGTGCATGTGTATGCCGACCTTTCCGAGATGGGCTTCCGGCGCAGCGGCGACCACCTGTACCGCCCGCACTGCCAGAACTGCAACGCTTGCGTGCCGGCGCGCATTCCGGTGGCGCAGTTCCTGCCGGACCGCAATCAGAAGCGCATCCTCAAGCGCAACGCCGACCTGACGGTGACGGCCACCAAGCCACGGTTCAGCGAAGAATATTTCGACCTTTACCAGCGCTACATCGAACAGCGCCATGCCGACGGCGATATGTTTCCACCGAGCCGCGACCAGTTTTCGACGTTCCTGGTGCGCGACCTGCCGTTTTCGAGATTTTATGAGTTTCGACTCGACGGTCGACTACTGGCCGTCGCGGTCACCGATTTGCTGCCCAACGGCCTTTCGGCGGTTTATACCTTCTATGAACCCGCCGAAGAGCGCCGCAGCCTCGGGCGCTTTGCCATCCTGTGGCAAATCGGCGAAGCCCTGCGCCTGGAACTGGAAGCGGTGTACCTCGGCTACTGGATCAAAAACTGCAAAAAGATGAACTACAAGACCCAATATCGGCCCATTGAACTGCTGATTAATCAAAGATGGGTCGTGCTTAACTAGAACCCCTTGGCTTAAACACCCTTTTTCGGGCACAATGCACGCCGCTTTTGCCTGGCGCAGTTGCACCGGGCCATTCACTGGATACCGAGGGCTTTACTGCATGTCGAAAGAAGACAGCTTCGAAATGGAAGGCACTGTCGTCGACACCCTGCCCAACACCATGTTTCGTGTGGAGTTGGAAAATGGGCACGTCGTAACCGCGCATATCTCCGGCAAGATGCGCAAGAACTACATTCGTATTCTTACCGGTGACAAAGTGCGCGTCGAGCTGACGCCCTATGACTTGAGCAAAGGGCGCATCACTTACCGCGCTCGCTAAGCAAGTCAATACAAAACGCCCGGTTATGCCGGGCGTTTTTGTGTGTGCGCTATTTAACCATCACCACAACTCTCCTGTGGGACCTGGCTTGCCTGCGATGGCGGTGTATCAGCCATACATGGGCAGGCTGAACCACCGTCATCGCAGGCAAGCCAGCTCCCACAGTGGATCTTCAGTGATCATGTGATAGTGGCCAACCTCATTACACACAGCAAAAAGGCGCCTTTCGGCGCCTTTTGCTTTATTGCAGTCAGCTATCAGGCCATTTCGGCCGTGGTTTCGAACTCGAAGGTCAGCTCGCCGTCCTTCAGGTCGATGTGCACCACGCCACCATGGTCGGACAACTCGCCGAACAGGATCTCTTCGGCCAATGGCCGTTTGATCTTGTCCTGGATCAGACGCGCCATTGGGCGAGCGCCCATTGCCGCATCGTAACCGCCTTCGGCCAGCCAACTGCGTGCCGCATCTGTCACTTCCAACTGCACGCGCTTGTCTTCCAACTGCGCCTGGAGCTCGGTAAGGAACTTGTCCACCACACTTTTGATGACCTCATGGCTGAGGCGACCAAACTGGATAATGGTGTCCAGACGGTTGCGGAACTCCGGCGTGAAGCTCTTCTTGATCACTTCCATGGCATCGGACGAGTGATCCTGATGACTGAAGCCGATCGAAGCCCGCGCAGCCGTTTCGGCACCGGCGTTGGTGGTCATGATCACGATCACGTTGCGGAAGTCCGCCTTGCGCCCGTTGTTGTCGGTCAGGGTCCCGTGATCCATCACCTGCAATAGCAGGTTGAAGACTTCCGGGTGGGCCTTCTCGATTTCATCGAGCAGCAACACGCAATGCGGCTGCTTGGTAATGGCTTCGGTCAACAGGCCGCCCTGGTCGAAACCGACATAGCCCGGAGGCGCACCGATCAGGCGCGACACGGTGTGACGCTCCATGTATTCGGACATGTCGAAACGCACCAGCTCGATCCCCATAGCCTTGGCCAACTGCCGCGCCGCTTCGGTCTTGCCGACGCCGGTCGGGCCTGCGAACAGGAACGAACCCACGGGCTTGTCCGGCGACTTGAGGCCCGCACGGGACAGCTTGATGGCGGTGGACAGCGAATCGATCGCCGCATCCTGGCCGAACACGGTCAGTTTCAGGTCGCGCTCGAGGTTACGCAGCAGCTCCTTGTCGGAACTGGTGACGTGTTTTGGCGGAATCCGCGCAATCTTCGCCACGATGTCCTCGACTTGAGGCACGTCGATACGCTTCACACGTTTCTCGACTGGCTGCAGGCGCTGGTAGGCGCCCGCCTCGTCGATCACGTCGATAGCCTTGTCCGGCATGTGCCGGTCGTTGATGTAGCGCGACGCCAGCTCTGCCGCCGAACGCAGGGCTTCATCGGTGTACTCGATGCCGTGGTGCGCTTCGAAGCGCCCCTTCAGGCCGCGCAGGATGCCAATGGTGTCTTCAACCGAAGGCTCGGACACGTCGACTTTCTGGAAGCGGCGCGCCAGGGCACGGTCTTTTTCGAAGATGCCGCGGAATTCCTGGAACGTGGTCGAGCCGATGCAGCGGATATCACCCGACGACAGCAGCGGCTTGAGCAGGTTGGAGGCGTCCATCACCCCACCGGATGCCGCACCGGCACCAATGATGGTGTGGATCTCATCAATGAACAGAATGGCCTGCGGACGTTTTTTGAGCTCACCGAGCAGCGCCTTGAAGCGCTTCTCGAAATCGCCACGGTACTTGGTCCCGGCGAGCAACGCGCCCAGGTCCAGGGAGTAGACGACACTATTGGCCAGCAGGTCCGGCACCTGGTTGTCGACGATGCGCTTGGCCAGGCCTTCGGCAATCGCGGTTTTACCCACGCCCGCCTCACCCACCAGCAACGGGTTGTTCTTGCGACGACGCGCGAGGATCTGCGCTACACGCTCAACCTCATTCTCACGCCCCACCAGCGGATCGATCCGCCCCTGGCGCGCCAGTTCATTGAGGTTGCTGGCATAGGCATCCAGTGGATTGCCCGAAGAAGAAGACTCACCGCCCTCGTCGTCCTGCATATCCTGCTCACCCTCGGAATGATCGCCGTGCCCAGGCACCTTGGAGATACCGTGGGCGATGTAGTTGACGACATCGATACGGGCAACGCTCTGCTGCTTGAGCAGGAACACTGCCTGGCTTTCCTGTTCGCTGAAGATCGCCACAAGCACGTTGGCGCCTGTGACTTCTCGCTTGCCGGAGCTCTGCACATGGAACACGGCACGCTGAAGCACCCGCTGGAAGCCCAGGGTCGGCTGGGTTTCACGGTCTTCATCGTGAACGGGGATCAGTGGTGTAGTGGAGTCGATAAACTCCTGCAGGTCATGCTTGAGTTTGTCGAGGTTGGCGCCGCACGCACGCAAAACGGTGGCGGCAGCTTCGTTATCCAAAAGTGCCAACAGCAGGTGTTCGACGGTCATGAATTCATGACGTTTCGAACGAGCCTCCTTGAAGGCAAGATTGAGGGTGACTTCGAGCTCGCGGTTTAACATAGCTTCACCTCATACCCAAGTGGTCGGCGTTAACCGTCCTTCTCGATTTCACAGAGTAGCGGATGCTGGCTTTCCCTGGCGTACTGGTTGACCTGCATGGCCTTTGTCTCGGCGATGTCGCGGGTAAACACTCCACATACTGCCCGTCCTTCTGTGTGAACGGCCAGCATTACCTTGGTCGCCAACTCGCGGTTCAGGTTAAAAAACACCTCGAGCACTTCGACGACGAAATCCATCGGTGTGTAGTCATCATTGAACAAAACCACCTTGTACATCGGCGGCGCCTGCAGGGCGGGCTTGGCCTCCTGAACAGCAATGCCTGCAGAACCGTCGTCGTCATGTTCCTGATCCGGGCGATCCTGATTGAATGTTAGTCGAATCTGGCTGTTTGCATGCATGGAAAGAAAGGTTCGTCAGTGGTTCAAATACAGTGGTGGGGGCGACCTGTCAGAATTTCAACTCTGACCGACTGGTCGCCTTGACTATCGGTGAAACGGTGTTACAACCAATAGAACCCACAGTGGGTAAAAAAGGTCCGCGCAGTCAACCTTATTTATTCGGGTTAGGACGGATAAACTGGATGATACTCCAGCGATGGAGTCTGGTGCAGAGGGATATGGGCATGGCTAGCGGTAAGGTCAAGTGGTTCAACAATGCCAAGGGTTACGGCTTCATTATTGAAGACGGCAAGGACGAAGACCTTTTTGCGCATTACTCAGCGATAAAAATGGACGGTTATAAAACACTGAAGGCGGGGCAGCCGGTCGACTTTGAAATTATTCAGGGACCCAAAGGCATGCACGCGGTAAATATCAGTGCGCCAGTCACCATCGGCACAGCAACAAACGGCAATGCTCAAAAACCAAAAGAGAAATTGGCCTGCGTCGGCCACTGAGCAAATGACCAATAAAAAGCCGGCCATTCCGCCTCGACGGTATGGCCGGCTTTTTATGTCCAGCCGATTACATGTGCGAAATCAGCGCATCGCCAAAGCCCGACGATGACACCAGCTTGGCGCCCTCCATCAAGCGCTCGAAGTCATAAGTCACCGTCTTGGCCGAAATCGCGCCATTGGTGCCCTTGATGATCAGGTCGGCCGCTTCGGTCCAGCCCATATGGCGCAGCATCATTTCCGCCGACAGGATCAGCGAGCCCGGGTTCACCTGGTCCTTGCCCGCGTACTTGGGCGCCGTACCGTGGGTGGCCTCGAACATGGCCACGGTGTCGGAGAGGTTGGCTCCCGGCGCAATACCGATACCGCCCACCTCCGCCGCCAGGGCGTCAGACAGGTAGTCGCCATTCAGGTTAAGGGTCGCGATCACGTCATACTCTGCCGGACGCAGCAGGATCTGCTGAAGCATCGCATCGGCAATCGCATCCTTGACCACCACGTTCTTGCCGGTCTTCGGGTTCTTGAACTGCATCCAAGGGCCGCCGTCGAGCAGCGTCGCACCAAATTCCTCAGCCGCCACTTCGTAGGCCCACTCTTTGAAGGCCCCCTCGGTGAACTTCATGATGTTGCCTTTGTGCACGATGGTCAGCGAGTCGCGGTCGTTATCCACTACATATTGCAGGGCTTTGCGCGCCAGACGCTTGGTGCCTTCCTTCGAGACCGGCTTTACGCCAATCCCGCAATCCTGATCGAAACGGATCTTGGTCACGCCCATTTCTTCCTTAAGAAACTTGATGACTTTGATCGCTTCCGGCGAGCCGGCCTTCCACTCGATGCCGGCGTAAATGTCTTCGGAGTTTTCACGAAAGATGGTCATATCGACATCGCCAGGCTTCTTGACCGGGCTCGGTACACCTTCAAACCAACGCACCGGGCGCAGGCACACGTACAGGTCGAGCTGTTGGCGCAAGGCCACGTTCAGCGAACGGATGCCACCTCCGACCGGCGTGGTCAGTGGGCCCTTGATGGACACCACGTAATCCTTCACAGCATCCAGGGTTTCCTGGGGCAGCCAGGTGTCCTGGTCGTAGACTTGAGTGGCCTTTTCGCCGGCATACACCTCCATCCAGGAGATTTTGCGCTTGCCGCCGTAGGCCTTTTCAACAGCTGCATCGACCACCTTGATCATCACCGGGCTGATGTCGACGCCAATACCGTCGCCTTCTATATAAGGGATGATCGGTTTGTCAGGAACATTGAGAGAATGGTCTGCATTGACGGTGATTTTGTCGCCGACTGCCGGAACCTGAATCTTCTTGTATCCCATGCTGAACTCCATCTATGGATTGAACATCTGGCTGCGTTCGAGCCTACTCCAGATAAATGGCGACTGAAACCTCGCGCCATGCTCATTTGCATCGAAAACAGCACACTTGGCGGCCTACAAGCCTGAAAGAAACGGGAAAAGCGCCAATGTTGAGCACATTGTGCGACTTCCGACGCCATCCGTCCCCTGCGACCTTTAGACCAATGGACGACACACCTTTTGTATGAAGGCTCGGCGTAAGCATAGCGACCTATGTATAATGCCGCCGCTGACCAAAGAGTCACGACGGCCGACCGCTCTATAACAGTGCCCTCCGCCAGAAAAGCCGGACTAAACAATAGTCCACCCGCTTGACGCTCGACTGATGCAACCCAACATCACCGCGAAGAAACCTCGACATTTCGCTCATGGATGACTTTGAACGAACGCGCTCCACCCGGCGCATCTCGAGTTTCTGCGCACGCTTTCAGCAAAGAAGAGAGTTAATCCGAATATGCCCACCCGCTCGAAGATCATCTACACCTTCACCGACGAAGCCCCAGCCCTCGCCACCTATTCACTGCTGCCTATCGTAGAGGCCTTCACCGCTTCAGCTGATATTGCTGTGGAAACCCGCGACATCTCCCTTGCCGGGCGCATCCTCTCAAGCTTCCCCGAGCAACTGGGCGCCAAGGCTATCCCGGACCACCTCGCTGAACTCGGCGACCTGGCCGTTACGCCTGAAGCCAACATCATCAAGCTGCCTAACATCAGTGCCTCGACCCCACAGCTGCAAGCTGCGATCAAGGAACTGCAGGCCCTGGGCTACGCCCTGCCGGACTACCCGGAAACCGTAACCACCGACGCGGAAAAAGAAACCCGCGCACGTTACGACAAGGTCAAGGGCAGCGCCGTGAACCCGGTCCTGCGCGAAGGCAACTCTGACCGCCGCGCACCGCTGTCGGTCAAGAACTACGCACGCAAGCACCCGCACAAGATGGGCGCCTGGGCTGCAGACTCCAAGTCGCACATCGCGCACATGAACAACGGCGACTTCTACGGCAGCGAAAAAGCCGTACAGATCGAAGCCGCTGACGCTGTCAAAATCGAGCTGATCGCCCAAGACGGCACCGCGACCGTCCTGAAAGAAAAGACCTCGGTACAAGCTGGCGAAATCATCGACACCGCCGTGCTGAGCAAGAAAGCCCTGCGCAGCTTCATCGCCGCCGAAATCGAAGACGCCAAGAAACAAGGCGTTCTGCTGTCGGTTCACCTGAAAGCCACCATGATGAAGGTCTCCGACCCGATCATGTTCGGCCAGATCGTTGCCGAGTTCTATAAAGACGCCCTGACCAAGCACGCTGTTGTGCTGGAGCAGATCGGCTTCAACCTGAACAACGGCATCGGCGACCTGTACGCTCGCATCAAGGCCCTGCCGGCTGACCAGCAAGCGCAGATCGAAGCTGACATCCAGGCGGTCTACGCCGCTCGCCCTTCCCTGGCGATGGTCAACTCCGACAAAGGCATCACCAACCTGCACGTGCCGAGCGACGTCATCGTCGACGCCTCGATGCCAGCCATGATCCGTGACTCCGGCAAGATGTGGGGCACCGACGGCCAGCTGCACGACACCAAGGCCGTGATCCCGGATCGCTGCTACGCCACCATCTACCAGGCGGTCATCGAAGACTGCAAGGCCAATGGCGCTTTCGACCCAACCACCATGGGCAGCGTGCCAAACGTTGGCCTGATGGCGAAGAAAGCCGAAGAGTATGGCTCCCACGACAAGACCTTCCAGATCAAGGCTGACGGCGTTGTCCGCGTCACCGACAGCAAGGGCACCCTGCTGATGGAACAGGCTGTTGAAGCCGGCGACATCTTCCGCATGTGCCAGACCAAAGACGCGCCGATCCAGGACTGGGTCAAACTGGCCGTCAACCGTGCCCGCGCCAGCAACACCCCGGCCATCTTCTGGCTGGACCCTAAGCGTGCACATGACGGCGTCGTGGTCGAGAAAGTTCAGGCTTACCTGAAAGACCACAACACCGAAGGCCTGGACATCCGCATCATGTCGCCAGTCGACGCGATGAAGTTCACCTTGGAGCGCACCCGCAAGGGCCTGGACACCATCTCGGTGACCGGTAACGTGCTGCGTGACTACCTGACCGACCTGTTCCCGATCATGGAACTGGGCACCAGCGCCAAGATGCTGTCCATCGTGCCGCTGATGAACGGCGGCGGCCTGTTCGAAACCGGCGCCGGTGGCTCGGCTCCGAAACACGTGCAGCAACTGGTGGAAGAGAACTTCCTGCGCTGGGACTCCCTGGGCGAGTTCCTGGCCCTGGCTGCTTCCCTTGAGCATTTGGGTGTGAACTACAACAACCCGAAAGCCCTGGTTCTGTCCAAGACCCTGGACCAGGCGACTGGCCTGTTCCTGGACAACAACAAGTCGCCATCGCGTAAAGTCGGCAACATCGACAACCGCGGCAGCCACTTCTACCTGGCGCTGTACTGGGCACAAGCCCTGGCTGCCCAGACCGAAGACACTGCACTGCAAGCGCAGTTCGGCGAACTGGCCAAGACCCTGACCGAGAACGAAGCAACCATCGTTGCCGAACTCAACGCCGTACAGGGCAAGCCAGTGGACATCGGCGGCTATTACGCGCCGAACCCGGAGCTGACCAGCAAAGCCATGCGCCCAAGCAACACCCTCAACGCAGCCATTGCCAAGTTGAAGTAAGGTTGTAAGGATGCAAAGAAGCCCCGGCCCCGTGCCGGGGTTTCTGTTTGTACTGCTCGACTGAAAACAAATACCCCTGTAGGAGCCGGCTTGCCGGCGATGGCGACCTCAAGGCTTGCGCAAAGCTTGAGGGCCTCATCGCCGGCAAGCCAGCTCCTGCAATGACCGTGCTAACACGAGGTATTGAATGACCTGGCAACCCCACATCACCGTCGCCGCCATCGTCGAAGACAACGGCCGCTTCCTGATGGTCGAAGAACTCAAGGGCGGCCGCCCCGTGCTCAACCAGCCCGCCGGCCACCTCGACCCGCATGAAACCCTCACCGAAGCCGCCGTGCGCGAAACCCTCGAAGAAACCGGCTGGGACGTGGAAGCCACCGGCATCGTCGGCATCTACCTGTACACCGCCCCGAGCAATGGCGTGACCTACCAACGGGTCTGCTTCATCGCCAAGGCGCTGAAACACCACCCGGACTTTCAACTCGACGAAGGCATCCTGCGCGCCCGCTGGCTAACCCGTGACGAGCTGATGGCCGTGCGCGACGACTGGCGCAGCGAGCTGATCATCCGCTGCATCGACGATTATCTGGCCGGGCAGCGCCACAGTCTCGAATTGATCCGCCCTTCTCTTTAGCCTTGAAGGCCTGAGCCTGATAGAATCGCATCCTTTTTCAAGACACCCGTTGAAACCCTATGCGTGATCCAGCCCCTTCTGACACACAAAAGAAGCGCGTCATCGTCGGCATGTCCGGCGGCGTGGACTCTTCCGTTTCCGCCGTCCTGCTCATGGAGCAGGGTTATGAGGTGGAAGGCCTGTTCATGAAGAACTGGGAAGAAGACGATGGAACGGAATATTGCACTGCCATGGACGACCTGGCGGACGCCCAGGCCGTGTGCGACAAGATTGGCATCAAGCTCCACACCGCCAACTTCGCCGCCGAGTACTGGGACAACGTGTTCGAGCACTTCCTGGCCGAATACAAGGCCGGCCGCACGCCGAACCCGGACATACTGTGTAACCGTGAAATCAAGTTCAAGGCGTTCCTCGACTACGCCATGATGCTCGGCGCCGACCTGATTGCCACTGGCCACTATGTGCGCCGCCGCGACATCGATGGCCGCACCGAACTGCTCAAGGGCCTGGACCCGAACAAGGACCAGAGCTATTTCCTGCACGCCGTCGGCGGCGAACAGATCGCCAAGACCCTGTTCCCGGTGGGCGAGCTGGAAAAACCCGAAGTGCGCAAGATCGCCGAGAAACACGGCCTGGCCACCGCCAAGAAGAAGGATTCCACCGGGATCTGCTTTATCGGCGAGCGCCGTTTCAGCGACTTCCTCAAGCAGTACCTGCCGGCACAACCGGGCGAAATCAAGACCACCGAAGGCGAAGTCATCGGCCGTCACCACGGCCTGATGTACCACACCATCGGCCAGCGCCAGGGCCTGGGCATCGGCGGCTTGAAAGACGCCGGTGAAGAGCCGTGGTACGTGCTGATCAAGGACCTGGAGCACAACGAGCTGATCGTCGGCCAGGGCAACGAACACCCGCTGCTGTTCTCGGGCGCCCTGCTCGCCTCGGAGATCTATTGGGTCAACCCGATCGACCTGAGCACCCCGCGCCGCCTGACCGCCAAGGTGCGTTATCGCCAGAGCGACCAGCCTTGCACCCTGGAAAAAACCGCGACCGGTTACCGCGCCACTTTCGATGACCCGCAGCGCGCAGTGACGCCGGGCCAGTCCGTGGTGTTCTACGACGGCGAAATCTGTCTGGGCGGCGGCGTGATTGAAGTGGCCGAAGCCTGGAGCCAGAAGGCATGAGCCCGACCCAGGAGCAATTGACGGCATTGGGCGGGGTGTTCCTCGCCGCGGTGCTGGTGGACAAGATTGCCAAGACCGGCCAGGTCACCGAAGCCGGCCTGACCTGCATGCTCGGCAGCCTGCTGATCCGCGACCCCAAGGACACCCTG
Organism: Pseudomonas sp. GW821-FHT09A09; assembly: GCF_059418405.1. Classification (NCBI taxonomy): domain Bacteria; kingdom Pseudomonadati; phylum Pseudomonadota; class Gammaproteobacteria; order Pseudomonadales; family Pseudomonadaceae; genus Pseudomonas; species Pseudomonas sp. GW821-FHT09A09. The sequence continues at coordinate 155,784 of NZ_JBWKPU010000005.1, forward strand.
GAGGTCTACGGTGGTGATGACCTGGCACTGCGCGAAGGCTACCGCGCGCTGATCGGCGCCCTGGAGCGCGACCCGAGCACCCTGCAGCGCGAGCCTTTGCGCTACGCACTGTCGATGCTCGGCCTCGAACGCCAACTGGCCAAGCGCGAGGACATGCTCGAAACCATCGGCAAACGCCTGCCGCAGATCCAGTCCCAGGTGGAACACTTCGGCCCCGCCCACGAAAACGTGATCGCGGCCTGTGGCGCGCTGTACCAGGACACCTTGAGCACCTTGCGCCAGCGCATCCAGGTGCACGGCGACATGCGCAACCTGCAGCAACCGAACAACGCCTCGAAGATCCGCGCCCTGCTCCTGGCCGGCATTCGTTCGGCGCGGCTGTGGCGCCAGTTGGGCGGTCATCGTTGGCAGCTGGTCATCAGCCGCCGCAAATTGCTCAAAGAGCTTTACCCGTTGATGCACAACGAATAAGTCGCAGCGACCCGTTTTTTTATAGCCTCACGCGTAATACGCCGGTCAGTTGGCGACGGACCGGCGGATTTTTTCATGTATGATACGCGCCCCATTTCGTTGCCCGACTGTCCGAGAACACCCCATGCAGCTCTCTTCGCTCACTGCGGTTTCCCCTGTTGACGGCCGCTACGCCGGCAAAACCCAGGCCCTGCGCCCTATTTTCAGCGAATACGGCTTGATCCGTGCTCGTGTTCTGGTTGAAGTGCGCTGGCTCCAGCGCCTGGCCGCTCACCCCGCCATCAGCGAAGTGCCGGCGTTCTCCGCGCAAGCCAACGCTGTGCTCAACACCCTGGCGGAAAACTTCTCCCTGGAGCACGCCGAGCGTGTGAAAGAGATCGAGCGCACCACCAACCACGACGTAAAAGCCATCGAATACCTGCTCAAAGAGCAAGCGGCCAAGCTGCCGGAACTGGCCCAGGTCAGCGAGTTCATCCACTTTGCCTGCACCAGCGAGGACATCAACAACCTGTCCCACGCCCTGATGCTGCGTGAAGGCCGTGATGACGTGATGCTGCCGCTGATGCGCCAGACCGCCAACGCCATCCGCGAACTGGCCATCCGTTTCGCCGACGTGCCAATGCTGTCGCGCACCCACGGCCAGCCGGCCTCGCCGACCACCCTGGGCAAAGAACTGGCCAACGTGGTGTACCGCCTGGAGCGTCAGATCGCTCAAGTCGCGGCCGTGCCACTGCTGGGCAAGATCAACGGCGCCGTAGGCAACTACAACGCCCACCTGTCGGCCTACCCCGAGATCGACTGGGAAGCCAACGCCCGCGCCTTCATCGAAGACGAGCTGGGCCTGGGCTTCAACCCGTACACCACGCAGATCGAGCCGCACGACTACATTGCCGAGCTGTTCGACGCCATTGCGCGCTTCAACACCATCCTGATCGACTTCGATCGCGATATCTGGGGCTACATCTCCCTGGGCTACTTCAAGCAGCGCACCATCGCCGGTGAAATCGGTTCGTCGACCATGCCGCACAAGGTCAACCCGATCGACTTCGAAAACTCCGAAGGCAACCTCGGCATCGCCAACGCGCTGTTCCAGCACCTGGCCAGCAAGTTGCCGATCTCCCGCTGGCAGCGCGATCTGACCGACTCCACCGTACTGCGCAACCTCGGCGTGGGCTTCGCGCACAGCGTGATCGCCTACGAAGCCAGCCTCAAAGGTATCAGCAAGCTCGAGCTCAATGAGCAGAAGATCGCCGCTGACCTGGATGCGTGCTGGGAAGTCCTGGCTGAGCCGATCCAGACCGTGATGCGCCGTTACAACATCGAAAACCCGTACGAGAAACTGAAAGAATTGACGCGCGGCAAGGGCATCAGCCCTGAAGCGCTGCAAACTTTCATCGATGGCCTGGACATGCCAGCTGCGGCCAAGGCCGAGCTGAAACTGCTCACCCCGGCCAACTACATCGGCAACGCTGTAGAGCAAGCCAAGCGCATCTGATCTTCGCAAGACCCTTTGAGACGCCCGGCCGCGCCGGGCGTTTTTATTCCAGTCTGAAAAGTGCTTTCTTTCAATAGGTTACACATGAATCCTGATATCCCTCTTCAACTTCTGGGCGGCATCACGGCACGGGAATTCCTGCGCGACTACTGGCAGAAAAAACCGCTGCTGATCCGCCAGGCCATTCCTGATTTCGAAAGCCCGATCGACGCCGACGAACTGGCCGGCCTGGCCCTGGAAGAAGAAGTCGAATCGCGCCTGGTGATCGAGCACGGCGAGCGCCCGTGGGAACTGCGTCGCGGCCCGTTCACTGAAGACGCGTTCAGCACCCTGCCCGAGCGTGAGTGGACCCTGCTGGTGCAGGCCGTCGACCAGTTCGTGCCGGAAGTGGCCGAGCTGCTGGAGCAGTTCCGCTTCCTGCCAAGCTGGCGTATCGACGATGTGATGATCAGCTTTGCCGCACCCGGCGGCAGTGTTGGCCCGCACTTCGACAACTACGACGTGTTCCTGCTGCAAGCCCAGGGCAAGCGCAACTGGAAGATCGGCCAGATGTGCAACTCCGAAAGCCCGCTGTTGCAGCACGCTGACCTGCGCATCCTCGCCGAATTCGAAGAAAGCGCCGAATGGGTGCTGGAACCGGGCGACATGCTGTACCTGCCGCCACGCCTGGCGCATTTCGGCATTGCCGAAGATGACTGCATGACTTACTCCGTCGGCTTCCGTGCACCGAGCGCGGCCGAAGTGCTGACCCACTTCACCGACTTCCTCAGCCAGTACCTGACGGACGAAGAGCGCTACACCGACGCCGACGCCCAGCCGGTCAGCGATCCGCACCAGATCCAGACCGACGCCCTGGACCGCCTGAAAAGCCTGCTGGCCGAGCACATGAGCGACGAGCGCATGCTGCTGACCTGGTTCGGCCAGTTCATGACCGAACCGCGCTATCCTGAATTGGTGGCCGGCGAAGAGCTGGGCGAAGAAGACTTCATCAACGCCCTGCAAGATGGCGCGATCCTGGTGCGCAACCCAAGTGCACGCATGGCCTGGTCGGAAGTGGACGACGACGTACTGCTGTTCGCCAGCGGCCAGAGCCGTTACCTGCCGGGCAAGCTGCGCGAGTTGCTGAAACTGATCTGCGCCGCCGACGCCCTGCATGCCGAGAACCTCGGTGCGTGGCTGGCGGACGAAGACGGTCGTGACCTGCTGTGCGAACTGGTCAAGCAAGGAAGCCTGGGATTTGCCGATGAATAAGATTCACGTAAGTGTCGCGGACTGGCAAAAGGATATCGCCGAGATACGGCGCATTCGTGAAGCGGTGTTTATCGCTGAGCAATCGGTTCCACCGGAGCTGGAGTGGGATGCGGAAGACGCAGGCGCGGTGCATTTCCTCGCGTTTGAAGGCGACTTTCCTATCGGCACTGCGCGCCTGCTGCCTACGGGCGAGATTGGTCGTGTATCGGTCCTCAAGGACTGGCGCGGCCTGAATGTGGGCGACAAACTGATGGATGCTGTGATTGGCGTGGCCGAGGAACGCGGCCAGACCAAGCAATTCCTCAGTGCGCAGGTGTATGCGGCGCCGTTTTATGAGCGGTTGGGCTTCAAGGTCGTCAGTGACGAGTTTCTTGAGGTCGGGATTCCGCATGTGGATATGGTGCGCGGCGACTGATCCGCGACCGCGTCGCCTGCATCGCAGGCAAGCCAGCTCCCACAGTTGATCGCATTCCAAGGGATGCACGCGGTCAAGTGTGGGAGCCGGCTTGCCGGCGATGGCTATCTCAGCAACACCCCAAAATGCCCTGCCATGCCAGGGCATTTTGCCGTCTACGATTCAATTTGCGACCCACCAGGCCGACAAACTGGCACTATCCCGCCTAAATGACTCGCAGAGATAACGGACATGTCCCTACGCACCCTGCTCACCGCCCTCCTCCTGACCGCCAGCTTCTCCGCCGTGGCCGACACCGAAGTCGTCAACCTGAGCAACCGCACCAGTGCCGACCTGCTCCCGGTGGCACAGAACTTCATCGGCAAGGACGGCACCGTCAGCGCTTACGGCAACCAGCTGATCGTCAACGCCGACCCAGGCAAGATCCAGGACCTGCGCGCCCTGCTCGCCCAACTGGACACGCCCGCCAAGCGCCTGCTGATTACCGTCGACACCAACGAGAACAACCAGCAGAACACCGGCGACAGCCAGACCCGCATCATCAGCTACGGCACCGCTAGCCGTGACGGCGGCATCCAGCAGATCCAGGCCAGTGAAGGCGTGCCGGCATTGATTCAGGTTGGGCAGAGCGTGCCACTCACTACCACTCAGCCGGACGCCTACGGCCGCCCGCAGAACCAGACCCAGTATCGCAACGTCACCCAGGGTTTCTACGTGACGGCAAGCGTCACCGGCGAGACCGTTCACCTGGCCATCAGTACCAATCGTGACCGCATGAGCCAGGAACGTCCCGATGTAGTGAACGTACAAAGTACCGACACAACTGTCAGCGGTCGCTTGGGCGAATGGATCCCCCTGGCCGGCATCAATCGCGAGACCCAGGCCGACAAATCCTCTACAACCCGCAGCTACTCTACTCAGGGTCGTGATGACCTGACTTTACGGGTCAAGGTCGACACCCTGAACTGAAGCACCAAAAACTGACCGATGAGTCGCCTTAGACTAAAGATGTAGTGCTTGAAAAAAAGCACTACAAAACATTTGACGATACAAAAAAGCCTGTGCATGATGGCCTCGCTCCCGCTAATCAGGGGCCCTGGCAAGGGCCTTCGGATCGCCGCTCCAAGCTACCCACCCGAGCCGATTCGTGTCTGTACCGCCCACAAGGTGTGTTTGACTTTGGTTGCGACTGGAACGAAGTTGTCCCGAGGGACGGAAGCTAACCAGGTAACCCGGCTACACACTGATGGAACGCACAAAGGCCCACGACGCCCGAAGACTGTCCGCAGTTTGCCCTTACCTGCTCAACTCCCCCTTGAGCACCACGTTCATCCCGTCGCCTTCCCCGTCAAACCCGACATGACCGCCTAAGCTTCTGGTCAGCGAGCAGCCCTGCCCACGCATTGAATGCACGGCTGGAAAACGGATCTTCTAAACGCGACGAGGTTTATCTCCATGGCACTGACACGCGAACAGCAAATTGCAGCCCTTGAAAAAGACTGGGCTGAAAACCCACGCTGGAAAGGCGTGACCCGCGCTTATTCCGCTGCTGACGTCGTCCGCCTGCGTGGCTCGGTTCAACCTGAGCACACCTTTGCAAAACTCGGCGCCGAGAAGCTGTGGAACCTGGTCACCCAAGGTGCCAAGCCTTCCTTCCGTCCCGACAAAGATTTCGTCAACTGCATGGGCGCCCTTACTGGCGGCCAGGCAGTGCAACAGGTGAAAGCCGGTATCCAGGCGATCTACCTGTCCGGCTGGCAAGTGGCAGCGGACAACAACTCCGCTGAATCCATGTACCCCGACCAATCGCTGTACCCGGTGGACTCGGTGCCGACCGTGGTCAAGCGCATCAACAACTCGTTCCGTCGTGCCGACCAGATCCAGTGGAAAGCCGGCAAGAACCCGGGCGACGAAGGCTACATCGACTACTTCGCACCCATCGTGGCCGACGCTGAAGCCGGTTTCGGCGGCGTGCTGAACGCCTACGAACTGATGAAGAGCATGATCGAGGCGGGCGCTGCCGGCGTGCACTTCGAAGACCAGCTGGCTTCCGTGAAAAAATGCGGCCACATGGGCGGCAAGGTACTGGTACCCACCCAGGAAGCCGTACAGAAGTTGACCGCTGCCCGCCTGGCCGCTGACGTTGCCGGTACACCGACCATCATCCTGGCCCGTACCGACGCCAACGCAGCAGACCTGCTGACCTCGGACTGCGACCCGTATGACAAGCCGTTCGTGACCGGCGAGCGTACCCAGGAAGGCTTCTACAAAGTACGCGCCGGCCTGGACCAGGCGATTGCCCGCGGCCTGGCCTACGCACCGTACGCCGACCTGATCTGGTGCGAAACCGCCAAGCCAGACCTGGACGAAGCCCGTCGCTTTGCCGAAGCAATCAAGAAGGAATACCCGGACCAACTGCTGTCCTACAACTGCTCGCCTTCTTTCAACTGGAAGAAGAACCTGGACGACGCGACCATCGCCAAGTTCCAGCGCGAATTGTCCGCCATGGGCTACAAGCACCAGTTCATCACCCTGGCCGGCATTCACAACATGTGGCACAGCATGTTCAACCTGGCGCACGACTACGCCCGCAACGACATGACCGCCTACGTGAAACTGCAGGAGCAGGAATTCGCTGACGCGGCCAAGGGCTACACCTTCGTGGCGCACCAGCAGGAAGTGGGCACTGGCTACTTCGACGACATGACCACCGTGATCCAGGGCGGCACCTCGTCCGTGACCGCGTTGACCGGTTCGACCGAAGAAGAACAGTTCCACTAAGCAGCAGCGAGTACACGGCCACTGCGGCCCCACGGAAGACCTAACCGCAGTGCCGCACAGCAATCACGCCCCGACTGGTTCGGGGCGTTTTTTTTGTTTCGAGTACACCAAAAATCAAATGTGGGAGCCGGCTTGCCTGCGATGGCGGCGGCCCAGACGCCACATTCATATCTGACGCACCGCCATCGCGGGCAAGCCCGGCTCCCACAGGGACGCTGTCGAGGCGAAGATTTTGCGCAAAACATTGATCCAGAGCGGTATTCCCAAGGACCAGATCGGTTAAAAGATCCGTTCCAGCAACTAAGCGACAATCAAGCAAGTAACGGCAACTTCCCTCGCCACACGAGAAACATTCGCTTAAACCCCACGCAAACAATATTCATTATCATTTAGAGCATGAAAGCTTCGTTACCAGACAAACAAAACTTAATTGTTCAAAAGCCCGCTAATGCCCACAGCACAAGGGCTGCAGCCCCACAAAGGTGCACTATGTCCTTATTCCATCGAATAATTTCGCTATAGGAATTTTACTTGCCCGGTGTTTAGCCATAAAATCACCGCGATTGATTGCAGTGCGACATATCGTCACTGCATCGTTACTTTTTCGAGCTCAGAGACCTTTGCTCTCTGTTAAGGATTTCCAGCATGACCGAAGCGACAGGACTCATGGCCCACAACTGGGGCTTTGCCATTTTCCTCCTCGGTGTTGTCGGCCTCTGCGCCTTCATGCTCGGTGTCTCCAGCCTCCTCGGGTCAAAAGCCTGGGGCCGCAGCAAAAATGAACCGTTCGAGTCCGGCATGCTGCCTACAGGTGGCGCCCGCTTGCGGCTCTCAGCCAAATTCTATCTGGTCGCGATGCTGTTCGTGATCTTCGATATCGAAGCCCTCTTTCTCTTTGCCTGGTCTGTGTCCGTCCGCGAAAGCGGCTGGACCGGATTCGTCGAAGCTCTCGTTTTCATAGCAATTCTGTTGGCAGGCCTTGTCTACCTATTCCGAGTGGGCGCCCTTGACTGGGCTCCGGAAGCTCGTCGTAAGCGGCAAGCGAAGCTGAAACAATGAGGCTTTGGCGATGCAATACAATCTCACCAGGATCGACCCGGATGCTCCTAACGAGCAGTACCCCATCGGCGAACGGGAAACCGTTTCCGACCCGTTAGAAGACCAAGTCCACAAAAACATCTACATGGGCAAGCTCGAAGACGTGCTGAGTGGCGCGGTCAACTGGGGGCGTAAAAACTCCCTGTGGCCGTACAACTTCGGTCTCTCGTGCTGCTACGTGGAAATGACCACCGCCTTCACGGCGCCCCACGACATCGCGCGCTTTGGCGCCGAAGTTATCCGGGCCTCGCCGCGCCAGGCGGATTTCATGGTTATCGCCGGAACCTGCTTCATCAAGATGGCGCCGATCATTCAGCGTCTCTACGAGCAAATGCTCGAGCCGAAGTGGGTTATCTCCATGGGTTCGTGCGCCAACTCCGGTGGCATGTACGACATCTACTCCGTCGTTCAAGGGGTGGACAAGTTCCTGCCCGTGGACGTCTACGTGCCTGGCTGCCCGCCTCGCCCTGAAGCGTTCCTGCAAGGCTTGATGCTGCTGCAGGAATCGATTGGCAAGGAGCGTCGCCCGCTTTCCTGGGTCGTTGGTGATCAAGGCGTATATCGCGCCGAGATGCCTTCGCAAAAGGAAGAGCGCCGCGAACAGCGAATCGCAGTCACCAACCTGCGCAGCCCTGACGAAGTCTGATCCAGCCCGCTTCTTTTATAGAACGAACACCTGGCTTCATTCTTTACGTTGACCGAAAGCGATAAAAAAACCATGACTACAGGCAGTGCTCTGTACATCCCGCCTTATAAGGCAGACGACCAGGATGTGGTCGTCGAACTCAATAACCGTTTTGGCCCTGACGCCTTCACCGCCCAGGCCACACGCACCGGTATGCCGGTGCTGTGGGTGGCGCGTGCCAAGCTCGTCGAAGTCCTGACCTTCCTGCGCAACCTGCCCAAGCCGTACGTCATGCTTTATGACCTGCATGGCGTGGACGAGCGTCTGCGCACCAAGCGCCAGGGCCTGCCGAGCGGCGCCGACTTCACCGTGTTCTACCACCTGATGTCGCTGGAACGTAACAGCGACGTGATGATCAAGGTCGCCCTGTCTGAGAGCGACTTGAGCATCCCGACCGTGACCGGTATCTGGCCGAACGCCAGCTGGTACGAGCGTGAAGTGTGGGACATGTTCGGCATCGACTTCCCGGGCCACCCGCACCTGACGCGCATCATGATGCCGCCGACGTGGGAAGGTCACCCGCTGCGCAAGGACTTCCCTGCCCGCGCCACCGAATTCGACCCGTTCAGCCTCAACCTCGCCAAGCAGCAGCTTGAAGAGGAAGCGGCGCGTTTCCGTCCGGAAGACTGGGGCATGAAACGCTCCGGCACCAACGAGGACTACATGTTCCTCAACTTGGGCCCGAACCACCCTTCGGCTCACGGTGCCTTCCGTATCATCCTGCAACTGGACGGCGAAGAAATCGTCGACTGCGTGCCGGACATCGGCTACCACCACCGTGGTGCCGAGAAGATGGCCGAGCGTCAGTCGTGGCACAGCTTCATCCCGTACACCGACCGTATCGACTACCTCGGCGGCGTGATGAACAACCTGCCGTACGTGCTCTCGGTCGAGAAGCTGGCCGGCATCAAGGTGCCAGACCGCGTCGACACCATCCGCATCATGATGGCCGAGTTCTTCCGGATCACCAGCCACTTGCTGTTCCTGGGTACCTATATCCAGGACGTCGGCGCCATGACCCCGGTGTTCTTCACCTTCACCGACCGTCAGCGCGCCTACAAGGTTATCGAAGCCATCACCGGTTTCCGCCTGCACCCGGCCTGGTACCGTATCGGCGGCGTGGCCCACGACCTGCCAAATGGCTGGGAGCGCCTGGTCAAGGAGTTCGTCGAGTGGATGCCCAAGCGTCTGGACGAATACCAAAAGGCCGCGCTGGACAACAGCATCCTTAAAGGCCGTACCATCGGCGTCGCCCAGTACAACACCAAAGAGGCCCTGGAATGGGGCGTCACCGGTGCTGGCCTGCGTTCCACCGGCTGCGATTTCGACCTGCGTAAAGCGCGCCCGTACTCCGGCTACGAGAACTTCGAATTCGAAGTACCGCTGGCGGCCAATGGCGATGCCTACGACCGTTGCATCGTGCGCGTCGAAGAAATGCGCCAGAGCCTGAAGATCATCGAGCAGTGCATGCGCAACATGCCGGCCGGCCCGTACAAGGCGGACCACCCGCTGACCACGCCGCCGCCGAAAGAACGCACGCTGCAGCACATCGAAACCCTGATCACGCACTTCCTGCAAGTTTCGTGGGGCCCGGTCATGCCGGCCAACGAATCCTTCCAGATGATCGAAGCGACCAAGGGTATCAACAGTTATTACCTGACGAGCGATGGCGGCACCATGAGCTACCGCACCCGGATCCGTACCCCAAGCTTTGCCCACTTGCAGCAGATCCCTTCGGTGATCAAAGGCGAGATGGTCGCGGACTTGATTGCGTACCTGGGTAGTATCGATTTCGTTATGGCCGACGTGGACCGCTAAGCATGAACAGCACGCTTATCCAGACAGACCGTTTCACCTTGAGTGAAACCGAGCGCTCGGCCATCGAGCACGAGCTGCATCACTACGAAGACCCGCGCGCGGCGTCGATCGAAGCCTTGAAGATCGTCCAGAAGGAACGTGGCTGGGTGCCGGATGGCGCCCTCTACGCCATCGGCGAAATCCTCGGCATCCCTGCCAGCGACGTTGAAGGCGTGGCCACGTTCTACAGCCAGATCTTCCGTCAGCCAGTGGGCCGCCACATCATTCGCGTGTGCGACAGCATGGTCTGCTACATCGGTGGCCACGAGTCCGTGGTCAGCGAGATCCAGAACAAGCTGGGCATCGGCCTGGGCCAAACCACCCCGGACGGCCGCTTCACGCTGCTGCCAGTGTGCTGCCTGGGCAACTGCGACAAGGCGCCGGCGTTGATGATCGACGACGACACATTCGGTGACGTGCAGCCTGCTGGCGTGACCCAATTGCTCGAGGGCTACCCATGACCCTTACATCTTTCGGCCCGGCCAACCTGATCAAGCGTTCGCCTGAGACCCACCCGCTGACCTGGCGCCTGCGTGACGACGCCGAGCCGGTATGGCTCGACGAATACCAGGCCAAGAACGGTTACGCGGCGGCGCGCAAAGCCTTCGCCGACATGGCCCAGGACGATATCGTCCAGACCGTGAAAGACGCCGGCCTCAAGGGCCGCGGCGGTGCAGGCTTCCCCACGGGTGTTAAGTGGGGCCTGATGCCAAAGGACGAATCCATCAACATCCGTTACCTGCTGTGCAACGCGGATGAAATGGAGCCCAACACCTGGAAAGACCGCATGCTGATGGAGCAACTGCCCCATCTGCTGATCGAAGGCATGCTGATCAGCGCCCGCGCGCTGAAAACCTACCGTGGCTACATCTTCCTGCGTGGCGAGTACACCACCGCCGCCAAGCACCTCAACCGTGCCGTGGAAGAAGCCAAGGCCGCAGGTCTTTTGGGCAAGAACATCCTCGGTTCCGGTTTTGACTTCGAGCTGTTCGTGCACACCGGCGCCGGGCGTTACATCTGCGGTGAAGAAACCGCACTGATCAACTCCCTCGAAGGCCGCCGCGCCAACCCGCGCTCCAAGCCGCCCTTCCCTGCCGCCGTAGGTGTGTGGGGCAAGCCGACCTGCGTGAACAACGTTGAGACCCTGTGCAACGTGCCGGCGATCATCGCCGACGGCGTGGACTGGTACAAATCGTTGGCCCGCGAAGGCAGCGAAGACATGGGCACCAAGCTCATGGGCTTCTCCGGCAAGGTCAAGAACCCTGGCCTGTGGGAGCTGCCGTTCGGCGTGACCGCACGCGAGCTGTTCGAGGACTACGCCGGCGGCATGCGCGACGGCTACACCTTGAAAGCCTGGCAGCCAGGCGGCGCCGGCACCGGCTTCCTGCTCCCTGAGCACCTCGACGCACAGATGTACGCCGGCGGCATCGGCAAGGTCGGCACCCGGATGGGTACGGGCCTGGCGATGGCGGTGGACAACACCGTGAACATGGTCTCGCTGCTGCGCAACATGGAGCAGTTCTTTGCCCGTGAATCGTGCGGTTTCTGCACCCCATGCCGCGACGGTTTGCCGTGGAGCGTGAAGCTGCTGATGGCCCTGGAAAAAGGCGAAGGCCGCGAGGGTGACATCGAGACCCTGCTGGGACTGGTCGGTTTCCTCGGCCCAGGCAAGACCTTCTGTGCTCACGCACCGGGCGCCGTGGAGCCATTGGGCAGCGCCATCAAATACTTCCGCTCGGAGTTCGAAGCCGGCATCGCGCCTACCAGCGCCGCCGTCCCGCCTCTGGCAAGGCCGATCGTAGTCGGCGCGTAACGCTTAAACAGGCGAAGGGCCCGTGCCCTTCAACTGCTCATGTGCTGACGCCTTAACGGCTGTGTAGATGCACATGAATAACAAGATTCCATTAGCCACGCCCGCTGACAACGGGCCAACGAAGAACTTTGAACCATGGCCACTATCCACGTAGACGGCAAAGCGCTCGAAGTCGATGGGGCGGACAACCTGTTACAGGCGTGTCTGTCACTCGGCCTCGATATCCCGTATTTCTGCTGGCACCCCGCACTCGGTAGCGTCGGTGCCTGTCGCCAGTGTGCGGTCAAGCAATACACCGACGAGAACGACACCCGTGGTCGTATCGTCATGTCGTGCATGACCCCCGCCACCGACAACACCTGGATCTCCATCGACGATGAAGAATCCAAGGCGTTCCGCGCCAGTGTCGTCGAATGGCTGATGACCAACCACCCCCACGACTGCCCGGTCTGTGAGGAAGGCGGTCACTGCCACCTGCAAGACATGACCGTGATGACCGGCCACAACGAGCGCCGTTATCGCTTCACCAAGCGTACCCACCAGAACCAGGACCTCGGCCCGTTCATTTCCCACGAAATGAACCGCTGCATCGCCTGCTACCGTTGCGTGCGCTTCTATAAAGACTACGCCGGCGGCACCGATCTGGGCGTATTCGGCGCCCACGACAACGTGTACTTCGGTCGCGTTGAAGACGGCGTCCTGGAAAGCGAGTTCTCCGGCAACCTCACCGAGGTCTGCCCGACCGGTGTGTTCACCGACAAGACTCACTCCGAGCGCTACAACCGTAAGTGGGACATGCAGTTCTCGCCGAGCATCTGCCATGGCTGCTCCAGCGGTTGCAACATCTCCCCGGGCGAGCGCTACGGCGAACTGCGTCGTATCGAAAACCGCTTCAACGGTTCGGTCAACCAGTACTTCCTGTGCGACCGTGGCCGTTTCGGCTACGGCTACGTCAACCGCAAGGACCGCCCTCGCCAGCCACTGCTGGCCAATGGCGGCAAGCTGAACCTGGACGACGCGCTGGATAAAGCCGCCGACTTGCTGCGCGGCCGCAACATCGTCGGTATCGGCTCGCCCCGCGCCAGCCTCGAAAGCAACTACGCGTTGCGCGAACTGGTGGGTGCCGAGCACTTCTACTCCGGTATCGAAGCCGGCGAGCTGGAGCGCATCCGCCTGGTCCTGCAAGTGCTGAACGACAGCCCGCTGCCGGTGCCGAACATGCGTGACATCGAAGATCACGACGCTATCTTCGTGCTCGGTGAAGACCTGACCCAGACCGCTGCCCGCATCGCCCTGTCGCTGCGCCAGTCGGTCAAGGGCAAGGCCGAAGACATGGCCGACGCGATGCGCGTACAGCCGTGGCTCGACGCCGCCGTGAAAAACATCGGCCAACACGCGCTGAACCCGCTGTTTATCGCCAGCCTGGCTGAGACCAAGCTCGACGACATCGCCGAAGAATGCGTCCACGCCGCCCCAGACGACCTGGCCCGCATCGGTTTCGCCGTGGCCCACGCCCTGGACGCCAGCGCGCCTGCCGTCGAAGGCCTGGACACTGAAGCCGTTGAACTGGCCCAGCGCATCGCCGACGCCCTGCTGGCCGCCAAGCGCCCCTTGATCATTGCCGGTACCTCGCTGGGTTCCAAGGCGCTGATCGAAGCCGCTGCCAACATCGCCAAGGCCTTGAAGCTGCGCGACAAGAACGGTTCCATCAGCCTGGTCGTGCCGGAAGCCAACAGCCTTGGCCTGGCCATGCTCGGTGGCGAGTCCCTGGACGCCGCCCTGCAAGCCGTGACCGATGGCAAGGCCGACGCCATCGTCGTGCTGGAAAACGACCTGTACACCCGCACCGATGCCGCCAAGGTTGACGCTGCGCTCAATGCCGCCAAGGTGCTGATCGTTGCCGACCACCAGAAGACTGCCACCAGCGAGCGTGCCGACCTGGTCCTGCCAGCCGCCACCTTCGCCGAAGGCGACGGTACCCTGGTCAGCCAGGAAGGCCGCGCCCAGCGCTTCTTCCAGGTGTTCGATCCGAAGTACATGGACGCCAGCATCCTGGTTCACGAAGGCTGGCGCTGGCTACATGCCCTGCGCGCCACCCTGCTGAACCAGCCGATCGACTGGACCCAACTCGACCACGTAACCGCCGCCGCCGCCTCCAGCGCGCCGCAGCTGGCCCGTATCGTCGACGCAGCACCGTCCGCCGCGTTCCGCATCAAGGGCATGAAACTGGCCCGTGAACCGCTGCGTTACTCCGGTCGTACCGCCATGCGCGCCAACATCAGCGTGCACGAACCGCGTACCCCACAAGACCAGGACACCGCGTTTGCCTTCTCCATGGAAGGTTACTCGGGTTCGGTCGAGCCGCGTCAGCAGGTGCCGTTCGCCTGGTCGCCGGGCTGGAACTCGCCTCAGGCCTGGAACAAGTTCCAGGACGAAGTCGGTGGTCACATCCGCGCTGGCGACCCGGGCACCCGCCTGATCGAAAGCACCGGTGACTCGCTGAACTGGTTCGCCGCTGTACCGCGTCCGTTCAACCCGGCCCAGGGCACCTGGCAGGTTGTGCCGTTCTTCCACCTGTTCGGCAGCGAAGAGAACTCTTCCAAGGCCGCGCCGGTTCAAGAGCGCATCCCGACCGCCTACGTTTCCCTGGCCAAGTCCGAAGCCGACCGCCTGGGCGTCAACGACGGTGCACTGCTCAGCCTGAACGTGGCCGGCCAGACCCTGCGTCTGCCGCTGCGCATCAACGAAGAGTTGGGCGCTGGCCTGGTAGCACTGCCGAAAGGTTTCGCCGGTATCCCAGCGGCCATCTTTGGCAAAACCGTTGACGGTCTGCAGGAGGCAGCGCAATGACCTGGTTCACCCCTGAAGTGATCGACGTGATCATTGCGGTCCTCAAGGCTGTCGTGATCCTGTTGGCCGTGGTCGTCGCGGGCGCCCTGCTCAGCTTCGTCGAACGTCGCCTGCTGGGCTGGTGGCAGGACCGTTACGGTCCGAACCGCGTTGGCCCGTTCGGCATGTTCCAGATCGCTGCCGACATGCTCAAAATGTTCTTCAAGGAAGACTGGACCCCGCCGTTTGCCGACAAGGTGATCTTCACCCTGGCACCGGTCGTGGCCATGAGCGCCTTGCTGATCGCCTTCGCGATCATCCCGATCACCCCGACCTGGGGCGTGGCGGACCTGAACATCGGCTTGCTGTTCTTCTTCGCCATGGCCGGTCTGTCGGTCTACGCGGTGCTGTTCGCCGGTTGGTCGAGTAACAACAAGTTCGCCCTCCTGGGCAGCTTGCGGGCTTCGGCCCAGACCGTGTCCTACGAAGTGTTCATGGGCCTCGCGCTGATGGGCATCGTGGTGCAGGTCGGCTCGTTCAACATGCGCGACATCGTCGAGTACCAGGCGCAGAACCTGTGGTTCATCATTCCGCAGTTCTTCGGCTTCTGTACCTTCTTCATCGCTGGCGTCGCCGTGACTCACCGTCACCCGTTCGACCAGCCGGAAGCAGAACAGGAACTGGCCGACGGTTACCACATCGAATACGCCGGCATGAAATGGGGCATGTTCTTCGTTGGCGAATACATCGGCATCATCTTGATCTCGGCCCTGCTGGTGACGCTGTTCTTCGGCGGCTGGCACGGTCCGTTCGGCATCCTGCCGCAGTTGGCGTTCTTCTGGTTCTTCCTGAAGACCGCGTTCTTCATCATGTTGTTTATCCTGCTGCGCGCTTCCATTCCGCGTCCACGATACGACCAGGTGATGGATTTCAGCTGGCGCTTCTGCCTGCCGCTGACCCTGATCAATTTGCTGGTGACGGCTGCCGTTGTGTTGTTGAACACGCCCGCCGGCGCGGTTCAGTGAGGATTTGACCCATGTTCAAATATATTGGCGACATCGTTAAGGGTACCGGTACCCAGTTGCGAAGCCTGGTGATGGTTTTCGGCCATGGCTTTCGCAAGCGCGACACCCTGCAATACCCGGAAGAAGCGGTGTACCTGCCGCCACGCTATCGCGGCCGCATCGTGCTCACCCGCGACCCCGATGGCGAAGAGCGTTGCGTAGCCTGCAACCTGTGCGCCGTGGCGTGCCCGGTAGGTTGTATCTCCCTGCAGAAAGCTGAAACCGAAGACGGTCGCTGGTACCCGGACTTCTTCCGCATCAACTTCTCGCGCTGCATTTTCTGCGGCCTCTGCGAGGAAGCTTGCCCGACCACCGCCATCCAGCTCACGCCGGATTTCGAGATGGCCGAGTTCAAACGTCAGGACCTGGTGTACGAGAAAGAAGATCTGCTGATCTCTGGTCCCGGTAAAAACCCTGATTACAACTTCTATCGTGTTGCAGGTATGGCCGTTGCCGGTAAGCCAAAAGGCGCCGCACAAAACGAAGCCGAGCCGATCAACGTGAAGAGCTTGCTGCCTTAAGGAAGAAAGATGGAATTCGCTTTCTATTTCGCGTCCGGTATTGCAGTGGTGTCCACGCTTCGCGTGATCACCAACACCAACCCCGTGCACGCCCTGCTCTACCTGATCATTTCGTTGATCGCCGTGGCCATGACCTTCTTCAGCCTCGGCGCACCGTTCGCCGGTGTGCTGGAAGTGATCGCCTACGCCGGCGCCATCATGGTGCTGTTCGTGTTTGTGGTGATGATGCTCAACCTGGGGCCGGCTTCGGTCGCCCAGGAGCGCGTCTGGCTCAAGCCCGGCATCTGGCTCGGCCCGGTCGTCCTGGCAGCCCTGCTGCTGGGTGAACTGCTGTATGTACTGTTCGCTCACCAGAGCGGCCAGGCCATCGGCCACACCACCGTAGACGCGAAGGCCGTGGGCATCAGCCTGTTCGGCCCGTACCTGCTGGTGGTCGAACTGGCGTCGATGCTGCTGCTCGCTGCAGCCGTCACCGCCTTCCACTTGGGCCGCAACGAAGCCAAGGAGCAATGACGATGCCTGCTATCCCTTTGGAGCATGGTCTGGCGGTCGCCGGCATCCTGTTCTGCCTTGGCCTGGTCGGCCTGATGGTCCGCCGTAACATTCTGTTCGTGTTGATGAGCCTGGAAATCATGATGAACGCCGCCGCACTGGCCTTCATCGTTGCGGGTGCACGTTGGGGCCAGCCGGATGGACAAGTCATGTTCATCCTGGTGATCAGCCTGGCAGCCGCCGAGGCCAGTATCGGCCTGGCGATCCTGCTGCAACTGTATCGTCGCTTCCACACGCTTGATATCGACGCTGCCAGTGAGATGCGCGGATGAACATGATCTTTCTGACTTTCGTATTCCCCCTGATCGGTTTCCTGCTGCTGTCGTTCTCTCGCGGGCGCTGGTCGGAAAACCTCTCGGCCCTGGTGGGTGTGGGTTCCATTGGCCTGTCGGCCATCGTGGCCGCCTACGTCATCTGGCAATTCAACGTGGCGCCGCCGGAAGGCGGCCACTACACCCTGGTGCTGTGGCAGTGGATGTCGGTGGAAGGCTTCAAGCCTAACTTCGCCCTCTACATCGACGGCCTGTCGATCACCATGCTCGGCGTGGTGGTGGGTGTGGGCTTCCTGATCCACCTGTTCGCGTCCTGGTACATGCGCGGTGAAGCGGGCTACTCGCGCTTCTTCTCGTACACCAACCTGTTTATCGCCAGCATGCTGTTCCTGGTGCTGGGCGATAACCTGTTGTTCCTGTACTTCGGTTGGGAAGGCGTGGGCCTGTGCTCGTACCTGTTGATCGGTTTCTACTACAGCAACCGCAACAACGGTAACGCCGCCCTCAAAGCCTTCATCGTGACCCGTATCGGTGACGTGTTCATGGCCATCGGCCTGTTCATCCTGTTCCAACAGGTGGGCACGCTGAACATCCAGGAACTGCTGGTGCTGGCGCCGCAGAAATTCCAGGTTGGCGACTTCTGGATCACCCTGGCCACCCTGATGCTGCTGGGCGGCGCTGTCGGTAAATCCGCGCAACTGCCGCTGCAAACCTGGCTGGCGGATGCGATGGCCGGTCCTACCCCTGTTTCCGCACTGATCCACGCGGCAACGATGGTAACTGCAGGTGTCTACCTGATCGCACGTACCCACGGCCTGTTCACCCTGGCGCCGGAAATCCTGCACCTGGTGGGCCTGGTAGGCGGCGTGACCCTGGTACTGGCCGGCTTCGCCGCGCTGGTGCAGACCGACATCAAGCGTATCCTCGCCTACTCGACCATGAGCCAGATCGGCTACATGTTCCTGGCCCTGGGCGTTGGCGCCTGGGACGCGGCGATCTTCCACCTGATGACCCACGCCTTCTTCAAGGCCCTGCTGTTCCTCGCTTCCGGTGCGGTGATCGTTGCCTGCCACCACGAGCAGAACATCTTCAAGATGGGCGGCCTGTGGAAGAAACTGCCACTGGCCTACGCCAGCTTCATCGTCGGTGGTGCCGCCCTGGCCGCCCTGCCGCTGGTGACCGCAGGTTTCTACTCGAAAGACGAAATCCTCTGGGAAGCCTTTGCCAGCGGTAACCAGAACCTGCTGTACGCAGGCCTGGTGGGTGCATTCATGACCTCGCTGTACACCTTCCGCCTGATCTTCATCACCTTCCACGGTGAAGCCAAGACTGAAGCACACGCAGGCCACGGCATTTCGCACTGGCTGCCTTTGTCGGTACTGATCGTGCTGTCGACCTTCGTCGGCGCCCTGATCACCCCGCCACTGGCTGGCGTGCTGCCAGAAAGCGCCGGCCATGCCGGTGGCGCTGCCAAGCACAGCCTGGAAATCGCCTCGGGCGCTATCGCTATCGCCGGTATCCTGCTGGCGGCCCTGCTGTTCCTGGGCAAGCGTCGCTTCGTGACGGCGGTTGCCAACAGTGGCATTGGCCGCTTCCTGTCAGCCTGGTGGTTCGCTGCCTGGGGCTTCGACTGGATCTACGACAAACTGTTCGTCAAGCCTTACCTGGCCATCAGCCATGTACTGCGCAAAGACCCGCTCGACCAGACCATCGGTTTGATCCCGCGCGCCGCCAAGGCCGGTCACACCGCCCTGAGCCGCAGCGAGACTGGCCAACTGCGCTGGTATGCAGCCTCCATGGCGGCCGGTGCCGTTCTGGTAATTGGCGCCATCGTGGTGGTAGCGGTCTGATTATGAACATTGCCAACTTTGCGAACTTGCGAAAGGAAACGAGCCTGTCATGATTCTGCCCTGGCTAATCCTGATCCCCTTCATCGGCGGCCTGCTCTGCTGGATGGGTGAACGCTTCGGCGCCACCCTCCCCCGCTGGATTGCGTTGCTGACCATGTCCCTGGAACTCGCACTCGGCCTCTGGCTGTGGGCCCATGGCGACTATTCATTTGCTCCGGCACCGGGTGTTGATCCAACCTTCGCGCTTGAATTCAAGCACGTGTGGATCCAGCGCTTCGGCATCAACGTGCACCTGGCCCTCGACGGCCTGTCGCTGTTGATGATCCTGCTGACCGGCCTGCTGGGTATTCTCTCGGTACTCTGCTCCTGGAAAGAGATCCAGCGTCACGTGGGCTTCTTCCACCTGAACCTGATGTGGATCCTGGGCGGCGTTGTCGGCGTGTTCCTCGCCCTCGACCTGTTCATGTTCTTCTTCTTCTGGGAAATGATGCTGGTGCCGATGTACTTCCTCATCGCGCTCTGGGGTCACAGTTCTTCGGACGGCAAGAAAACCCGGATCTACGCGGCAACCAAGTTCTTCATCTTCACCCAGGCTTCCGGCCTGATCATGTTGGTGGCGATCCTGGGCCTGGTACTGGTCAACTTCAACAACACCGGCGTGATTACCTTCAACTACGCCGACCTGTTGAAGACCAAGATGTCCCTGACCACCGAGTACATCCTGATGCTGGGCTTCTTCATCGCCTTCGCGGTGAAGCTGCCGGTGGTGCCGTTCCACTCCTGGCTGCCTGACGCTCACGCCCAGGCGCCGACCGCAGGCTCCGTGGACCTGGCCGGTATCCTGTTGAAGACCGCTGCGTATGGTCTGCTGCGTTTCGCCCTGCCGCTGTTCCCGAATGCCTCGGCCGAGTTCGCGCCGATCGCCATGACCCTGGGTCTGATCGGGATCTTCTACGGTGCGTTCCTGGCGTTCGCACAAACCGACATCAAGCGTCTGATTGCCTTCTCGTCCGTTTCCCACATGGGCTTCGTACTGATCGGCATCTACTCCGGCAGCCAGCTGGCGCTGCAAGGCGCGGTGATCCAGATGTTGGCCCACGGTGTTTCGGCCGCTGCCCTCTTTATCCTGAGTGGCCAGCTGTACGAGCGCCTGCACACCCGTGACATGCGTGAAATGGGTGGGGTGTGGTCGCGCATCGCCTACCTGCCGGCGATCAGCCTGTTCTTTGCCGCCGCTTCGCTGGGCTTACCGGGCACCGGTAACTTCATCGGCGAATTCCTGATCCTGATGGGCTCGTTCGTACAGACCCCATGGATCAGCGCCATCGCCACGTCCGGCCTGGTGTTCGGTTCGGTCTACTCGCTGATCATGATCCACCGCGCCTACTTCGGCCCGGCCAAGTCCGACACCGTCCTGCAAGGGATGGACGCTCGCGAACTGATCATGGTGCTCGGCCTTGCGGTCTTGCTGATCTACATCGGCGTGTACCCGCAACCGTTCCTGGACACTTCTGCCGCAACGATGCATGGCGTGCAGCAGTGGTTCGGCACCGCCTTCTCTCAACTCGCTTCGGCCCGGTAAGAGCGCTATGGAATTCACGATCCAACACTTTATCGCGCTTGCGCCGCTGCTGATTACCAGCCTCACCATCGTGGTGGTGATGCTGGCGATCGCCTGGCGCCGCAATCACTCGCAAACGTTCCTGCTGTCCTGTGCCGGTCTGAACCTGGCCCTGCTGTCGATCATCCCGGCTCTCAAGGTCGCGCCACTGGCGGTGACGCCTTTGATGATGGTCGATGACTTCGCCCTGCTGTACATCGCGCTGATCCTGGTGGCCACGCTGGCCTGCGTCACCCTCGCCCACGCCTACCTCGGCGAAGGCGGCACCGGCTACCCAGGCAACCGCGAAGAGCTGTACCTGCTGATCCTGCTGGCTGCGGCCGGTGGCATCGTGCTGGTCAGCGCACAGCACCTGGCGGGCCTGTTCATCGGCCTGGAACTGCTGTCGATTCCGACCTACGGCCTGGTGGCCTATGCGTTCTTCAACAAGCGTTCCCTGGAAGCCGGCATCAAGTACATGGTGCTGTCGGCGGCCGGTTCCGCGTTCCTGTTGTTCGGTATGGCCCTGCTCTATGCCGAAGCCGGCAACCTGAGCTTCACCGGTATCGGCCACGCCCTGGCCGCCACCAGCATGCCTGCGCCAATTGCCCAACTGGGCCTGGCCATGATGCTGATCGGCCTGGCGTTCAAGCTCTCCCTGGTGCCGTTCCACCTGTGGACCCCGGACGTGTACGAAGGCGCCCCGGCGCCGGTGGCTGCGTTCCTGGCCACTGCGTCGAAGGTGGCTGTGTTTGCGGTGATGGTGCGTCTGTTCCAGATCTCCCCTGCCGCCAATACCGGCGTGCTGAGCACCGTGCTGACCGTGATTGCCATTGCGTCGATCCTGTTCGGTAACCTGCTGGCCCTGACCCAGAACAACCTCAAGCGTCTGCTGGGTTATTCGTCCATCGCGCACTTCGGCTACCTGCTGATCGCCCTGGTGGCGAGCAAAGGCCTGGCCGTGGAAGCCATGGGCGTGTACCTGGTCACCTACGTGATCACCAGCCTGGGTGCATTCGGCGTGATCACGCTGATGTCCTCGCCGTTCAAAGGCCGTGACGCTGACGCCCTGTACGAATACCGCGGCCTGTTCTGGCGCCGTCCGTACCTGACCGCCGTACTGACCGTGATGATGCTTTCCCTGGCCGGTATCCCGCTGACAGCCGGCTTCATCGGCAAGTTCTACATCGTCGCCACCGGTGTTGAAGCCCACGAATGGTGGTTGGTCGCGTCCCTGGTACTGGGCAGCGCCATCGGCGTGTTCTATTACCTGCGCGTGATGGTCACCCTGTACCTGATCGAGCCAAACCTGCGCCGCGTGGACGCCGAGCTGCACTGGGAACAAAAGGCAGGCGGCGTGATGCTGCTGGCCATCGCCCTGCTCGCGTTCTTCCTGGGCGTATACCCACAACCGCTGCTCACCCTGGTGCAGCACGCGGTACTGGGCGTTTGATCGCTTAGTTGGATGCAGCAAAAAAACGGCGCCTTCGGGCGCCGTTTTGCATTCTCAGGAACAACAAAGCCCGTAGTGAGCGGGCTTGTCCCGCGCGGCGGTGTATCAGGTGACGCGGTACATCAGGTAGATCGCGGCGCGGGCGAGCCCGCTCACTACAAAAATCAGCGGTTGTAGTGAGCGGGTTTACCCCGCGCGGCGGTATATCAGGTGGCGCGGTGCGTCAGGTAGATCGCGGCGCGGGGTAAACCCGCTCACTACAGGGATCATCAGGCTCTACCGTCCACCCAGCATATCGGCGAAGGTCTCGTCATCCGGCAACCCCTCCCCCACCCAGATCGACGGCGCAACGTGGGGCGAGCCTTCGGTCCAGAACAGTGAGTGCCGCGCGAGGCCTGAAGGATCGATCTGCGCGCTTAGTTGCAGCATGCCTTCGCCGATCCGCTCCGGGTCGGGCAAGTCGAGCCATTGTGCGGGTACCCAGGCTGTATCGGCGTGGCTTACCGGTGTCCAGCAGCCGGCCAATGGCAGCGCCTGCAACACCTCGTCGAACGATTCCAGGGCAAACCCTTCGCTCAACGCCGACAACGCCAGGCGCTCCAACTGGCTGTACCACAACCCATCCCGTTCCAACCGCGCCAGCAACGGCACGTCCTCCCCTGCACTGGCGAGGGTCAGCGGAAAATAACGCCCCACCCGATCCACGCTGGGAATCATCACCCCCGCCCAACCGCTATCACCGCACACCCCCGCCGCCAACGCAAAACGCCAGATCGGGCTGCACAAGTACACCTCCAGCCATTGCTCACCCAGGCGTTCACGACTGCACTGCAAACCGGCCTGCAGCCAACTGTCCCAGGTGTTCAAAAACGCCGGCGGCAAACGCCGGCTGACAAAATCCCCATGGCTTGCGACCTTGCCGAAAAATCCATTCATGACGGGTCCTTAAAAACTGCTGGGGCAATGGAACGACTCTGAACCGTCGCGGCGGAACGGGTTGATCACACTGCTGGCGCGCAACTGGTACGCCACGCGGTGGCCCTCCACGGTGAAGGTCAATTGCAATTGCTCGCCCTGGGCGCTGACCGCCGCCTTGTCCATCATGCGCAGCCAACCCCACGGGCCGTCACTGCGCAACGGGTTGACCAGCGCCGGCGTGGTGTCCAGGCGCACCAACCCGCCAGACTTGCCGCTGGGCAGGGAGATGCTGGTGAAGTCCGGCGAAGTGCCGGTGTCGTACACCACCGGCTGGCCATCGATGTCCAGGGTCACTTTGGTCAACGCCGGATCAGCCCCCAGGGCCTTGAGATCAAAACGCATCGACGGCTGGCGCGCCCCGGCCACAAAGAACATGTCGCGCAGCTTGGCGCCACGCTGGAACTGGTTGAGCACATCCTGGGAGATATTCAGCGGCGTCACTCCGCTGGAGCGCCAGCGCCACTGGCTGCCACTCATGTCGACATAAGCCGCCAGGTTCTTGCTGAAAAAGTCATCCATCAAGCCACCGGGGCCGAAGAACTTGCCAAAGTCATCGGCGGTGGCGTCACGCCCGGAACTGCGCACCAGCGGGTAGCGCCCCTCAATCGCCACCCGGCAGAACGGCGCGCCAGTGGCCTCCCACAGCGCGTTCAAGCGGGCCTTTTCATTGCCCAGGGTGAGCGCGGTGCCACCGGCCTCCACATCGCGCAGCAAGGTCGACAAAGGCGCCGGCTGGGTGTCGCCCGAACGCTTCAAGCGCCCCAGCACTTCGTTGGAGGGTGCCGGCGCAGCACTGCGGCGGGCCGCATCGGCGCTGTCGAAAAACTGCCCCGCGTCTTTCAGCGAGGCCAGCACGTCATCCAATGGCTGCGGCCCGGTGCCGGTTCCGACCAAACGATGCAACGCGGCAAAATGCTGGTCCACCGGGTTGGCCGAAGCGTCCGCGACCGGTGCCTGGCTGTCGCCGCCCAACGCCGATTGCAGTTTCTGGGTAGCCGCCGCGATCTTGTCACGCACGCGCTGGTCGGTGTCCTTGGCGGTGGCCGAAGTCAGGGCGCCTTCCAGGGTGGTTTCCCTGGACACGGCCTGCAGCAACGCACGCAGCGGCGAGTCGCTGGCAGACAGCGCGTTGCTGACCTGGGACGCCTGGCCGAGGCCGGTCAACGGCACCAGGTGCACATCCGCGAGAAAGGTGTCCCACTGGCGGATGTAGTCGGCGTAATACAACTCCAGCACCGCCGCCTGCATCGCCGGGTTGCCGCCGGCGATCTGCGCCGACTCCTGACGGTCCAGCACCCAGCTGTCCTTGGCCATGTCAGCCACGGCTTGTGGGGTCTTGTCGGTCAGCTCACGGTAACCGGCGATCCGGTACACGCCGCTGACCCCACGAGACAACGGCTCACCACTGGCGCGGGTAAACAGCGACGATACGTCCCGCCCCACCGCGCTGTTGACGCTCAACTCCGGCAGATGCTGCTGATCCACCTGGCGCTTGACCCGGTTATAGATGCGCTGGGACAACGGCATGCTCGCCAGCGCCAGGCGCACCTTGGCGATCAATGCACTGTCGAGCTGCACCGGTTCGGCTTCGTCATCGGCCTCCAGCAACGCCGCCACGTGATCCGACAGTTGCTGCAACTGCGCGGGTGTGGCCTGGGGCAGTTCGCGGCGCCAGTCCACATCGACCCAGGCCTGCACCGACGGCGCATCGAAGAACTGCCGCTCGCCCAGCATCAGGTAGGCGCGCAGGGTTTCATACAGGAACTCCTGATTGCTCGCATCACCCCGGCGCAACGCGTTTTCCATGTTGGCGACGATGTGCGGCAACAAGGTGCTGCGCAGCAGGCGGCGGTACAGGGTGATCGCCCCCGCGCCCAGCTTGTTGCCCTGATACAGGCCCATGCGGCTGAGCAGCGGCACGCTGTTGTCGGCGTCGCCGTAGCCACTGGGTAAATTGCGCGCGGCATTGAGCAACGGCAACGTCACCAGCACATCGCCCTCGGCCGGTAATGCAGCGGCCAATTGCGCGACGTTGTTGGCGGCGCCAGACGCCTCGGCGATCAATTGCAGGTTGCGGTTGTAGCTGATGGTCATCGCCGCCAGCAGCAACACGAACACTGCCGCCGCCGTGATACGCCCGGCGCGGCCAAGCAAGCGCCGACGCCGCTCCTCTTGATGATTGACCCCGGCAAGCCCGGCCTCCTTGAAGATCACCTCGCGCAGTAACCGCGTGATGAAATAGCTGCGCCCGCTGGCCACATTCGGCGCCAGCACCTTGCGGCCCAGGCCAAACGAAGCCGCCAGCGAAGTCAGCACGCGGTCAATCGGGCTGCCTTCCTGGGTGCCGCTGGTGAAGTACACCCCACGCAACAGCGCCGGCTCCTGGTAGCGGTTGGTTTCAAACACCGTGTTGAGAAAGCGCGTCAGGCCATCGCCCAAACTGGCAAATTGTTGCGGGAAGCTATAGAGCAAGGCACGTCGCGACAGGTCGCGCTCCTGCTGCAACCGCTCCAGTACCCGCCGCTGCAACTGACGTTCCAACGCATCGAACTCGCCCGGGAACGACGCCAACCCGGTGTCGGGCTGCGGTGGCTGGGGCAAGGGAAAGGTCACCCCCCACACCTGTGCACGCTCGTCGCGGCCGAAGGTTTCGAAAAACTCCGAGAAACCCGCCAGCAAATCGCACTTGGTGATGATCACGTACACCGGAAACCGCAGGCCCAGGCGCTCATACAGCTCGTTGATGCGCGCGCGGATCGCCACGGCCTGGGCCTGACGCTGGGCGTCGGTCTGTTGCAGCAAGTCGCTGACACTCAAGGCCACGATCACACCGTTGACCGGGCGCTGGCGACGGTACCTTTTCAGCAGGTCGAGAAAGCCGCCCCAGGCCGCCTTGTCCACCTCGGTGTAGCTGTCCTGAGTGGTGTAGCGCCCGGCGGTATCGAGCAACACCGCTTCGTCGGTGAACCACCAGTCGCAATGCCGCGTACCGCCCACGCCGCCGATGGCGCCACTGCCCATGGCTTCGCGCAGGGGAAACTGCAGGCCAGAGTGGGTCAGCGCGGTGGTCTTGCCGCTGCCCGGCGCGCCGACAAACATGTACCAGGGCAGTTGGTACAGGTACTGCCCGCTCATCTTCCAGCCCGGGTTGGCCTTGCGCAGCACCGCCATGGCCGAGCGCATGCGCTCGCCCAGCTCAGCCACTTCGGCCTGGGTTTCACGCACACCGGGCGCCACCACCGGCGCCTCGGCCACGCCGGCCATCAGGCCACGATTGGCCCGCCAGGCACGCCACAGGCGCCAGGCAAAGTAACCCAGCCAAATCAGCACAAACAGCGCGATCAACCCCCAACGACGTGACTCCGGCGCCAGCGGCTCGCTGCCGTTGAACGCCAGCAACGGGCCTTCGTACCACACCAGCAAGGACAGCAGCGCCACGCCGATCAGCGACAGCAACCACGGCTTGAGCAGCCACAGAATAAAGCGCTCCACCGGGGACCATAACAATGAGAAAAACGAAGAAAAATTCATGGTTATTGCGCCTGGGAAGGGATCAACACGGTGATATCGACGCGGCGGTTACGCGCACGGTTGGCCGCCGAATCATTGGGCACCAGCGGCTCGGTTTCGCCACGGCCCTCGCTGCGGTAACGCTCGGCTGGCCCGGCACGCTGGGCGAGCAAACGCGCCACGGTCTTGGCCCGCGCCTGGGACAGGTCGAAGTTCGACCCCAACCGCGACGTCGCCGAAGGCCGCACGTTGTCGGTATGCCCAACCACCACCACATCCCCCGGCACCGTGGCCAGGGCGTCGCCAATGCGTGCGAGCAGCCCGTCGAAGTTGCTCGACACTTCGGCACTGCCGGAGGCAAACACACCGTCGCCGCGCAAGGTGATGACCGAGCGATCGGCACTGTCTTTCACCGCCACCAGCCCTTGGGCCACTTCCGGCGCGAGGAACCCGGCCAGGCGCACCGGCGCTGGCGCCACGGGTACCGCCACTTTCAGCGGCGAAGCCACACGAATCGAACCCAACTGGGCAAACACCGGGTCGGACGCACGGTTGAGCAACCAGCTGTAGGTCAACTGCACACTCAACAACAGCACGGCCGCCACCGACGCCAGCACCCACAACGGCACCCGGCGCAGCATTGATGCCTGCGGGGCCTCGGCGCCACGCCAGCGCGGTGAGAGGTCCTGTTCCTGCTGGCCGCGTTGCTGATTGATCAGTTGCAACAGGCGCTCGCGCAACAGGCCCAACTGATCCAGGCCACGCTCCAGCACCCGGTAGCGTCCCTCCAGGCCCAGGGCCATGCACAGGTACATCAACTCCAGCACATCAATATGAGTGCGCGGGTCCTGGCTGAGGCGTTGCAGGATCATGAAGAATTTCTCGCCACCCCACGCCTCGTTGTGGAACGTCACCAACAGGCTGCGACTGCCCCACACCCCCGCGCCCCAGGGCGTACTGGCGATGGTCTCATCCACCAACGTGCACAACGCATAACGCGCAGCGGCCACGGTTTCCACATCCACCTGACTGGCACGGGCCTGGGCTTCAAAGGCCTGCACTGCCTGGATCAAGCGCTGGCGCAGGCTCTCCATGTCCGGCATCGCCGTCAGGGTGCGCAACGGCACCACCAGGTCCAGCAGCGGGTTGGCCGCACGCACCAGTGGGTTGAGGCCCTGGCCGTGCAGCACAGGCGCGGCGCGTTGCACCGGCGCGGCCGTGGTTGGCGACGGTGTGGCCCGGCGCCCGCCGGGGGTAGGGATCAGCAAGGTGCGGTCCGGGTCCTGGCCGCCTTCAAAAGTGTCGTTCACGTCAGTCACCTTGCCTTAGTTGCGGATGGCCCAGAACTGCATCTCCAGCCCCGGGAACACCCCGGCGATGTGCATGGCAAAACCCGCCGACTGGCTGAGCAATTGCCAATATTCGCTGCTGCGATCGAGTTCGAAATAGGTGAAGCCGGCGTGGAACGGCAGCTGTCGTGGCGCCACCGGCAAGGGGCGCAGGCCGATGCCCGGCAGTTGCAGGTTGACCAGGTCGCGGATCTTTTCCACCGAGCCGATCTTCACCTGCGGCGGGAAACCGTTGCGCACGCTTTCGGCCGACATCTGCGCCTGCACCGCCAGGATGAAGGTCGCCGAGCGCAGCAGTTCCTGATCGGGCAGCACCGCCACGCGAATCCCGTACTGCCGTTCTTCCAGCGGGATCGCGATGGCGCGCACATCCATCACCGCTGACAGCGCGCGGCGCAGGTCGAGCATCACCGGGGCGAAGGTTTCCGCCAGGGCGCCATGGCGATACACCGGGTAACTGGCGGCACGCTTGTCATCGCGGGTAAAGGTCGCCAACTCACCGGCCAGGGATGCCAAGTCGCGGTACAGCTGTTCGGGGTGCAACCCCGTCATCGCCGACAGGTGCCGCACCAGGGGCACGCTGCGGTTGAGCACCTGCAACAGCAGGAAGTCGGCGATTTCCGCCGCGCCGCTGCCGTCCGGGCGGGTCAGGCGCGACGCCAGGGCTTCGACCCGTTGCTGCACCAGGCCCAGCAACTCATCGTTGAACGCGCGCAGGCGCTCGGCCGCGCGAACATCCAGGCACGGCGGGCAATAATCGCGGTCGAGCAGCACACTTTTGTCGGCGCGCTTTTCCACCACATGGGCGATGCCCAACACACTATGGGTGTCGGCCACATCGCCTTCGAACGCCAAACGCAGGCGCAGCTTGCCGATGCTCATCAGCGCGCTGCTGTCCAGGCCATTGCTGTCCCAGGCCTCGTATTCGCTGCTGCGATGGCGGGCGAAATTTTCAAAGCTGGGGTTGTCGTCGACCTCCGACACGCCCGGGCGCAGGCTCGGCAAAGCCAGCACCACTTTAAGGTCACGGGCGTCGTCGGGGATCTCCAGGGGCAGCGGCATTTCATCGTCAAACGGCAGGCCCACGGGTGTGCCGTCGGGCAATACACCGCTGTACGAGAGCAACGACAGCTTGCCCATCGCCAACTGCTGCGGGTCGATTTCCAGTTTGGAAAAACCCCAGCCGTAGGCGCGCAAGGTGGCGACGCGGGCTTCGAGTTGGGTTTGCAGAAAACGGTCATGCTGCTGCAGGTGCTGAGGCTGCAGGAGCATGCCTTCGGACCAGACGACTTTGTTGTTCCAGGACATACATTCTTCTCATCGCGGAGCGAGCATGCTGCATCGCGTTATCGTTAACGATTTTCGCCGGCAAGCCGGCTCCTACAGGGGCCGGGTGTTTTCAGGAGCGCATGCGGGCGACTTGTTCTTCGTAGGCCTTGGAAAACAGCTCGCCGAACAGGCGTTGCAGGTCTTCGTCGGCGTCCCGCGCCAGGTCTTCGTAGCGTTCCACCAGGCGGTCCCACAGACGCGCCTTGCGCCGCGCCGGCATCCACTTGTCGAGCGCGCCGTGGGTGGTGCGCCGCTGCTCGACCCGGGCCGGATCGAAGCGCTGCACCACCGCGCCCAGCGCCGCACGCATGCCGGCGATCACCGCCAGCTCGTGGGCCTTGAGGTCGTCGAACGAAGCATTCAACGCCTTGACCGGGCGCATATAGGCCGGTGAATCGCTGTTGAGCATCTGGGTCAGCGCGCTGTCGGCGTCGGGAAAGAACTTGAGCGGGTTGTTGGAATAGGCGCCGATCATGGTCATGTCGATGTGGCTTTCACGCTTGGTCAACGCACGCGCCATCAGCACATCCATGGTGCCGCCCGTGGCGGCGCGCAGCATTTCACCCACCAGTTGGGCGAGTTCCGTGGGCGTACGGGTGGTGTGCAGGTCGGGAAGACCCAAACCCAAAAGCAGTGCCTCAAGGATTGCACTGTCCCCTGTAGGAGCCGGCTTGCCGGCGATGGTCTCAGGGGCAACGATTTGCTCAGGCATTACTTCCTGTTCAGAGACCGCCATCGCCGGCAAGCCGGCTCCTACAGGGGGGGATGTGGAGAGGCCGAATAGAGGGTCGTAATCCTCCGGGATCACCTGGGGCTCGGCCTGCCAGATTGGCGGGTTGAACGCCTGCAGTTGCGGCGCCACATGGTCGCTCTCGGTGCCGCGAAACACCGGGGTCAGCGATGGGTTCAAACCCAGCGGGTCCGACAGCGGCATCGCCCCGTCGAACAGCGAGTGGCCTTCCAAAATCCGCGCACCCGCCAGGTCATCGTGCAACAGCACCGGCACCACCACCTCCGGGTCGCGCACCAGCGCCTGCGGCACTTCCAACGGCGGCAATTCGACGGCCACAGGCGGCGGTGGCGGCACGAACAGCGGCGGCAGGATGCGCGTGGCCAGGGCGTCGTCTTCGGGTTCCGGCGCCTGGGGCTGCTCCAGCCGCACGAGCAACGCGTAGTCACCGATCACCAACCGATCACCCTCCTCCAGCACACGCTCGCGGCCATTGCCCAGCGGCCGTTCGTTGACCAGGCTCGGGTTGCTGCCGGTGTCGGTGAGGTAGAACTGCTCGCCGCGCAGGTCGATGCGCGCATGCACCCGGGAGATGTATTTGCCCGGGTCATCCAGGGTCAGGTCGTTGTCCGGCCCACGGCCAATGGAGCCGCCCACTTCGGTGAAACGGCAGATCACGTCGCCGGGCATGGGTTGGTCGCGGTAGCTTTTAACCAGCAGGATCAGGTTCATAGCGGGCTCCAGAGTGAGTTACTTGCCATCGTCGGCCTCCTTGGGCGGCAACGGCACGCCTGCGGGTCCGGTGGCGGCCGTGAGGGCCAGGGCTTGCGCCGCCGAGGCGGCTTCGGGCAGTGGCAGCGGGATGGTCGAGGCGACGATCATCGCCGGCGTGAGGGTCAGGAAGGTCGAGCCGACCTTGAGCGTGATGGTCGCCCCGGCCTCGATCACCACGTTCATGCCGCCCTTGATGTAGGTGTCTATGCCAGCGGTGATGCCGGTCTTCATGCCACCGTTGATGATCATGTTGGCGCCAGCCGCCATCGACACGTCGCCCGTGGCTTTCTCATTGCGATGGCCGCCCACCGACGAATGCCGGTCGCCGCCGACCTTCTCGCGCAGGTCCTGGTCGACCCTGGAATGGCGGTCGCCGCCGACCCAGTCCAGGGAGTCTTTGAGCACGCGCTGGTCGAGGTTTTTCTGCGCGTGCAGGAACACTTGTTCCGAACCCTTTTTGTCTTCGAAACGCAGCTCGTTGTAGCCCCCGCCACCTTTGGACGAGTTGCTCTTGAGGGTCGAACGCGTGGCGTTTTCCGGCAGTGAATACGGCGGCATCGTGTCGGCGTTGTAGACGCTGCCCGTGACCAGCGGCTGGTCGGGATCACCTTCCAGAAAACTCACCACCACTTCCTGGCCGATGCGCGGCGTGTACAGCGCGCCCCAGCGCTTGCCCGCCCAGCTCTGCGCCACGCGGATCCAGCACGAGCTGTTTTCGTCGCGCTTGCCTTCGCGGTCCCAGTGGAACTGCACCTTGATGCGCCCGTATTTGTCGGTCCAGATTTCCTCGCCCTGCTTGCCCACCACCATGGCGGTCTGCGGGCCGTGCATCAGCGGCTTGCGCGACACACAGGGCGCACGGAACTGCTGCTGGCGTGACAGCGCGACAAACTCACAACTCAGCACCGGCGCGGGGTCGGCCGGCGGGGTGGGCTCGTAGGTGTCGGAAGACAACGCATAACGCGCTTCCAGCAACAGGAACTGCGCGTTTTGTTCACTGCGCGGGTGTTCGGTCAGGGTCAGCAGAGCGCCGGGAAACAGGCCACGGGCACGGGTCGCACCGGTCACGCGCTGGGTGCCGGTGTGAAGCGACTCAATCAAGGTGCGCGCATAGGTTTCACCCTGTTTGCGCTCGGTGTACTTGCCCGGGTAGTCATAGCGCTCGTGGCGCGACTGCGGGTAACTGCCGGCCAGGGTGGACTTGGCCAGCAGGTTGGCGCTGGGCTTTTCGAAGTCGAAGTCTTGCAGCGTATAGCCGCCCGGTTCCACGTCGCCGCCCATGCGCCAGTCGTAGATCACTTCGCTTTCGCGCATGGCGTGGTCTTCGGCGGGCATGAAGCGGATCTGCGCGTACCCCGGCGCCGGTGAGTGCGCACCGTAGGAGTCAGCCAGCACCAAGGTGTGACGCCCTGCAGCACTCTTGAAGTAGTAGTAGATGCCCTCCTGCTCCATCAGGCGGCTGACGAAGTTGAAATCGCTTTCGCGGTACTGCACGCAATAGGTCAGTGGCTTGTAGCTGCCGCTAAGGCCCGAGGTGTCGACGTCGGCAATGCTGTAGGGCGCGAACACCTGCTTGAGGATGTCCGGCACGCTCAGCTCCTGGAAGATCCGGCAGTCGCTGGTCAGCGTGAGGAACCACAACCACGGGCGCAACACCGCCTTGTAGGTGGCGTAGCGGCCCTGGCGCGTGCTGAACGAGAAGTGGCTGACATGCCCGCTGAAATAGCGACTGCCGCCCTTGGGCAGGTCCACGGCCACGGTCATCTGGGTGGCCAGCAGGTCGTCGATGTTCAGGTCGGCGCGCTCGCTGTACAGCTCCACGTGGTATTCGCTGAGCCGGGACAAGCCTTCGCTCGCCTGCATGCGCCGAAACAGCAGCACGTCGGGGCCGAGGACGCTGGTCACCTGGATCTCGCGATGGGTCTGGGTCGTTGCCATCGGGGCTTACCTCGCGGCCTCGGCCGTAAAGGCATAGGCAAACTCGCCCGCCTCCACGCTGACCTGCACGTGGGTCGCCGGTGTACCCAGCAGCAGGCGGTTGAGGAATTCGGTGCTGATCGCCGGCAGCATCGAGTTGGTGAGGATCGCGTCGATCATGCGCCCGCCGCTTTCCAGCTCAGTGCAGCGGCTGGCGATCAGGTGCACCACGTCGTCGCTGTAGGTGAACGGGATCTTGTGGTTGTCGGCGATGCGTTTTTCGATGCGCCCCAATTGCAGGCGGATGATGCTACCGAGCATGGCGTCGCTCAGCGGGTAATACGGAATCACCACCAAGCGGCCGAGCAAGGCCGGTGGGAACACTTCCAGCAACGGCTCGCGCAGGGCCTTGGCGATGTCATCCGGCGCGGGCATGGTCTTCGGATCGCGACACAGGCGGCTGATCAACTGAGTGCCGGCGTTGGTGGTGAGCAGGATCAGGGTGTTCTTGAAGTCGATGATCCGGCCCTCCCCGTCCTCCATCCAGCCCTTGTCGAACACCTGGAAAAACAGCTCATGCACGTCCGGGTGAGCCTTCTCCACTTCGTCCAGCAGCACCACGCTGTAAGGCTTGCGCCGCACCGCTTCGGTCAGTACGCCGCCCTCGCCATAGCCCACGTAGCCGGGTGGCGCGCCCTTCAAGGTGGAGACGGTGTGGGCTTCCTGGTACTCGCTCATGTTGATGGTGATCACGTTCTGCTCGCCGCCATACAGCGACTCGGCCAGGGCCAGGGCGGTCTCGGTCTTGCCCACGCCGGAAGTGCCGGCGAGCATGAACACACCCACCGGCTTGCCCGGGTTATCGAGGCCAGCGCGGGAGGTCTGGATACGCCGTGCGATCATCTCCAGTGCATGGCTCTGGCCGATGATGCGTTGGCCCAGGCGCTCGGCCAGGCGCAGCACGTTGTCGATTTCGTTCTTGACCATGCGGCCCACGGGGATGCCGGTCCAGTCCTGCACCACCGACGCCACGGCCTGTTCGTCGACGCTGATCAGCACCAGCGGGTGTTCGCCCTGTTGCGCGACCAATTCGTCCTGCAACTGGCGCAACTCGATCAAGCCGGTTTCACGATCGGCGGCATCGACCAACTGGCTGCGCAGGCGCTGGATCTGCTCCACCAGCGCCAGTTCGTTATCCCAGCGCCCTTCCAGCTCATCCAGGCGTTCACGTTCGCTGGCCAGCAAGGCCTCGACCGAGGCGCGACGGCTGGCGGTTTCCACGCCAATCGCGGTTTCACGCTCGATAATTGCCAGTTCGGTTTCCAGGGATTCAATGCGCCGACGGCTGTCGTCCACCTCGGCGGGCGTGGCGTGCAGGCTGATGGCCACGCGGGCACAGGCGGTGTCGATCAGGCTGACGGCCTTGTCCGGCAACTGGCGTGCCGGGATATAGCGGTTGGACAAGCGCACCGCGGCTTCCAGCGCCGAGTCCAGGATGTGCACCTGGTGGTGGTTCTGCATGGTTTCGGCAATGCCGCGCAGCATCAGCAAGGCACGGGCTTCATCGGGTTCGTCAACCTGCACGGTCTGGAAACGCCGGGTCAGCGCCGGGTCTTTTTC
The DNA here is from genome assembly GCF_059418405.1 of Pseudomonas sp. GW821-FHT09A09. Lineage (NCBI taxonomy): Bacteria > Pseudomonadati > Pseudomonadota > Gammaproteobacteria > Pseudomonadales > Pseudomonadaceae > Pseudomonas > Pseudomonas sp. GW821-FHT09A09. The sequence goes on from NZ_JBWKPU010000005.1 coordinate 189,998, forward strand.
GATGTGCTTCTTGTACTCGGCAAAGGTGGTCGCGCCGACGGTGCGCAAGGTGCCACGGGCCAGCGCCGGCTTGAGCAGGTTAGCCGCATCACCGGTGCCGGCCGCACCACCCGCGCCCACCAGGGTGTGGGTTTCATCGATGAACAGCACGATGGGTTTGACGCTGGCCTGCACCTCGTCGATCACCGAGCGCAGACGCTGCTCGAACTCGCCTTTCATGCTTGCGCCGGCTTGCAACAGGCCCACGTCCAGGGCGAGCAACTGCACGTCCTTGAGGCTAGGCGGTACGTCACCCCGGGTAATACGCTGGGCAAAACCTTCGACCACGGCGGTCTTGCCGACCCCGGCCTCGCCAACGAGGATCGGGTTGTTCTGGCGACGGCGCATGAGGATGTCGATGACCTGGCGAATCTCTTCGTCCCGTCCGACGATGGGGTCCATCTTGCTGCTGCGCGCCTGTTCGGTGAGGTCGACGGTAAAACGCTGCAAGGCTTCCCGCTTGCTGGGCGCCACGGCGCCGAGGTCTTCACCCGGCAGCTGATAACCGTCGCTGGCAGCCATCTGCGCTTCGGGTGAGTCGTTGAGCAACGCGCCAAACTGTTCGCTCAAATCATCAATGCCAACCTTATTGAACTCCCGGGACACGCCATACAACCCATTACGCAGGCTCGGGGTTTTCAGCAGCGCCAGCAGCAAATGCCCGGAACGCACCTGGGACTCGCCGAGCATCAGGGTGGCGTAGACCCAGGCGCGTTCGACCGCCTCTTCCACCTGGGAAGACAGGTCGGTGACCGAGGTCGAGCCACGGGGCAGACGGTCCAGCGCGGCGGTCAGGTCGCGAGCCAATACCGCCGGGTCGATGCCGTAGTGGCGCACCAGCCGGAGCAGGTCCGAATCGGTAAGTTGCAGGATCTGCTGCAACCAGTGCACCAGCTCCACATAGGGGTTGCCGCGCATCTTGCAGAACACGGTGCTGCTTTCGATAGCCCGGTAGCACAGGCTGTTGAGTTTGCCGAAAAGCGCGACGCGACTGATATCAGCCATGGGCAGGTCCTTGAGAAGAAATGCGAGGGTTGATCAGCAATTGCCGATCATCGTGTTGGGGGGCTTTGCTGCTCAGCCAACTGGTCCAGCCCAGGGGCGCAGACCCCAGGCGCAGGCCCGGCAGCTGTTCTTTCTTGACGATCAGGTTGACGTCCCAGTCCATCGCCAGGCCGACGTACTGGCGCACCCAGTCCTGCACGCGCTGCAGGCTGTCGCCACCGGGCAGCAGGCGACGGGTTTGCGCGAGGTCCAGCGGGCCGATCAGCAGGCGGAATTTGTGCTGGGTGTTCCAGACTTTCTTGCCCATCACCGTGGTCTGGCCGAGCACGGCGGCGTCGGGGCCGCTGCGCAGCGCGCACAGCCCGTCGGCGGGCAAGGTCATCCAGTGGCCGACAAACTGCTCGACCTGCACCGGCACACCCAGGTAATCGCTGAGCAACGCCGCCAAGCCCTCGGCGTTGCGCGTCTGCGGCCCGAGGCGCCCGGCAAAATGCAGCTTGGCCACGTCCGGCACGGCATTGCGGTTAAGCAACGACGCCTGGCCGATGCCGATCAATGAACCCAGGTACTGGGCGAAACGGTCCGCCCCCGGCCGGTCCAGGCTCACCGCCGGTTGGGCACTGGCCCAGGCGCGGTAGAACAGGCTGATCATGCGGTGGTGGAACACGTCGCAGAACGCGGCCAGGGTCGGGTCATTCAGGTTGCGCTGGCGGTCGCGGATGTATTCGGTGAGGTGGATCGGCAACGGGCCGTTGGCGCCCATCAGGCCGAAAAAATTCAGCAGCAACTTGGGCGTTACGCCCGGCTTGAGCGCGGCGATCATCGCCGGTTCGAACGCCAGCGACGGTTGCTGGCCGAAGCGCACGGGCTCATCCGCCGGGCGCGCAGCCTGGCCAATACGCGGCAATTGCGGGAACGCGCATTCGAGTTGGCGCAGCGCGCCGTAGAAGTCAAAGCGCCCAGGGTGCGCCTCAAGGGCGCTGAGCAGGCTCAAAGGATCTCGCATCTGCCCACCCGCGCCGGCCACTGCATGATCACGCCGCGTGCCGTGCTCTTGATCACCGTTTCAGTGAACGAATTGAGTGATACGTACTTGGCGAAAAACTGCTCCAGCACCGAGCCCAGCACAAACACCCCGGCGCCTTCGAAGGCCGACTCATCCAGGGTCACACCTATTTGCAGGCCGCGCCCGTAGGTGATCGGCCCCGGCAGTGGCAGACGCCGCACGATGCTCTCGGCGGTGACCGAACGCAGGCCTTCGATCTGTTTGTGCGCGGCTTCATCGTCGATGCGGCAATACAGGCGCAGCAGGTCACGCAAGGCGGTGGCGCCCTGCTCCTTGTCCTGGTCCAGCAGCGACAAATAGTTGAGGGACAAATGGCTGACCAACCGCCACGCGGTTTCCCCTTCGGCAAACGACGCCGCCGGCACCGTCGGCCCGGCCACGCAACGCACCGACTGCACCGGCGCGCCACTCTCGACCGTGAAGTCGGTACGGCCGCTGCCCACCGGCATGCTCAACACCAGGTCGCGGTTGCTGCACAGGGTGTCGATGCCCAATTGGCGCAGGTCGCTGCGGTGCGGCGCTTCCTGGGCGTCCACCAGCGACAGGAACAGCTCGCTGCCGATGTAGCTGGAGCGCGGTCCCTGGCGCCGTTGCTGCTCGGACAGCACCCGGGTGTCGCGGCGCACCTGGTAAAAGGCCTTCGGTGGCGTGCGCGCGTGCAGGTCGTTGGCACGGTAGAACGATTCGAACGTCTGGCTGGCCTCGGCGCCGCTGCCGTAACCGGTGACGCCTTCGATCTGGTAGATCTCGTAATCCATCGGCCGCGTGCGGTCCGGGATCACGTGGTATTCCGACTGTTGGTCCGACAGGTGCACACGCTCGGTGCGCATCGGGAACAGGTTGATTGCCGGCGTGCAGTACAGGCCGAAATTGGCCGCGCTGAGGCTCTGTTCCAGCACCGGGTCGAGCTTCTTGAACAGCACGATCACGTCCAGCTGTTCCGCCGCGCAACGGCTCACGCTGTTGGCCAGCCCGACGATGTCGGCAAACATGAAGCGCTGAGGCATGGCGAAGTATTCCTGCAGCAGCCGATAGCCCTGGAACGAGCGCGGGCCCGTGGGCAGCAAGGCTTCGCTGTCGCTGTAGCCTTTGCTGCGAATCGCGCTTTTGGGCAGGAACTGGTGCCAGTCCACATGCTCCTGCACCGGCATCACCAGCACTCCCGCCGCCTGGGCCAGCAGGTGTTCGAGGATGCGCGAGGGCATGGCTTCGCCGCCACGGATGTGCAGCGCCAGGTCGTCCAGGGCCAGGTCGCTGAAGGTCAGCCCGGCGCCCACGCGCAAACGCAGGCGCAGCGCCGCCTTGACCCCGCCGAGACGCGACAGGTCGACCCCGGCCACCTGCGCACCGCAGGCAAAGTAGCGCGCCTCGACCAGCTCCACCGGCCACAGGGTCACGTCATGGGCGGTGCGGAATTCGCAGGCGGTCTGGTCGCCCTTGCCCAACTGGCTGTGCAGGGCGCTGTCACGCGGCACCGTGAACCCGGCCGCGAGGCTGCCTTCGCTCATGTCCGGCTGCAGCTGCACCACGGCCATCGACGGCGTGGGCGCCAGGTATTGCGGGTACACCAGTTCCAGCAGGTGGTTGGTAAAGCGCGGGAATTCGGCGTCGATCTTCAACTGCACCCGGGCCGCGAGGAAGCTGAAGCCCTCCAGCAACCGTTCCACATAGGGGTCGGCGCAGGCGTAGGTTTCCAGCCCGAGGCGGCCGGCGACCTTGGGGTAGTCACGGGCGAATTCACCGCCGACTTCCCGCAGATGGGCCAGTTCACGTTCGTAATAGCGCAGCAGTTTGGCGTTCACCGCACGTCCCTTGTCTCGATATCGAAGACCCGGGCCTCGCCTGCTTCCAGGTCGAGTTCGGTCTTCAGGTACAGGCGCTCGGGCAACGGTTGGCCCCACAACTCGCCATGAATTTCAAAGGCCATCTGGTTAGGACTGGCCGCCGCCCCCGAGGGCGCCACCGGCACCACACGGACGCTGTCACGTAAAATCCGCGGTTCGAAATCCCAGATCGCCTGGCGGATGCGCCGCCCCAGCTCTTCCCGGTCCAAACCTGCGGCGGTCTTGCCGGCAAGGTCCGGCAAACCAAAATTGATCACCGACTGAACCGCCAGCGGGTGTGCGCTGAGGTCGCGGAAACTGCCCAGGCTGGTGCTGTTGAGCAGCCACCCCAGGTCACGCAACACCGCCTTGCGCAGGCCGCGCATGGACAGCACACGCTTGTCACGCGGCTCCACGGCATGCTCGGTGTCGTCGTCGCTCAAGCGATCGAGCAACGACGGTTGCAAACGTTCACGACTGGTCAGCTCTGCCATGGAATTACGTTTCCTGTAGTGAGCGGGCTCGCCCCGCGCCAGCGCCAACACCGTACCAATCAAGGACGCCGTGGCGTTTCAGACAGACCGAAGCGAATGGGTTTGTGGCGGCTTCGCCACCCAGCGCGGGGCAAGCCCGCTCACTACAGAGCCTTTTCCAGAGCCTGAGTCAGATCTTCTGGTTCTTCTCCAGGTCCCACTTCTTCGGCGTGCCGGTGATCACGGTGTCGCCGGTGAAGGAGTCGTACTCGTAGCTGATGGTGGTGAAGTTGATGGAGAAGGTTTCGCTCGGGCGTTCGCCATTACTGCTGGCGGAGTAGGAGCTGATGATGGCCTGGCCGAGGATCAGCTTGAGGAACACCTGTTGCTTCTTGTCCGGGCCGCCGGTCTGGATGAAGTGGATCTCGGCATCGCCCAGGCTTTTGCCGCACACCGCCTGCATGAACAGGTCGGCCGAGGCCAGGTCGGTGGCCTTGGTCAGGGAGATTTCCGAGAACGACGGGTTGCTGGTGTCACGGTCGGTGCCGCCGCCGCTGATGGAGATCGCACGGCCCACGCCCATCTGGATGGCGTCGATGGTGATCCAGTCCTTGTGCGCGTCGACGGTGGAAGTGCCCTTGATTTGGGTGCCTTTGAAGTTGAGCAGGATCATGTTGGTTACCTTTCAGGTTGATCAGTTGGATTTGGTGGACGGCAGCTTGGAGACCAGGCGCAAGGACACGGTCAGGCCTTCGAGCTGGTAGTGCGGGCGCAGGAAGAACTTGGCGCCGTAGTAGCCGGGGTTGCCTTCGATTTCTTCCACCACCACTTCGGCGCCGGCCAGGGGTTTGCGGGCCTTGTCGGCGTCGGTGGCGGTGGCCGGGTTGTGCTCCACGTAGCGGCCGATCCAGTTGTTGAGCCACACCTGCATGTCGTCGCGTTCCTTGAACGAGCCGATCTTGTCGCGCACGATGCACTTCAAGTAATGGGCGAACCGGCAGGTGGCGAACAGGTACGGCAGGCGCGCGGCCAGGTTGGCGTTGGCGGTGGCGTCCGGGTCGTCGTATTCGGCGGGTTTGTGCATCGATTGCGCGCCGATGAAGGCAGCCAGGTCGCTGTTCTTCTTGTGCACCAGCGGCATGAAACCGTTCTTGGCCAGCTCGGCTTCGCGGCGGTCGCTGATGGCGATTTCGGTCGGGCAGGTCATGTCGACGCCACCGTCATCGGTCGGGAAGGTGTGCACCGGCAGCCCTTCCACCACCCCGCCGGATTCGATGCCACGGATCTGCGAGCACCAGCCGTAGTGCTTGAACGAACGGTTGATGTTCACCGCCATGGCATACGCGGCGTTGGCCCAGGTGAAGTCCTTGGCGCCGGCGCTGTCGGTGGTCTCTTCGAAATCGAAGGCTTCCACCGGGTTGGTCTTGGCACCGTAGGGCGCACGGGACAGGAAGCGCGGCATGGCCAGGCCCACGTAACGCGAGTCTTCACTGGCGCGGAAGCTGCGCCAGGCGGCGTGCTCGGGGGTCTGGAAGATCTTGGTCAGATCCCGTGGGTTGGCCAGTTCCTGCCACGATTCCATCAGCATCACGCTGGGGTCGGCCGCCGTGATCAACGGGCAGTGGGCCGCCGCGCTGACGCGGGCCATCTGGGTCAGCAGTTCCACGTCCGGCGCGCTGTTGTTGAAGTAGTAGTCGGCGACAAATGCACCGTACGGCTCGCCGCCGAACTGGCCGTATTCCTCTTCGTAGAGCTTCTTGAAGATCGGGCTCTGGTCCCAGGCCACACCCTTGAACTTGCGCAGGGTCTTGTGCACTTCGTTCTTGGAAATGTTCATCACCCGGATCTTCAGGGTCTCGTCGGTCTCGGTGTTGTTGACCAGGTAATGCAGGCCGCGCCAGGCGCTTTCCACGCCCTGGAATTCCTCGTGGTGCAGGATGTGATTGACCTGTTCGGTGAGCTTCTGGTCGAGGGCGGCGATCAGGCCTTCGATGGTGCCGAGCACGTCGTTGGGCATCAGCTGCGTGCCTTGCAACGCCTGTTCAGCCAGGGTGCGCACGGCGGTTTCCACCGCTTCCTTGGCCTTGTCGGTCTTGGGCTTGAACTCTTTTTGCAGCAGGCTGGCGAAGTCGCCGGCGTCGAACGCCGTGGTGGGGGCAAGCTGCCCTGGCTGTTCAGATTGGGTCGTGGACATGAAGGCATCCTCAAATTTTGGGCAAAGCGTCCCCGTACCGGGGCAAACAGGGCACCGGCGGCGTTAACGTTTTTTCAGTTATTCAGGTTGTTTGGGTGCACTGCTCAAGGCTTGCATCACGGTCGGATCGCTGAGCAGCTTGGCCAGCAATTCCTCGGCGCCCACCTTGCCGTCCATGTAGGTCAACAGGTTCGACAGTTGGCTGCGGGCCGTCAGCAATTGGTTGAGGCTCGGCACCTTGCTGGCGATGGCGGCCGGGGTGAAGTCGTCCATCGATTCGAAGGTGATCTCCACCGGCAGGTTGCCTTCACCGGTCAGGGTGTTGGGCACCTGGAACGCCACGCGCGGCTTCATGGACTTGAGGCGCTCGTCGAAGTTGTCGATGTCGACTTCCAGGAACTTGCGCTCGGCCACCGGTGGCAGGGGCTCTGCCGGTTTGCCGGAGAGGTCCGAGAACACGCCCATGACGAAGGGCAACTGCACGGTCTTTTCCGCCCCGTAGATCTCCACGTCGTATTCGATCTGCACACGTGGCGCCCGGTTGCGAGCGATGAACTTCTGACTGCTTTCTTTGGCCACAGGAATAGCTCCGGTGAGTGGGGGTGAGTACTAAAAGGGTCAGTCGTCGCTGTTGCGAATACCGCTGACCAGCGCCAGTTGCGCGAGACCGTCAGGTGCGAGGTCTTGCAGCAATTCCATGAAATTCTTGTCGATCAGCTTCTTGGCCCGTTGCAGCAGAATCGGCACCGGGCTTGCGGGTTCAAAGGTCTGGAAATAGGTGCACAGGCGGTCGATGGTCTGGCGTGCGTCTTCGCGGCTGTTGATCTCACCGCGCACGGCTTGCGGCGCAGCGACAGCGATGGGCGCCGTGGCAGTGACGACCGGTGCGGCTTCGATGGGCGCAACACCTGGCAGACGGCGACGGATCACTTCGCCGGCGCGGCGCAACAGGGTCGCCAGGCCGCTGAGGTCGATGGCACGGCCCACGCCGACCTTCTCGGTGAGCAGCTGCTCGATCTGCACGCTGTGCTTCAAGGCTTGCGCCAGGGCCGCCTCAGTGGCGCTCAGGTTCTGGGGGTCGGCTTCGGCAAACGCGCCGTCGATGATCGCCAGGTTCGCATTCTCGCCGTCACTTTGCTCACCGGTGGCCGACTCCACCTGCCGCAGGCTCACGCTGCCCAGGCTCCGAGCGCTGACCAGCGGCGCATCCAGCACGTCGCGCAGCAGGCCGGTGGGCTCGCACAGGAACGCAAGAATGTTGATGCGCAGCAGCGGGTCGTTGTCGTCGTCGGGATCGAGTTGTGGGTGCAGGCCGTCCCAGCAGTTTTCCAGCAGGGCCTGCACCAGCGCCAGGCCTGCGGCGAGGCCGACAATACCGTTGAGGTTGAGCTGGGCGCGGGTCAGCCAGATGGCCAGGCGCAAGTCGCGGCTGCGCTCCATCAGCGGCAGCGCGAGGGCCATCACCCGTTTCCAGCTCGGCTCGATGGCCTGGGTGATGGTGTCGCCGTACTGCACTTCGGGCTTGCCGAGGGCTTCTTCTTCCAGCTCGAGAAACTGGGGGTCGTATTCGAAGTTCTGGCCACAGGCGTCGGCCTCGCTCAATGGCAAGGCCAGCGCGGTGAAATCCAGTGGTTGAGCTTCGGTGGGCAGGCCCATCGTACTTCCCTCGTTCAAGTTGTTCTGGGAATAGAACAAGCGAGGGAAATGATTTATTCCGCGCGGCGAGAAAAATTCTTAATGCGCGCTTTCTTCCTCGACGCGCCGCCGGTGGGACTCGGCATACGCGGCTTCGCGGGCCGTCAGCAGCGGGTCATCCGAAGGGCCGATGCCGGCGGGCAGTTCCAGCGGGTTGAAGTCCACATCGCGGCAGGCACCTTCCACCTGGGACTGCTGGCGGTCGATGACCAGGGTGCCGGCGTTGATCTGCCGCCGCCCTTCCGGCCAGCGCACGGTGGCGTCGGTGGTCACATCGCCGGGGTTGGCCAGGGTGATGATCAGGTGCCAGCGCACCGGGCCTTGCTCCAGCCGGGTGGCGAAACCGAAGGCGAGGAAGTCCGGGTCGCGGGACTGCCCGGCTGTCATGGGCGTGTAAGGCGTCTCTGGCACCATGCTCCAGCGCACGAAGTGCACCCGGCCGCTGGCGTCGGTCATGCGAAAGGCATTGACACTGTAGAACGTGGAGTTATCAAACCCCGACGCCTCTGGGTGGGAGGCCAGCCAGTTTTCGAACGGGCGGATTTCGGGGTGGCTGTTTTTGAAGGCCTGCATCTTTTGCGGGTCGGGGCCGCTGCCGCCGTACTCCGGCATCGAGGCGCGCAGCTGTTCGTAGAGGCCTTCGGGGGTATTCACCGGGAACACCGGCACGGAGTTCATCGCCATGTACCAGGCCTCGCCTTCCGCGTCGGCCAGGCGCAGGGCCATGCTGCGGATCATGCCGTGCACGTCGGCCTGGGCCGGGTCGCCCCCGGCCGCCGACAAGCGGCCGATCAACGGGAAGTTGCCACGTTGTAACAAGGACGCGCTGGAAATCTCTACCGCATTACCGTTGCTTTCAAAATGGCCGCTGATGCACTGGCCCTTGGCATGGTTGCGACGAAACCCGGGGTGGGTGCCGCCCGCCACGGCTTCCATCTCATCGACGATTTGCACGGCTGTGGGGGACGCAGGATGGAACGACGGCAGCAGCCAGGCGGCGAGGCCTGTGACCACCACGGCAGCAAGGGCGAGGGGCAGGTAATGACGTTTTTGCAGCGAGAAGGTTGTTTTCATCTAGCTATCTGGGATCGCAGCATTGGGAACCCATGCCCGACCCCAGAGCGGTTATTTCTGGATAGCGGCGATCCACATCGGCGCAGGCACAGCAGCAAACAGCTGGGCCGCACTTCGGTCGGCGACAAGTCGGGCAACGGCGTTGAGGTCTACACCTTGTTCGGGCTCGCCGATCAGCGCGTAGCCCAGTTCAGACTGGCGCCAGGTTACTACGTTCATCTGCGCGACGCTTTGCTGGGTGATCGACTGGTCCGGCTTGGGCTCCTTCATCACGCACAGCGCCACCGGCGCGCCATTGGCCGGCAGGTACACCAACTGAATCAAAGCCTTGTTGTTGAAGCGCAGGCGTTGCACGCGCTTGAAGGTCAGGCCGGCGGAACTCAGGTCGGGCACGCGCAGGGCCAGGCCGTCGATGTCACGGATATCGGCGAGGGTCTTGGTGACCACATCCGAGGGCTGTGCGCCGTAGGCGACGGTTTCACGGGTGTACAGATGCTGGTAGGCGGCCGCCTGCTGAACCCAGGGAGAGGTCTGGGCAACGGCCGGCGCACTTGCATCAAAACCGGGCTTGAGGGCACCGCTGAATGCACCAACCTGGAGCACCAGGGCATAGCAGGCAGCACCGGCAACGAACGTCAGGGCCGGCCATGCAAATTTAGGTTGGAGGAACGCGAACAGGCGCGAGAAAACGCTGTCTGCTTTACCGGACGGATGGGCAGCCGCGCGTTGAGCAGGTGCCGCCTCGGGTTCGGCCGCCGCCGAATGCTGGGCAGCCAGGGCCGCGATACTGAGCTTGAGGCTCTCGGGCACAGGCGGCAGGTTCTGGCGGGCGAAGGCTTCTTCATAAGGCAGGCACGAAGCCATCAACCGAGAGACGCGCTCAGCCAGGTCCGGCGACGCATCGATCAGCCGCTCAAGCTCCTGGTTCTGTTGCGACGAAAGCTCGCCGTCAACATAGGCCATTAGCAAGGCATCATCCGCTACCATGGGGTTATCTCTCCGTTTGTCATCAATCAGTTTCTGCTAGGTGGTTCTCGGCCTTATGGGCCGAAGCGGCGAGTCAGCGGGTAGCGACAAGCCATCATATTGACATCAATCCTGCCCTGGCAACAGGCCAGAACACTTTCTAAAAGCAGCCGCAAAAACACTCGGCGACACGTACAAAGACATTAAGAAAACACCCTGGAACTGAAAATATTCCCAGGGCCGAATAAATCTTATATGTTTCACCATGTGTAGGGGTATTTTTCCTGACACGATTGTCAGAATGTTTGGCCTGGTACCTGCATAAGCTGTCAATAACCTTTCAATACCCTGCCAAACTGATACATTTTGTTAACGACTTGATACAATTCGCCGTCATCAAAGGAGCCCCAGCACCGCAAAAAGGACGCCGCGACACAGGCATCCGCTACGGTATCGACCTCGTAGCCTGACCGCACCATTTTAGGCATCAAGAAATAAAAAGAGGAAATATGTCGATCACCGGTGCTGACTTACCCGCACTGCTTCCAGAACTGCTGCCACGCCTGTGGGCATTCGCGTTGCGCATTTCCGGCGACAAGCACGATGCCGAAGACCTGGTTCAGCTCGCCTGCGTGCGTGCGCTGGAACGCTCCCATCAGCTGCAGCCCGACACTTCGGTACTGAGCTGGATGTTTTCGATTGTCCACTCCACCTGGATCAACGAACTGCGTTCACGCAAGGTGCGCAGCCGTTCGCGCATGGACTGGAACGACGAATTCCTCGAAACCGTCAGTGACCCCGAGGCGCCCAACCCGGAGTCGGACCTGATGCACCGGCAGATCATCGAAGCCGTAGAAAAACTCCCCGACGGCCAGCGCGAAGTCATGCTGCTGGTGGGCGTCGAGCGCTTCAGCTACAAGGAGGCTGCCGAGATGCTCGACTTGCCAATCGGTACGGTGATGAGCCGGCTGTCACGGGCGCGTCAAGCAATCGGCGCGCTTTTTGATTCGCCAAAAAGCAAACCTTTGCGCGCTCGCCCCGCCAATTCGTCAACCTCCTGAAACCGCTCTAGGCCGGCGTCCGCAACGGGACCACCCGAAGGACTACGCCAGCCCTCCTCCCTCCCCGCGAAATGCACTGGGGCTCACCCCCGTCCAGCGCTTGAACGCCCGTCGAAAGCTGCGCACATCGCTGTAGCCGACCTCTTCGGTGATCCGCTCGATCGACAACCCCGGGTTGCCCAGCAAGCCCATGGTGCGCGCACGCCGCACCTGTTCCAGCAGGCCCTCGAAGGTCAGCCCGTGCTCGGTGAGGCGTCGGCGCAGGGTGCGGCCGCTCATGTTGAGGTCGCTGGCGACCTTCTCCAACTGGCTGCCTTGCAGGTCGCGAGAGATGGCGCGTTCCACCGCCTGGATGAGGTCCATCTTCTGGTGCAACTGCGCGCTTTCCAGCTCAAGTAATTCCAGGGCCTGACGCAACGCCAAGGCATGGTGATTGGGCAAACGCACGTCCATCCAATGGGGCGCCAGCACCATGCGGTTGTGCAGGCAGCCGAACCGCACGTCATCGCCGAACAGGCGCTGGTACTCCGCTGCATAGGGCGGCGCGGCGTGCATGAACTCGACCCGCAGCGGCATAAAGTCCGCCCCTACCAACGCGCGGCCGTACACCATGATGCTGGCGAAGAACTCCTCAGCGGCAAACACCTGCACCTCGGCGTAGGGCAGCAGGCACTCCACGTCGATGAATACTTCGTGGACGCTTTCATGGGTGCGGGTGGTGGCGATGCCGCCGGAGGTGTGCTGGTGGCGCTCGCCGATGGCGAAGGCATCGCGCAGGGTCTTGCACAGGGAAATCACGTGGCCGAGCAAGCCCAGGGTGCCCAACACGTTCTGGTGCCCCACACACAGGCCCAGGCCCTGGTCGGGCAGCACCTTGAGCGCGCGCTGGATCATCGCGACCGCTTGGCGATAGGAAATGCGTTGGGCCGGGTCATCCAGGTCGGCCAGGGTGAACCCCAAGCCACGGCACAGGGCTTCGGCACTGGCGCCCTTCTGCGCCACCACCTGCCCAAGGGTCTGCAACAGGAACGGCGACACGAGCGCCAGCTCGAATTGTGGGTCAACGGCTTTCCTTTGCATGGATCACGGGTTCCTGACTGAGTGCTTCAGTTCTTGTTTTAGAAACATTCTGACAATCATAGGCGCTTGCAAGAGTCGTTGCATACTGAGTGAAACCTGTCCGGCAAAGTCCCCTTATCTGTCCTCCAAAACCCTGCCTCACTGCGCGCCGAGGGCTTATTTCTATGGCCTGCGGTGCCCTAACAATAATAAAGAGGCCAGACATGAACCCCACCCGTGCGTTTCACCCCCTGCATTTTGCGCTGTTGAGCCTGATCAGCCTGCCGGCCCTGGCCACCGAAGGCGGCGTCGACAACATCGGCCCCGGCACCGATGGTTTCTACATCCTGCCCCTGGACGTGAACAACCTGCCGGACCATATGTTCGCCTTCAACCTGTATTACAACCACTACGAGGCGCGCAAACTGGACATCAGCTCCCTAGGCGGCAAGGTGCCGGACGTGCGCATCAAGTCCGACGCCATCATCCCGCGCCTGGACTACCTGAGCCCGGTGCGCATCTTTGGCGGGCGGCTGGGTGGCTACATCGCGCAGCCCTACCTCAAGCAGCAGGTGTCGCTGTTCGGTATGGCTGACACCCGCGAAAGCATGGGTGACACCACCGTCGCGCCGATCATCCTGTGGGACATGGGCAAGGACCTGACCCTGGCCGCCGCCGTGGAAATCACCCTGCCCACCGGCGAATACGACGCCACGCGCCTGGCCAACACCAGCAATAACTTTTACACCTACAAACCGCTGGTCTCGGCCACCTGGATGCCCAACGCGCGCACGGAACTGTCGATCAAGACCACCTACAGCTTCAACGAAGAGAACCACGACACCGACTACCGCTCCGGGCAGATCTTCCACTTCGATTATTCGGCCAGCTACAAAGTGACCGACAACCTGAGCCTGGGGGTCAACGGCTACTACCTCAAGCAGACCACCGACGATAAGCAGTACGGGCGCACGGTGGTCAACATCTTCGGCGAGGACGTGAACGACGGCGTGCGCGGGCAGGTGTTTGCGATTGGGCCTGCGGTGTATTTCACCTTTCTCAAATACGCCAGTGCGGAGATTCGCTGGGCCAAGGAATTCGACGTGAAGAATCGCCCGGAGGGTGACATGTTGTGGGCGAAGCTGACGATTCCGTTTGCCCTGTAAAATGTGGGAGCTGGCTTGCCTGCGATGGCATCACCTCGGTGTGACTGACACACCGAGGTGCCTGCATCGCGGGCAAGCCAGCTCCCACATTTTTACCTCGGGGTGTCAGGTGTAGACGGGCCAGGTGTCGACGATCTTGCCGCCACGTACCGCGAGCAAATCACCGAACTGCAGCAGCACGAACTCACTCTGGGTGGGCCGCAGGAACACCTGGTCCTCGACATTCAAACCCACCGACGGCGAGCCGTTGACCATCTCCTGGTTCGAACTGCGCCCATACAGGTCATTGCTTTGCAGCCCCTGGGGCGATTCGAATTCGGCCATCCAGTTGCCGCCATAGATAAAAAACGTGCTGCGCTGGTTCGGGTCCCACCACGAGAACACCCGCGACTTGCCGTCCAGCGCCGGGATGTTCACCGGCCCGGTGCTTTTTAATACCGGCGTGGCAATAAATGCGGCGGGCACGTGCTCGCTGAGGGACGCCAGGTCGTAATGGGTAGGCTTGAGCAACGCCGTGCCCACCGACACTTCCGTGCTCAAGCGTTCTTGCTCATGAATGCGATAGCTCGGGCTGCCGGCGGTGTTCAAGGTCAGCCCTTCCCTCCACAACCCGGTAACGTGCTGGCGGGTGAAATCGACATAACCGTTGTAGCGTTGCATCACCTGCTCGAACAGCGCCTGGGGCGAACCAAGGATCCCCGGCACGCCCATGCCCACGAACGGGTCATAGCCCATGAAACCGGCAAATGCCAGGTGCTGCGGGTGGGTGCCGATCAGCGTGAGCATCTGCCCCAGCACGGCGTGATCGCTGATGCCGCCACGGTGCAACCCCACGTCCAGCTCGATATTGACCTGCAAGCGCGTACCCAGGCCCTGCGCCAACTCCAGGTATTGCTGCAGACGCTGCGGCGTGTCCAGCAACCACTGCAATTGCCGCGCAGGGTCGAACGTGCCCCTGTGGGTTTGATAAAACAGCTCGGCCGACCGCACCGGCAGCGGCTTGCCGATCAGGATATCGGCCTCGGGAAACACTTGGGCGTCATGGTTCAAGAAAGGCTGATGAAACGACATCAAGCGCTGCGTTCCCGCGCGCTTGGCGATGTACGCCAACAGCCCTGGCGACGGCAAAGACTTCTCCACCAGCCGCAGGTGCTTGCCGCCGCGCTTCACCGACTGCATCACCACGTCGATGTTGTGGTCCAGGCGGTCAAGGTCGATCAGCATCACCGGGCGCATCGGCCCGTGGGCCTTGAGTTCGGCATTGAGGGTGCGGAAATACTCGCTGTAGTGGCCGCCGCGATCACTCGGGCGCAGCAGCCAGGCACCGGCCGCCAGCACGGCAGCGCTGCCCAGTACAAAATGTCGGCGGTTCATCAGGCCACTCCCAGGATGGATGACAGGTGTGCATTGAGGAATTTGCCGCTGGGGTCCAGCTCGCGGCGTACCCGGGTAAATTCGTCCCAGCGAGGGTACAGCGGCTGCAAGGTGCGGGCGTTGAGGGTGTGTAACTTGCCCCAGTGCGGACGCCCGGCGTACTTCCAGAAAATCGGCTCCACGGCGGCAAAGAAGTTGTGATGGTCCATCGCGTAGTGCTGGTGCACGGAGATCGAGCAACTGTCGCGGCCTTCGAACATGCTCAAGGGGATATTGTCGGCCTTGACGTAGCGGTACTCGATGGGAAACCAGGTGCGCAGGTCCTTGTCGTTGATCAGCTTGAGGATTTCCCGCAGGCACGCCGGGCCATGCTCAGCGGGCACCGAGTACTCCATCTCGTTGAAACGCACATTGCGCACATTGGCGTACACCTGGAACGACTCGGCCACCCGGTCCTGGAAACTGGCAAAGAACCGCAGGCTGTTGAGCAAGGTGCGGCGCGTGTCGGGGAAATCACTGGCGTACTTGTCGAGCTTCTCGATGATCGTCACGAACTCATTGCCACCCGCCTCGGCCGGGTCGATGGGTGGGGTCTCGGGGTCGGTGGTTTCGTTGAGCGCGATGGACAAGGCGTAGTCGGAATGGGTGACCACCAGCATCTCCCAGTGCTGGTTTTCCCGGGTGTTCTTGTCGACGTCTTCCAGCAGTTCTTCGGTCTTGGCGATCCACTGGCGCTCCCGCAAACGGTACGGCGTGCGGTTCTGCGAGCGGATCCGGGTGGCCACGCCCAAGGCGCCGAGGGACACCCGGGCCGCACTGAATACCTCGGGGTGATGCTCGGCGTCGCAATCAAGCACTTCGCCCTGGGCCGTCACCAGTTGCATGCCGGTGACGCAGCCGGAATACGAGGTGAAGCCCACGCCTGTGCCATGGGTGGAGGTGGAAATCGCCCCGGCCAGGGTCTGGTAATCGATATCGGCCATGTTCGGCAGCGCCTGCCCCACCGCCTTGAGCGCCGGCCCCATGCGCGACATCGGCGTACCGGCTGCGAAGGTGGCTTGCAGGGTGGCAGGATCATGCTCCAACAGGCCATTGAAATAGCTCAGGGACAACAGCGTGCCGTCGGTTGGCACCAGCGCGCTGAACGAATGGGCCGACCCCACTGGCCGAATGGTGCCCGGCGCCTGGCGTATCACCTGCACCAGTTCATCCAGGTCCTTCGGCGCCAGGCGCGCCAAGGGCAGGCAGGTCTGCGCCCCCGACCAGTTGCGCCACGGAATCAGGCGTGGCGCACGCGCCAATTGGGCCAGCACCGGGTTGCTGGTCAGCGCCAGAAAGGCGCCGGCAGCCGCCGAACGTTGCAAGAGTTGCCGCCGTGAAAGCGTCATCCACCACCCCTTCTTATTGTTGGATTTGAGTACCGGACATAAAGCTGATCAGCGCCAGGAACTGCTCTTCGGAACACTGCATGCACAGGCCCATCGGCGGCATGCCGTTGTAGCCGTTGATGCTGTGGTCCAGCAGGGTGTCCGCGCCCTGGGCCACACGCGGGCTCCAAGCGATGCGGTCGCCGGTCAGCGGCGCGCCGGACGCCGGGTTGGCGTGGCACAGCTTGCAACTGGTGTCGTAGACCTGGGCCAGCGCCGGGTCGGCGGGCATGGCGGTGGCAGCGGAGGCGCTTTCAGGACGGGGTTTGGGTTTATCGTCACAGGCCGTCAGCAGGCCGAGCAGAGCCAACAATAACGCGATGCGGCGCATGGCCACCCTCTCTTCTTATTACGGTGGAAAGTGCAGTCCACACTAAGGCAGCCGACTCGCGGCGTTGAGGGTTTTGGGGGACACAAAGGGGGGCTTGGGCGGCCAGCCACCCTGCCCCCGCATTGGGCGGTCAGGCCTGCAGCAGGCCTTCGAGGGCGGTGCGCAGCGCAGGCAGTTGCGCCACACGCAGGCCAAAGGTGCTGCCGAGCAACGCCAGCAATTCATCGGCACTGTCGAGGGTGCGCTTTTCGCTGGGCTGGTCAAGGGAGTGGACCGCGTAGTTCGTGTTGTTCAAGGTATAGCGTTTGCCCGGCGCCAGCAGCGCGGCTTTCAACTGGCCCACGAACGTCGAGCCCGGGTGCGTGGAGACGTACCAGTTGCCGATTTCATAGTCGATAGCCACCTGCTCTTGCAGGTCGAACACATACAGGCCGCGCCACTCCTCGGCGACCTGGGCCCACAGCGTGTACTGCCCCTCATGGTGGGTCAGGCGATAGGGTTCGTGGGCGGTGGCTTGCGGCGCTTCGGTGTCCAGGCGCAACGGGCTACTGGGCACCATGCCGCCAAAGCCGACGTCGGTGATATAGCGCACCCCGTCCAGTGTCACCAGGCTCAGGCGATGGGTACGCCCGGTGCGCACGTCCGGCGGCCCGCCCATCACCACCCAACCGGTAATGCCCCGCGCTTCGAAGCCCAGCTCCTGCAACAGCGCCAGGAACATCTGGTTCAGCTCATAGCAATAGCCACCGCGCCCGTCGAACAACACTTTCTGCTCGACGCTGGCCAGGTCGATCGGCACCGGCAGGTGCATCAAGGTCGACAGGCTCTCGAACGCAAAGGTACACACATGCCGCAGTTGCAGCTCTTGCAAGGTCTGCAGGGTCGGCGGTGGCGGCGCGTCATAACCCAGGCGCTGCAGGTAGCGCTGGCTGTGGGACAGGTGGGGCATGGCACATTCCTTGGGCACGTGGCAGAGGCGTCACTATGCCGCGCCAGCGTGCACCTTGTCATTTTGAATGAACCTTTTGCGACGCCAACCTATCCATCTATAACAAGACAGGGAGGCAACATGAGTTCCGCAAAAATCTACACCATCCATTATCAGTTGCACGGTCAACCGAAGTCCTTTGTGGTACGCGCCGAAGTGATGAACAACGCCGAGGCCTGGCACTGGGCAGCGGTGGATGCCGACATCGCCCACGTCAGCCGCGTGGGGCGTGTGGGGCATGAGCAGGTCAAGAAAACCACACGGCCCTGGGCGGAGAAGTTCGGGATTACTGAGGTGACGTGGGTTGCGCCGAAGTGAAAGGAAAAGCCCCGCCTTATAAGGCGGGGTTTTTGCGGGTTATTTGCCTTTTTCAAAGGTGGCGGGCTATAAAATCAAAGATTCGACAGCTACCTGAACGCTGACATCTAGAATGCCCACCAAACCCTCCGCCCAAGCCTCCCGCGTCGAGTACACACGCCGCATCAACCGTGTGCTCAACCACATCGACGCGCACCTCGATCAACCGTTGGACGGCGCGCAGCTGGCCGACATCGCCAATTTCTCGCGCTTCCATTTTCATCGGATCTTCGCCGCCTGGATGGGCGAAACCCTGGGCAGCTATGCGCAGCGTCGGCGGCTGGAGAAAGCCGCCTTTCGGTTGTCCTGTGGCACTCCGGAAACCGTACTGGAAACCGCATTGGCCACCGGCTTCCAATCCGGTGAAGCCTTTGCGCGGGCCTTCAAGCTCAAGTTCGGCTGCACGCCCTCGGCCTGGCGCGCCACCACGCTTGAGCGGCTCAAAGCCCAGGCCGCCGCGATTGGGCAGTCGCCCGGCAGCCAGGAGAGCAATCCTGATCAGGTCTTCGGCAATCCACATCAGGCGGGCGAGCGCGAGTTCGGCGAATCTGACGGCTCTTATCAGCCAGCGGAAGCCTTTGCCATGGAAGTACGCATCATCGATTTACCCAAAGCACGTGTCGCGTACCAACGTTTGATCGGCCCCTACGGGCCTGCCATCGGCGAGTTCTGGCGCGGGGTCATGGCGCCATGGATGCATTCCCATGGCCTCAGCGATCAAACCTGCTACGGCATAGGCTATGACGACCCGTCGCTCACCCCCGCGAACAAGTGCCGCTATGACGCGTGTGTCGAAGTACCGGCGCAGTTTGTCGCCAGCGGCCAGGCCGATATCCAGACGCTGCCGGGCGGTCGGTACGCCGTGGCGCGCTTCAAGGGCAAACCGGAACAGATCGCCAACGCCTGGATGTGGCTGACGCGAGAATGGATGCCGTCCAGCGGGCTGCAATGCGACGACCGGCCATGCTTCGAGATGTTTTCGGCGCCTGCGGTGATTGATCCTAGGACCGGTGAGTTCAACTGCGAGATTTGCATTCCGGTGCGGGCGTTGTAATGGCAACCCACCGTTGAAGTACCGCCAGGTGCGGGATAGGATCTGGACGTCCGCCTTGGGCTGAGCGTTGCCATCGAACATAGGCAAGTCAGGCCCGATTCTACACCCGTCTAGACACTGAGAACAGCCACATGGGCGCCCCCATCATCATCGGTGAAAGCTACAACCTTTGGATCAGCAATGCCCTGAAGGATGCTTTTTGCGACGTGCTGACCCGTGTCGCAACACTGGAAGGCCACGACATCATGGCCATTTATGAGGACGCGCCAGGGGTGGCGGGCACCTATGGCGTGAGCGGTGTGGGTATTTATCTCGATGAATTTTATCGCTACCTCGGCGGGTTCTCGGGCGTACGGCGCCACATCGATATTTGCCGGGCGCGCTTGCACGAGGTCGCCGAGGCCTGCACGTTGACGCCGTCGGGGACGAAGCGGATGGCGCACATACTGGCGTGGGTGGCCTACCACATGGATGGCAACCCCGTTTCAGAAGGCTGCTTTGTCTATGAAGATTGGCCGCCGGACGCCGCATACGCCCCCAGCAATTGCGCCACCTCCTGATAACACCGCGCCAACTCCCCTGCCCCCAGCAACCGCAACCCCTGTGCCGTGCGTCGAGCCTGAACCGCGTTCATTCCAGGCTCAAACGCATGCCTGGAGAGCCGACGAATACCCCGCTGCGCACACCGCGCAACCGGTGTGCCCGGCGCCAGTTCCCGTGTCCTGGCATACACCCGGCCCAAGCTGCGACTCAGTTGCAACGACAACACGCCCACCGCGTCACGCTCGCCCCCCGGCAAGGCCTGCAACGACACCATCCGGTGCTGTTGCCTGGCCTGCCATTTCAGCAGGTCCATCCGCGCGCCATCGCGCAGTAACCGCCCGGTGCTTGTGTGCAGTGCCCGTCTCAGTGCGCGCACCTGGGCGGCGGGGTTTCTTGGCAATATCTGGAAAGCCAGCATGCAGATCGCCAGCGCCACCGGCCAGGCGAGGGCCTGGTTGGCGAAGTCGGTAAAGTCGTAGTGGGCGGTGCCACCGGTGCCGACCAGCGTGTTGAAGGCGATCAGGTAGGCAATGGCCTGCAAGGCATGACGTGGCTGAGTCGTGGCCTCTATTCCCCACACCCAGAAGGCGATCAGCACCACCGCCAGCAACGCGAAGCCGCTGATGTGCGGCAGCAGCAGAAACTTGCACGCGGCCGCCGCCACGATGCCGTAAATCGTGCCCCTGAACAGACCGGCAAGGCCCTGAGTAGGCGTGGGACTGGTCG
Organism: Pseudomonas sp. GW821-FHT09A09; assembly: GCF_059418405.1. Lineage (NCBI taxonomy): Bacteria > Pseudomonadati > Pseudomonadota > Gammaproteobacteria > Pseudomonadales > Pseudomonadaceae > Pseudomonas > Pseudomonas sp. GW821-FHT09A09. The sequence goes on from NZ_JBWKPU010000005.1 coordinate 210,419, forward strand.
CCAGCAAGGTGCAGGATGGGCCCAGCACCGCCAGCAATGTTGGCCCCTGGTCCCACGCCGTGAAGTACCAGACGGCAGCGGTCGTCAGGGTCGCGACCAGGGCGCGCAGGCCGTTGAGCAAGGCGTCGCCGTAGTGCCGGTGGAAGCTAACTGCACGGGCCGGCGCCGGAGTGTTGTGTTCGAGACAGGCGAAGTTCTGTAAGGCATTGGAGAGGTCCGCCAGCGGATCGCTCAGCTGTACCGACTCTTCATCAAGGCCCATTTGCAACGCCCTGACCTGCGCGGCCGTCCTGGAAAAGTCCCCACGGGTTTCAGCTAGTTGTTGCAGGGTCTCAGCCACGCCCACGAGCGGCTGGCTGACCGACAGGTGTTGCAGGGCCACGGCCTGCAGATACGCCAGCCCCGCCTGCAGCGTCGCGGACCTGGTACGGATCAACACGGATTCGCCTCGACCGATCCCCAGCAGGTCATCCACCTTGGCGATGTCGAGGGCGAGTTGGCGCCGTTCGGCAGCGGCTACACCCTCCCCCTTGAACTGGCTCGCCAGCAACCGCAGTGCTCGCGAAGAAACGTCCTTGAGCATAGGGCCCAGACGCCGCTCGACCGTCTTACGCCCAAACAAGGAAGCCACCAGGCTCAGGCTCAACACGCCCAGCACCACCGCCGTGCCCCGCGTGACCAGATGATCAAAGCCTTGCTGCGGCGCGACGATGGCCGGGCCCAGCGCCAGGCACACCGTGTACCCCGCCACCACCGCCGCCGTGGCGTGGTAGTGCCGCAGCAGGGTCATGCCAGCGACACACAGCCCCAACCACACGCCAATCCCAAGGATGAACAGCAGCATTTTCTGCGCGAACAACCCCAGCAAAATCACCGCCACCAGGAGCCCCAGCGCAGTCCCCACCACCCGCATGAAGCCTTTGCCGATCACCGCGCCCTGGAGCGGATGGATCAGCAACAACACCGTCGACGCCGCCGAGAACGGCGAGTCCAGGTGCAATTGAAAACCCAGCCACAACGCCAACGTCGCCGCCATCACACTGCGCGCCACGTAGCCCCAGGTGGCCTGGGTCCACGGCCGAGGCAGTGCGGCCCATAGCCGCCCCACGTACCCGGCCATCACATGAACGCCTGCAGCCAGCGCGACAGCCGCCAATGCGGCGCGCTCCCGGGCTCGGTCACTTCGACACTGGCCGTCATCCCGGCTGCCAGCTCCACGCCCTCGGGCACCGCGTCCAGCTCGATGCGCACCGGCACGCGTTGCGCCAAGCGTATCCAACTGAACGTCGGCGCCACCTGGGGCAAGCCGCTGTCGCTGCGCAACTCGTTACCGTCGGCAATACCCCGGCCGATGCTCGCCACATGCCCTTCCAGCAACGGTGCAAAGCCCATCAGCTTGATCGAGGCCGGCGCACCCACCCACACGCCCGGCAGCTTGGTCTCTTCGAAGTACCCGGTGACCCAGAAACTGTGGCCGTCAACCACATAGATGTTGGTGCTGCCCGCCACCGCGTAATCCCCCGGTTGCAGGCGAAGTTGCGTGACGTAGCCGTCCACCGGCGAACGAATCGTCGTGCGCGCCAGGTCCAGTTCGGCCTGGGCCAACTGGCTCTGCGCCGCGTCCATCCGCGCCTTGGCCACGGCCAGGTCTTGGGCAGCGTTGTCGGTTTCTTCCCGCGCAATCGCATCGCCCAACTGAGTGCGACGCCGGAACTGCGCCGTGCGCTGCGCCAACACACTGCGCGCCTCGGCCAGCTCGGCCATGCGCTGCTGCTGGGCCAACAGGTAGGCACGCTGATCGATCTGATACAGCAACGCGCCCTTGGTCACCCACTGGTTGTCGCCCACCAGCAACCGCTCGACCTGACCGGACACCTCGGGCGCGATCCGCAATACCTGCGCGCTGACCCGCCCGTCCCGCGTCCAGGGCGCCAGCACATAGGCACGCCACAACTGCGTGCAAAACAGCAAGGCCACCAGCCCCAGCACCAGCGTCACCAGGATTTTCAGGGTGTTATTGAGCCTCATGTCGTCGCCCTCACAGCTTCAGCACTAGGGTGGAAAGCACAATCAGCGAGACAAAAAACCGCGTGAGGCTGGGGTGCCAGGTCCAGTCCAGCCACCGGCGCATCAGCCGCTCCAGCACCGCATACATCAAAGCCGCAGCGCCCACATAAAGCAGAAACGGCGGCAGGTAGAGATTGGCAAACGTGATTTCGCTGAGCATTGCAGAAGTCTCACCATCAGCCTTCACCTTGAAGGCCCTGCTGCCATGGTAGGCAGTGCCCGGGCGTGCCGATATTGAGTATGCTGCCAACTTATAATCAAATTCAGACACCTGAGTGCCGCGCAATGGACGAGACAACCCTCTACACCGTGGGCCAGTTTGAACTCGATGATTTCACGCAACCCGCCGTCGCAGTGATGCTCGGCACCCAGCGCAACAACGCCGAATACGCCGTACACACCCACCGCAAAGGCCAACTGGTGGTGGCCTGCCACGGCGGCATCGTGTGCACTGTGGAAGACGGCGTCTGGATGGTGCCCACCGGTTTCGGCGTATGGATCCCCGCCGGCGTCGCCCACAGCAACCGCATCACCGCCAACGGCAAAGTCGGCTTCCTGTTCATCGAACCCGGCGCCGCCACCCTCCCGGAAAAATGCTGCACCCTGGTGCTGTCGCCCCTCATCCTCGAACTGATCCTGCACCTGAGCACCCTGCCTCAGGACTACCCCCCCGAGAGCCCCACCGCCCGGCTTGCAGGTGTGCTGATTGAACAAATGGAACAGGCACCGTCGGAACAGCTGTACCTGCCCCTACCCGCCTCGACTCAGTTGCGCGCCATTGCCCGCCAACTGGCCCAGGCACCAGACAATCGCAGCACCATGGCCGAGTGGGCGAAGCAAGTGGCGATGAGCGAACGGTCCCTGGCGCGGTTGGTGAAGCGGGAAACGGGGCTGACGTTTGGGCAATGGCGCAAGCAGTGGCAGATTATCGTGGCGCTGCAGAGCTTGGCCGAGGGGGAGTCGGTGCAGCGGACTGCGGAGGCGTTGGGGTATGAGTCGGTGAGTTCGTTTATCAGTATGTTTAGGAAGACGTTGGGGGCTTCGCCGGGGAGGTATGTGCGGGGGGTTGGGGGTGTGAGGATTTCTAGGGGGTTGGGGTGAGGCGGGGGGATTGGGTAGAAACTTTGAGGGGGGACTGGCTGCTTTCGGCCAAGAACGGACGCTCAGAAGCGACCGCTACCAACCCTTAATGGCCTGTCATAACAGTAGTTGTGCATTTTTGGGACTAAGTTCCTGAGGTTTCGCCTAGGCAGCAAACTTATGCTAGATGACTTTGCCGGACGCATTCAAAATTCTGATAGGTGAGCGATGTTCAAAGAATATGGGTTGTTTCTGCATTCATGCGACTCTGAAGACTACTGGTCGGATGAAGGCATTGATGTTGCCGGTGCTCAGGTCTCTGAATTCACCGCGTCTGACTGGTGCGAACTTGAATCCGCCATTGTCGTGAAGCCTGATATGTGGCTGCGCCGATGTGCCGAATCGCTCACCGATTGCAATGATGTACACGCGTTGCAGATACTGTTAAGGCTGCTTGAAGCGAAAGAGGAATCGGTAGTCATTCATGCGCTTGAGTCAATCGATGCGCTCTTTTTAGCCAGTTAAATACGGAACGTGAGCCCTGTCATCACGGCCTTGAACGAAAGGGTTGATGCTTCCACTCGGACCCTGGAATTGACGGTGGCTACCTTGATCAGGAAGCTCAAATAACGAACGACGGATGTATTGCCCGGACGGTTACGAAACAGCTCCGAAAGGGGAGGTAATCCCGCAGCCTACTTGGTCGACCGTGGCCATGTGGCCGGTATGTACCATTGAATAGCAATGGGCAAAGTAACCGTTGTCGGGCCATGCGTGAAAACACGAATGCCCGCTTGTGGCCGAAAGCTGCCCGTCACGAACGGCAGAAATCAGCCATAAGGAGCCATTCGGGTAGGCGCACTAAACTGATCTAATTGTACGGCAGCTCTCTAGCACTTTGTGGCTCTTTGATACTATGATGATGCTCTAACCTCGGGTGGTAGCTGCACGCAGATGAAGTCAGATGACGAAGAGTACAAACTTTACGAAAAAATTTACCTCGCAGAGGCTGAGCGAAAAGAAAAATTGATGTCACGTCTCAATCTACCTCTGGCAATGATTGTGGCGCTGCTTAGTTTTCTTTCTTATCTGCTGTCGAAAGCACCAAGCGCCGAAACCACCGAAGGAGTTTTTTTCTGGATCGCTTATCTTATGGCCGGCGTCTATCTCTTGGTGGCGATGTTCCACTTTTCAAAAGCTTGGCGTGTACGTAAGGACGATTTGGTTATTCCTACTGCCGAAAAGCTTGAAGGTCACCGAAAATTTTTGCTCGACTACTACAACGGAAATGTCGTACAAGCCAACGGGCAGTTCATGCTAACCATGATGGACTATTACATTATGGGCGCCACGAGAAACGCGACGAATAATGATAGCCGTAGTGCCCAATTAGACCAGTTTTCAAAATATGTGATTTACGCCGTCATCGCGTCAGTAATCGCTTTTTTTCCAGCTTATAAAGCATCTCACAACAAGGAGATATGTGATGTCCGACCAAAAGCCACCACCGCCGCCACCACCACCGATGCGTAATGTTAGAGGTGATGTTCCATTGCCACGTCGCGAACCACCGCCACCACCACCTCCCAAGAAAGCCTAAGCCGAGAGAAATTTCAGCCCTGAGCAACTTCAGTCGCTCAGGATTGAATCTATTCTTAGCTGAAGTGGACCGGGATTCCGCAATTCTTAATCGCAAATAAACATGGAGTTTTTGCAATGAACAAGCGCGTATTCATTTCTTTTGATTATGACAACGATGTAACCCTAAAAAATTTTCTCGTCGGCCAAGCAAAACTGGAGGGTAGCCCATTTTATTTAGCAGACTGGTCGATCAAAGAGCACATTGACGAAGACTGGAAGGCTAAAGCTAGAACGAGGATTAGGGCTGTTGATGTCGTCTGCGTGATATGCGGAGTTAAGACCGATACAGCAGTCGGAGTAAGCGCTGAAGTAAAAATTGCTCAGGAAGAAGGAGTTCCATACTTTCTCCTTAAAGGCTACTCCGAAGCTGTATGTGTTAAACCTAAAGCAGCGTTACCTGGTGACAAGCTTTACAAGTGGACCTGGGATAATCTGAAGGCCTTGATCGGCGGGGGGCGATGATGAAAAAAGCCCTGGTAATTGGAATCGATGATTATCCAACTGCCCCACTAATGGGTTGTGTCAACGACGCAGTTGCTATCGCGGAGCTACTAGAGAATGACGGAAACGGTGATCCCAATTTTTCCGTCATAAAATTGGTAAGTAACGAGCAGGCGGTCACAAGTGAATCGCTGATCAATGCGATCTCCGAGCTGTTTAGCGGTGAGGCTGATACGGCGCTCTTATATTTTGCTGGGCATGGAATAATCGTACCTGAGACAAATGCGGGATACGTGGTAAGTAGTGATGGACGCCGCGGAGCTTGGGGTACTTCTCTCTCCGAAATTCTTGGGTTGGCAAATAAAGCCTATCCGAAGATTAAGTCTTGCGTGATCATCCTTGATTGTTGCCATTCGGGTTACGCTGGAGAAGTAGCGGGTGTCGATGGGAATGCATCGGTGATCGGAACTGGTGTTACGATACTGACTGCAAGCCATCGCGAGGGTGGCGCGATGGAGGAAGATGGCCGTGGAATCTTCACAGATATATTGCTTGATGGCCTTAGAGGCGGCTGTTCGGATATCTTGGGGAATATCACCCCCGCTGCAATTTATTCTCATGTTGATCAAACCTTGGGGCCGTGGGAGCAACGGCCAATGTATAAAGCGAATGTTCAACATTTTGTAACTTTACGAAAAGTTGAGCCGAAAGTCTCAAAAGAAGTGCTACGCAGGCTAGTGACATACTTTCCAAACAAGACTGATGTTTTCTTACTTGATCCATCTTTTGAGCCAGACAGGATTAATATTCCAGAGGAATATAGGCATCTGCCCGTTAGTGAAGGGAATGTAAAGATTTTTAAAGAGCTTCAAAGTTGTAATCGTTATGGGCTGGTAGTCCCGGTAGATGCCGATCACATGTTTTATGCTGCTATTAACTCCACGGGGTGTAGGCTGACAGGTCTTGGGGCGCACTACAGGAAGCTGGCAGAGATGAAGAGAATATAATTTAAGCGCAGCTTTCTGTTTTGTTGATAAAGCAGTGCAGGTAAATCAAATCGGGAGGGGGCTTAGCGCAGCACCTCAGATTTTTATCTTCGAGACTTTGATCTAGGCGAACAAGTCAATTTGGATGTTGTTGAGGTTGTTCGTCCGATTTTATTTGTTTCAGTATGAAATCCAGATATCGCCTAACTTGCTCTTTATCACTATCCTGTTCTCTTTTTGAGAGATTGTGGTAAGGCGTATTTAGCTGCCGCTCCCATCTCTCAACGAGCTCACGAGGAATCGTCAGGGAGCCGTCATTGTTCTTTGAGCACTGAGAGTGTAGATGTTTTTGCCAATGGGCCCATCGCTCATGTTCGATTGCGGCGAGAGGCTCCACAAGGTCAAGTAAATTCTGCGCTAACATTTGTTTGCTCACTTTGCTTGGTGGATTTTGTTCGGTGTTTTTTATCTTGGCAGTTGCGGTGAGAATCTGCCGCGTCTTGTCTGGTAAGGTATGCGAACTAGAATCAATGCAGGGTAAATTAGAGTGCGTGCCAGAGCAATTCAAATTTACTCGCGTACTTCGCCGTAAACTATCACTTCTCCAAGCTGCTAAATCGCGAAGGGGCGCAGACTTCCAGCCGCTTTTAAAATCTGAATTGCCTTTATTGTTGTAGACACTCGGAATGACTGCTATTGGCCGAAAGCCGCCTGTCACAAAGGACAAACACCGACCCAACTCTACCGGTCATAACAGGCTTCTATCGACTCATAGCTACCGGTCGCCCAAAGTAATTATCACCGTCGCAGCCTTTCAATACCCCACTCCTGCACGAGTACCGTCTAGCCAGTTACAGCTTTTTCTTAATAGCTTCGATGGCTGCCACATACGCATCATTGCCGATCCCGACTTGGCCCCACACCTTACGTTCTTCTCCGCGTTGACGATCATATTGTTCATCAGCATCCCAAAGCGTGAGTATCTGGTTCGGAAAGCAGTACTCGTAAAGGTCGAACTCATGGGAGCCGGAATCGTCCGAGGCAGCCATTAGTGAAAACAATTCAGTCGCAGATATAGAAAAAACATCAACCCCTCTAAACGTGAAGTTGAGTTGAGGGTGTCCGGAGACGCCTATGAACTGGACTTCATCGCCAGGGCCGTACGCAAGCTGGATGGAAGATTCGCAGAAGTAATCGACGCTGCCATAGGCTCGTTCAAGCGGGAATCCACTCACAGACATTGCTTTTCTTGCTGCTGCGCGTGTAGCGCCAAGTCGCGCGGGGCCGATTGCTTCCCGCGGCAAAATCTCAAAAACAGGCATTCACAATACTTCCTGAAAATGAACAGCCTAATCATTAACCGGGTGCGATTTCAACATATTAAAACGTCGTTCCCATAGACCGCTATTGGCCGAAAGCCGCCATAAGCAGAGCCCTCAGCCAACAACAACAACAACAACAACAACAACAACAACAACAACCATCCGCATACCAACAAACCAATCAACCACCAACTTCCCTTACCGACAATCCCCCCCAAACACCTCCCCCTTCCCCACCCAAACAACCATCCCCCCCAATACCAACACCCCCAACACCACCCACGGAATCCCCCCCGCCCCCCACGTCGCCAACATCACCCCACCCACCACCCCACTCCCCGCAAACGCCAGGTTAAAAACCGTCACCAACATCGACTGCGCAATATCACTCCCCTCCCCGGCAACATCCGCCAACGCGGTTTGCAACAAGGTCGGCGCGCCACCAAAGCTCATGCCCCACAGCACCATGCCCATATAAATCGCACTCACAGACAGCCCACCCACCCCAAAGGCAAACGCAACGCAGGTAAAGGCGGTAAGGCTCAGCACCATCAGCCGCCGAACCCTGCCATCAATCAGCACGCCCGTGATCCATAGCCCAACCAACGCCGCCACGCCGAACGCAAAGAGCCCCTGCTCCACCTGGTCGGCCATCCCGACGGAGGCCAGGAAGGCGGCGATGTAGGTGTAGAGCGTGTAGTGCGCCAGTATCCAGAGCATGACCACCGCCAGCACTGGCCGCACACCCGGCGTCAGTAGGACGGTGCGCAGTGGCAGGCGTCGGTCGGGGCGCTGGCCTGGGTAGTCGGGCACGTTGAGGCAGGTCCAGGCCATCAGTAACAGGCTCAGCCCGGAGAGCGTGCCGAACACCCAACGCCAGCCCAGGAGCTGGCCGAGCCAGGCGCCCAGCGGTACGCCGAGGGCCAGGGCCAGTGGGATGCCGAGCATGGCCAGTGCCATGGCGCGGCCGTGCAATGCCGGGGGGGCCAGGCGTCTGGCGTAGCCGGCCAGCAGGCTCCAGGCCAGGCCGGTGGCGATGCCGACGAAGAAGCGCGCAGCCAGCGTCAAGGAGAACCAGGGCGACAGGGCTGTCACCGCGTTGCACACAACAAACATCGCGACGGCCAGCAGCAGCACCAAACGCCGGCTCCAGCCCTGCAGTGCGAGGGTCAACGGAATGGCCGCCAACCCGGAGCCGAGTGCGCACAGCGTCACCAACTGGCCCGCCCAAGCTTGCGATACGCCGAATGCCTCGGCGATTTGTGGCAGCAGCCCTGCGGGGACGGTTTCGTTGGCGGTGGCGATGAAGCTGCCCAGTGTCAGGGCCAACAGGGCCGCCAGTGGCAGGCGTGCGGTGGTGCGATGTTCGTGCTCGCCGGGTGGATTTAAAACGTTATTTTCAAGTTGCGATTCGCCGTTCATGACCTGTGCTCAACGGGATAGGAGGTGCCAGTGTGGGGAATTGCAATGGTTTTGATAATTGGCCTACCCTTTGATGAATTTTCTAAACTGAATTGAATATGGCCACTGACCGGTTGGGTGATATGCGTTTGTTTGTCGAGGCGGCGGCACTCGGCAGTTTGTCGGCTGCGGGGCGCAAACTGGCGCTGTCGCCTGCTGCGGCCAGCGCGCGGCTTATCAAGCTGGAGGCGGCGTTGCGCACCAAGTTGTTTGATCGCACCACGCGCCAGCTGCGCCTCACGGAAGAAGGCCGGTTTTACCTGCAGCAGTGCTGGGTCGCGTTGCGGGCGATCGATGAGGCTGAAGCCGGGCTTCAAGCCAGTCAAACAGAGGTGCGCGGCAAGGTGCGGATATCCGCGTCGGCCGATTTTGGCCGCCACCTTTTGAACGACTGGCTGGAGGCATTCAGCACGTTGCATCCGCAGTTGTGCGTGGCGCTGACCTTGTCGGATTCGGTGTCGAACCTGGTGCAGGACGATGTCGACCTGGCCATCCGGTTTGGCCAGCCCCAGGACAGCTCGATGATCGCCAAGCAACTGGCGCCCAATTGGCGGGTACTGTGCGCCTCGCCCGACTACCTGGCGCGATACGGCGACCCCCAAACACCTGCCGACCTGGATCAGCACAAGTTCATCGTGCTGGTGACGTCCGCAGGCCCCTTGAACACCTTTCACTTCACGGTGGACGGCCAGGAATGGAACCACACCGTGCCCATGAGCCAGGCCTGGGAAACCAACGATGGCGCACTCGCACGCGCCTGGGCGTTGGCCGGGCACGGCATCGCCCGCAAGACCATTTGGGACGCCGCAGCCGACATCCGTGCCGGAAGGCTGAAGGTCCTGTTGCCGGAGTTTTGTGTGCGTGAGGCTGGTGTTTACGCGGTGTTGCACGGCAATCGCTACCGGGTTCCCCGGGTGCGGGTGTTGCTGGATTTTTTGACTGAGCAGTTTGGTCGCGCCACCGAAGAGCTGTTGCTCGACCTTGAGGTGCCGCGTGTGGGGAGGTTGTGAGCCGGTTCTGGCAGCCTGGATGTTTTCTGCCTACGCTGTGCCTGCCCGTTTCGAGCCATTCGCCGATTCAGTCCTGTATCAGAAGGATCTAAACCATGGGACACCTTGTCGTGGCTCACGCGATGAAAATGATGCCGGCGCTGGAGCCACTTTCCACGTTACCCAAGAGCATTGGCTGGTCATTGCACAGGGATGAAAACACCACGTCGTTCTACCTGGACACGTTCAAGGCCGGCACAGAACGCAAATGGCCCTTCACATCCATGCCGCCCATCAAGGATGTACCCCTTGAGCTGCCTGAACAACTGGCAGCGTTGTCGCGGGTGTACACGGTGCTTGAGAGCGCCCGGCTAGCCAACACCTTCAAGAGAGCGTTGTTGAACCTGAACCTGGCGCTCAGTAAAAGCCTTCAATTAGACATTTGCAGCGTTTGCACCGATGACGACGGGCTGGATTTTGTGTGCATCTCGTCGAAGGGTGAACTGCAAAGGTTGCGTTGCGTGTGCGGTGATCTGGAAATCACTTATGAGCCTGGGACAGTCACGGTCCAGCCGCTGCTGCTGGAGGGCGTTGAAGGCTGCGATGTGAGTAGTCTGCATGACCCGGAAAATGGGATACAGGTATTGAGGCGGGATAGAGCGCCGTCATCGCTGCTGCATGGGGTGGCTTCGGCAGAAATCATGGGCTTCCTGCGCGTAGAAAGCCCACCGCTGGGCCTGGGTTGCCTCGATGGCATGGAGGTTACACCGATGAAGATCGCAAGTTCTGAGAGGGCTTCGCTGGCGCCTGAGGTGATTGTTCAGAAGGCCTGGTGGAAGTGGTGGTAGTGCCCTCTATACCCATCCAAGCGTAATCGACTCCCGTAAGGTGAAGCATGGTGACCATAGAAATATCAGAACACGCCGACTGGAAACTTTTCGAGGACGTGGCTCAGAAGCTTGAACAAGCGCTGGGCGGTTACTGGAAAGAAAAAGTCGACGGCCTGGATGAGCGCTACTGGGATCTGATGGCGGGTGAACAGATGCTCACGTTGCACCTTGAACACTATCTGGGCATTTTGGTAGATGTACCTGATAACGCCGATGAGATGGCTCAACGAGTACGTGCGTTGTTTGAATAGGCTGGCTTTAACCATTCTTAGCTGCAGACTGTGAGGGTTGAGAGATTCGTAGTCGGTTCGTAAACTTGAGTCTTTCGTTGATGACTACCCGAAGATGGAAACTAATTTATCGCTGCAGATCGAACGCGCAGTCTATGACGAGTTTATCCGGCTGTGGGGCCAAGGAGGCTTCAAGCATCAGCGATTGGGCCAAGCCTTCTATAACCACTTCAACCTACACAAACTCAACGATCAAGATTCATTGCGCAAACTCTACGAGGCTGATGGTGAAAAAGCTTCGAGGTTAATTTTGCGCCTTTTTCATTTTCACGGACCGGCAGCTTTGTCGTCTGCATGACCCGGAGAATGGGATACAGGTATTGAGGCGGATAGAGCGCCGTCGTCGTTGTTGCATGGGGTGGCTTCGGCAGAAATCTTAGGTTTTCTAAAAACAGGGAGCCCACCGCTGGGTCTGGGTTGCCTCAATGACATGAAGGTCACACCGATGAAGATCGCAAGTTATGCGTTGGCTTCGATCGGGAGTTTCGAACGCCAGTGGTTGACCTTCATACTCCCCTTGAACAAAGCGCTTCGCAAAGCGATGCTCTTATCGAACCCGAATGTTGGACGCTGCTGTGAAGATAGTGAAATCTACCCGTTTTGACGATGTCGACCACGATTTAGGGTATGAGTACCGTGGCTATAATCACAGCGTGCAGAACGAAGGGAATATGTTCCTGATCAGAACATACGATAACGAACCAGGGCGTGCGACTGTCGTGAGTCCGACCAGGACACAGGCCAACGGCCCCCTTGGGCAGCTTGTCGCTTTCTTGCAGACGGAGCTGGGGGTCTCTCGGATCTGGCTCTACAAAAGTGATGTGGGAAGCTACGCCGAGATCGACCTTGAAACATTGGAATTCCTTACCATATAAATTCAACGGCGTTGGCACGTGGTGTTTTTACAAAGTCCGAGCCGGCAATGACGCCAATGACAACACGCAATTTCAACCAGCACTGGGCATCAGCATGATCGGAACTTGAATACTTGGAGCCCCCTTTCCTCCCGGAGTCAAATAGAGGTCTTTCATGGATAGGCGGTCCACGGCCGCCACAACGAGATTGTCGATCATCGGATCGCCACAGCTCTTGACCAGATAGGCCTTGGAACGGGTCTCCCCCACTGCAAACTGATAAAGCACGGTGACCGTGAAGGTCTGACCGGATGCCCTGACATGCTTGAACACCGAAGACATCACCAAGCGAATGCGTTGTTGGCGTACCAATCCTTCAATCCATAACCGGTTGTATTTCTGCACCTGCTCGGCGTCGAGTTCAACCCCTCGCGCCAACAACGGCCGCATCGCCTGCCAGGCTGAGTCGCCATATTTCTGCGTCGCCTCAACATAAAGCTTCAAAGCTGCGGGCACATCATGTGTACCGCCCTGACCGTGCTCCATCATCCCACCCAGCGCCACCGCACCCGCTCGCCCCGCCAGTCGGTAGTAATCACGGGCCTTGACCAGATCAGCGGGTTCGCCCACCCCATCGTGCGCCATGCGTCCGAGTTCGACATAGGCATATGGGTCATCCTTTGCCGCTTCGAGATACAGGCTGCGGGCCTTACCGAAATCCTGAGTGACGCCATTTCCGCTCTCGTAAAACGTGCCGAGTACATGCTGGCACGTCGCATTGCCAGCATTGCTCCCCTCCTTCACCATTTTCAGGCTAGCGGATGCAATCTCTCTGCTATAAATGGCTTCATGGCAGGCATTGCTCTGGCTGTCGTCATATTTGTAATCGAAGGCGCCAAGGGGCTCGAAGCGGTTGTGTTGTAGATCCATTGGTGTCGGCTTATTCCGTGCCGTCTTGATGTAGTCCGCGGTGTTTTTCCCCATGTCGCCCAGGCTTTGGCAACCAGCCAAGGCGAACAACAGCGCAATCAACGAGAGGTTCCGAGTCATACTTTACCTGTGTCCGTACATGCCATGACGGCTGTTGGCTTCCATCGTTCATTCAATCCTTAGTTATTTACTTGCGCAGCCGGCTCATTAGCAACTGCTGCCTCGATCGCGTACAACTTCCACCGTCTTTCTACCCTCCACGCAATGATGGCAATATAACTCCTCTTGGAGAAAGTAGCATCCGGTGCACAGCAAAGCCGGATGTCAGACGCATAGGGAAATGGAAGATGGCTTCGATTCAGATGGATGGTGAGGACAAGACTGCAAAAATCAGCGACTGGGCGATTCGCTGGAGCGAAAAGTACGAAGCCCTGGAGCTGACCTGTCACTTCCCCTCCAACAAGAAATACACTCGCCCGCTCAGTAACTGCCATGTTTCGCCCACCCGCGAATTGACCGATGTACTGATGCACAAATCCGGCAGCGCGGTCGTCACGCCCATTGCTAAAGCGACGATTTACGGCGAGCGATATGCCGTCGTGCACTACACGGGAGCCAAAAAAAACCCTACGTTTACAAGATGGACGGTATCGGCTTTACGGCCGCGACATCAATGAAAGAATCGCCTGTCTTCCGCTACTTCACTACCGTGGCGAATGCCCGACAGGATCACGCCGAGTCGAAGACTGACCGTGAAATTGCCAACAATGTGGTGCGCCAGCTCGGAAAACTGCCCGCCATTGCTGGCACCGCCTTGCAAGCCTATTGTTCGGGGCGTAATGGCACGCTGGCGCCAGGTCAGGACCTCATCTATCCGTTCGGGCTTAACGAAAGTCAACTTCAGGCGGTAGAGCGGGCGTTCAGCGCGCAAATCAGCATGATCGAAGGTCCGCCCGGGACCGGCAAGACCCAGACGATCCTCAACATCCTCGCCAATATTCTGTTACGTGGGCAGACGGTAGCGGTGCTGTCCAACAACAATGCTGCCGTGGAAAACGTCTACGAAAAGCTGGAGAAGTACGGTCTGGGCCACTTGGTCGCCAAGCTTGGCAACCAGGACAAACGTGAAGCCTTCTTCGCCGAACTGCCTGCGTGGCCATCAAGCGCGCCTGAGCCGGCACCGTCCCTGGATGAGATCCAGGCCTTGCTGACTCGCTTGAAGAAGCACTTGCAAGACCATAACAGGGCGGCACAACTGCAAATCGAGCTGGACGAGCTGGTCATTGAGCGGCGCTACCTGCAACAGTGGCAAGCAGAAAGTGATGTGCAGACCACAGGTTCACTCGACAAGTACGGCCTGACACCGCGCAAGACTGCAGACCTCATAGCCTACCTGGCTTACCTTGGCGAGCAGCGCATTCATTTCAAAGACCGCATCGAGCTACTGTTCAAATTCAGGATCTTTCGCACACGGCCATTCGCTGAGGGCGAGGCGCGCCTAGCGGTTTTCCACGCATTGCAGATGCATTACTACGACAAGTCGGTACGGGATAAGGAGACGGAGCTACGGGAGTGCCGCGAATCGTTGGCACGCGCGAATTTTACGGCCCTGCTGAAAGAGCTGACAACAGCATCGATGCACCACCTGAAGCAGCACCTACAACTTCAGGAGCCGCCATCGGGCAGCTTTGATGCCAAAACTTACTGCAAGCATTTCGATGCCTTCGTGCAGCGATTTCCTATACTGGGCAGCGGTACGCACTCTATCGTCAATTCGATCGCGCCGGGAGCGGTCCTCGACTACGTAATCATCGACGAAGCCTCTTTGCAGGACATCGTGCCGGGCATCCTGCCACTGGGCTGCGCAAAGAATCTGATCGTCGTTGGAGATAACCGTCAGTTGCCGCATATCCCTGTGGCACTGGGGCTTCAAGCACCTGACGAGGCCTATGACTGCGAGGTCTACAGCCTGCTGGATTCGTGCATTGCCGTATTCCAGGACGCGCTGCCCAGAACCCTGCTGAAAGAACATTACCGCTGTCACCCCAGGATCATCCAGTTCTGCAACCAACAATTCTACGACAACGCACTGGTGCCGATGACCGAGGACAAGGGCGAAGCCCCCCTTCGCCTGGTGGTGACAGCCAAGGGAAACCATGCCAGAAAGAACACCAACCTTCGGGAATTGGACTCCCTACTGAAGGTGCTCGAGGACGAGGGGCCTCCGGTGGGAATGGACGACGAAGGTCGTGGCTACATCGCCCCGTTCCGGGCGCAAGTCAACCTTTGCGACACACACTTGCCGACGGATTTCGTCAAGGACACCGTGCACAAGTTTCAGGGCCGCGAATGCGACGAAATTGTCTTCTCCACCGTGCTGGACAAGAAGCGCTACAACCAGACGCGAACACGCCTGGATTTCGTCGACGACCCCCGCATGGTCAACGTGGCAGTTTCCCGGGCCAAACATCGCTTCACCCTGGTGACCGGCGACGAGGTATTCACTGACAACAATAGCCACATCGCCGCACTGATCCGCTACATCAGCTATTACGCGCAAGATGAGCAGATCGTACGCGCGCCGGTGGTGTCGGCATTCGACCTGCTGTACCGCGAATGCGACCAGTCTCTGGCGCGCTTGGAGGCTCGCCTGCGGTCCGAGGATTCACGCTACAAGTCCGAGCAGATTGTGGCGCAGTTGCTGCGCGAAGCGCTGTCAGCCCCAGCGTGCCAGGCATTGAAGTTCCACACACAGATCGACCTGGATAAGATTGCCTCGCCGGGTAGCCTCGACTGGACGGAGCCCCAGCGAGCGTTCATGAGGCGCGCCAGTTGCGATTTCGTGATCTATTTCAAAGTAGGCAAGAAACCGATAGGGGTGATCGAGGTCGACGGCGGGTACCACGACCACCCCGTGCAGGCTGCTCGGGACGCCATGAAAAACGAGATTCTGGCGAAAAGTGGCATTCCTATTTTGCGGCTGCGGACAGTTGAAAGTGACATCGAACGCAAAATTGGCGGTTTTATAGGACAGTGGGCCAGCCATGCCCATGACGCATAAACACTGAGTTAGAGGTCGTCAGTCGATGATGGTAGCAATCGACCCAATACGGCCCCGCGCGGGTAGTCGCTTCCTGAACACGGGAAAGCCTTTTCAATGAGCGAAGCATTAGAGGGGCGACTCATATTGCGGCAACGCAAGGAGTTGCCGTCTTACCTCTAAAGCTATAGCTGCAAAACCTTTTCTCACACCTCTTTTTGACACCGAGTAATCCTGATGGGCAGAGATGTCCTCCCAGCGCTCGACTGTTTGAATCGTCAGGTGTGCACTATCAGTTTCAATCTCGAACGCAATGAATTGTTCGGCTTGAGTGAGCAGTAGTCCGAATAAGCTGGGCATGCCGGGAAAATCTATTTCCAATTTGAGAACGACGGTATCGGACCAGACTACACCTTGGCTTTCGGCGTACTCGGCCAAGCAAGCAGGAACTCCCCTGCCCCGCCAATAGCTAGCGGTGACCGAGATCTTATGTGCCGTGATCGTATTCTGTTCTTGAACGTTAAGTTGCCGCTTTTTCAGTAGCCGGTTGATATCCAAGAGAGGCCTCTAAGCACAAGAGAGTCATAAAATCAGAGTGACCGCAGTCAGTCATCGTAGGATATCTAGGCCAGAACGTCCGCCCGACAGTGATGGCGTAATTACACACGTTATCAATGTATCCACCAACGCAACGGACTTCGTTGCATCAGCTTCTGGCCTAGAGCGTGTAACGTCAGACTGGGCTTTCTATATCGACGCGAGAAGACCGCTCTCAGGTTTCGCGAGCGGATCAAGGTTACGACGTTTTCTGGAACAGTTAAAACGGCGAAGCAACCTCTTACAGCCCTTTAGCTGAGGTAAAAAACCGTTTTTTATGCCGTTAACATTTTCATCAAGTCAGTGGTGCCGATGATTCCCGCTCCGCGCGTCATCATGGAGCGGGCTTATGGGCAACCCCTCACATCAGGCTGCTTTCGACCCGAAGCGCACGGTTGCCAGCCATCAAACGCCCACACCCCTCACCTCAGCGAGGTTCAATCAGCCGAGTTCGATAAAACTCCTGGCCGTTGCAACAATGGCGTCTTCCGGGCTACGAGGTGCCCAGCCTAACAGTGTCATGGCCTTGGCCGCCGTGACGCTCATATCGACGCCCAACAGCTTGACCATGCCCAGCATCATCGGATTCGTTTTGGCAGCGGCACGAATGTTGTCATCGCTCAGCGCCTGAGTGGAAACATTCCTGGCCGCCTCACCCAGATGATCGCGCAGCGTGCGTGCGACCTGCACCATCGGCAAGCTGTCGCCCGAACTGGCCAGGAAACGTTCGCCGTTAGCGGCCGGATGCGTCATGGCCAGCAGATGCAACTCGGCCACATCCCTGACATCCACGAAACACGAGTTGATGTTCGGGCAGCCAGGCTGTCCTTCCAGCATGTCTTTGATGATCCGGGTGGAGTGAGAGTAGGTTGCGCCCAATACCGGGCCCAGCACCGCGACCGGGTTGATTGCCGCCAGTTCAAGACCTTGCCCCTCAGCACTCTGGATGAATTCCCAGGCCGCGCGCTCCGCCAGCGTTTTTGATTTCTGATACGCCCAGACATCACCGCTGACATCACTCCAGTCGGTCTCATCAAACGGACGGCGGTAGTCAGCTGAATGGCCGACACCAACCGCACCGAACGCCGAGGTGAGGACAACACGCCTGACTCCCGCCTCGCTCGCGGCGCGCAGTACACGCAAGTTTCCTTCAATGGCTGGGTTGACCCAGTCCGCTTCAGTCACCTGGTTGCCTGACGGCGTAGGCGATGCACCGTGAATCACGTAGCGACAACCGGCGACGGCTTCTTTCCAACCGTCATCGGACATCAAGTCGGCGACCACAAACGACAGGTCGCTCCCTGGGTCGACATTGCGTTGTTTCAGGTGCCTGCGCACTTCAGCTTCGCGCGCCAGCGTGCGCACAGTAGTACGAACCTTAAAGCCATTTTCCAGCAGTGTGATGATGCAGTATTGGGCAATAAAACCTGTGCCCCCGGTTACCAATACAGTTTGCTCATTCATGTCCGCCTTCCTCACCGGATTGATCGTCAGGAAAGGCTACCGGCCTGCTACCGGATTCTGAATATTTGATCGTACGCCAGGCTTGCGCGATAGTACGGACATGCACAACGATCCTTTTTCCGACATCCTCAAACTCGCCCGCGCCGAATCGCTGGTGACAGGCGGTTTTACCGCAGGCGGGCGCTGGGCGCTGCGTTTTCCTGCTCCGGACAACATTAAATTCTTTGCGGTCATCAAAGGCAGTTGTTGGGTCACGGTCGACGGCGACGACAGCCCGACGTTGTTCCGCACGGGTGATGTGGGGCTACTCAGTGCCAAACGCGCTTTCGTGCTCGCCAGTGATCCGGGGGTCGAACCCACCGATGCAATGGCTGTGTTTTCGGGCCCGGGCAAATCCCACGTGCCCATTGGTGAAGGCGACGATTTCGCACACATTGGGGGTCACGTGCTACTCGACCCTGTCAGTGGGAGGCTGTTGAGACAGGTCCTGCCGCCGTGGATTCACGTGCCGGCTGCGGCGCCTGAAGCCGCTTCTTTTCGCGGGCTGCTTGATCAACTGGTGCAGGAACGGTTAACCCCAAAGCCAGGCGCGCAATTGGCATCCGCCCACTTGGCTCAACTGCTGTTCATCCAGATCCTGCGTGCTCACCTGGAAACCAACGGTTCACCGCTGGCGGGATGGCTGGCCGTGCTTGGCAATGCCCGTCTTGCACCAGCCCTGCAATTGATACATGGCGATCCTGCCCGCTCGTGGCACCTGGAAGACCTGGCACGCGCATGCGCCATGTCACGAACGACGTTTGCACAACACTTTCGCACCGTGGCAGGGATGACGCCAATCGCATATCTCACACATTGGCGGATGCGGCTGGCTGAGCGCGCGCTACGTGAAGGCAACGAACATATCGGCACGGTTGCGCAGGCGCTGGGGTACACCTCCGAAAGCGCCTTCAGCCATGCTTTCAAGCGGGAGACGGGGCTCGCACCCAAGGCGTGGCGGTTTGCTGCGAAAGGATGAGTCAGTTGAGTGCCTTGATCTGTTCAAAGCTGGGCATAGACACCTCGACATGGCTTGACCCCTTCAGCAACCGTTGTACCTGGCGATAACCTGTTCAGTGACTCACGCAGACTCAAGCGCTTTCCCACCAAGCGCCCCCCCCCGGCCCTTTATCGTTGAATGGACTCCCTATGCATCGCCGCATCCATGCCGCTTACCATCAAGCGAAATTCAGCCGTAGCCGTTGTGCCTGGCTGTTTATCGACGATGTACCGATCGAGGAATGGCTAAACAGTCACCTCGAATACCCCGATCTCGACCTGAACGGTCTTTCATTGATCTGGTTGCTGGACGAGGAAGAAGGCGCGCTCGCCCAGCGGCGCTTTGCGCCCGCAGAAGACGGCACATCGACGCCAGTCCCGCTGCTGGTCTGCAGCGATGACATGGACTTCGATTGCTTTGTGCTGATGACCGAACAGGTGATAGACGGAGAGACGCTGCACTGGCGCCGTTTTGGATTGAGCGTGTCCAGTGGTCTGGAAGTCGGTATCACCACTCGATGGGACGTCGAGAATCGCCCGATCAGCTTTTCCCTGACGGAATTTCGCCAGGCGCTGGAAGACTTTTACAGGATGGTGAAAGCCTGAAGGGCTGAGTGCTGGATCACTTGCTCTGCCCTCCGGCATCTGCATTGAAATTCAGCATTTCCAGCGTTCAACCATCAAGTCAATGAAGCCCCGAACCTTCGGGGGTAAATGACGCTTGCTGGGATAGATGGCTTGGACGGGCACCTCTTCGGTGCCATACGCCTGAAGCATTTGCTTCAGGCGGCCATCCTCAAGGTAGTCAGCCGCCAGGAACGCCGGCAGGTAAGCGAGACCCAGGCCCAGGAGAGCCGCATCTCGAATGGCCTCTGCGCTGTCCAGCCTTAGCCGACTGTTCGGACTGACCTTCAGCCACTCGCCGCTTGCTTCTTGCAATCGCCAGGGTTGGCGCCTCATGCGGCTGCTGAACACCAGGCATTGGTGATGCAGAAGATCATCCGCCGTTTGAGGAACGCCATACGCCTGGACGTAAGCGGGAGCGGCACAGATGACTGCGCGATGATGGGCCACCGTGCGAGAGACAAGACTGGAATCGGTTGCAGGGTTGCCAATGCGCACCGCGAGATCGAAGCCTTCGTCAATGATGTCCACCACCCTGTCCGAAAAGCTTGCATCGACCTGAACATCGGGCCACAGCCGTTGATACTCGGCCAGCAAGGGAAGTACCAACAACCGGCCAAGTGCATCAGGCAGACTGATGCGCAGATTACCTCTTGGTGCACCTGCCTTCTGCCCCACACTGTCTTGGGCTTCTTCCAACTGGCTGAAGATCTGAATGCAGTGCTGGTAGAACAATTGACCGTCATCCGTGACGCTCATGTTTCTCGTCGTGCGATTGAGGAGCCGCACACCAAGATGGGCTTCAAGGCGAGTAATTGCCTTACCGGCTGCCGAGCGTGTCAGCCCGAGCGAACGGCCACCCGCAACGAAGCTTCCGGTCTCGACCACGGCCATGAACGCGCTCATTTCATCTAGATTCAAACGACTCACATGCAACTCCAAGCGGCACCACAGAGGGGAAATCTGTTCGTCAATGAGAAGAATACACTGGAACCACAATCGCCAATCCTGATGCGTTGCATCGGCATCTCATGTGAGGAACCACCCATGCCCTTCTCTCCCCTTGTTCAGGCCCGTCTCGACGCCTGGGTTGCATCTGCGGCTGACTTTGGGCCCTTTCTGCTAGGACAGGAAACGAACACGACCCTTGATGAGCAACGCAAAGCATACGAACAGGTGTTATCCACGCACCCGGTTCCCGCAGGCGTAACCTGGCATGACGTCGATATGGGCGGTGTACCCGGCAAGGTTGTGGTGCCCGATGAGCGTGAGGGCAATCGGATTCTGCTCTACATCCATGGCGGGGGTTATGTGGGCGGCAGCCCGACTGGCTATCTGGGTCTGGCTGGGCACTTCGCAAAACGACTCGGAGCCAACGTCTTTCTGCCGGACTATCGCCTGGCGCCTGAACATCCATTCCCGGCCCCCATCGATGACACACTGGCGTCCTATCGATGGCTGCTCGACCAAGGTCACGATCCCAAGTCCATCGTGTTCTGCGGCGACTCCGCTGGAGGTGCAATGGTCGTATCGGTGATGGTCAAGGCCCGCAACGCAGGCTTGCCGTTGCCAGCGGGTGGAGCCGCCTTGTCCCCTTGGGCAAATCTGGAGCACACGGGTGCATCCATCGACAACCGTGACGGCCTGGATCCGCAAGCATCACGCCTGGGCCTTACGTTGCTGGCCAAAGCGTTTCTCAATGGTGCGCTGCCCAATGATCCCGATGCATCACCCGTCTTCGCGGACGTCAGGGGCTTGCCACCCATCCTTGTGCAAATAGGTGAAAACGAAGTGATGCTCAGCGACGCCATGCGGCTCGCTACCCATCTGGGAGAAAACCGAGTGCGTGTGTCATTGGAAGTCTGGCCGGGGATGTTTCATGTCTGGCATATGTTCGCAGCCATCTTGCCGGAAGGGATGCAGGCAGTAAAAAATGCGGCCTTGTTTTTGGATCAGGCCCTACGTGAGCGTCATCCCAGCTAAGTTTTCAAGAGGTAAGACCAGGGGACGCTGCGGCCACTTGAGTATCACGTTGACGTTGAAGGGTTTTGAGTAAGCGCTTCGTTGAAGCATGGAAATCCTGACATTAAGGGCTATCGCGTCGGCCTAAGAATACGCAGGCACCCTGGTTCTTGATGCTAGCGTTTGGAAGGAGAATTGGTCGGACGCTTACGGGTGGACGCCTTTGGGTGCAAAAGGATGCCAGTGATAGATGTGTTTCCTATGTCCCTGAGGATTACGCATAGAGGGCGATCCTGTCAGTGGTATCAGGAGAGTCTTAGAACCTAGATCAAGCCTGCGCGATGGATCGAAAGCTTGAGTTGCAATTGGCTGCATTCGACCCAAAGCTACCTGTCAGCAACGGCAGAAGTCGGCCAAAAGCGGTCTCTGGGGACGACGCTTTAACATGTTGAAATCGCACCCGGTTAATGATTAGGTTGTTCATTTTAAGGAAGCATTGTGAATGCCTGTTTTTGAGATTTTGCCGCTGGAAGCAATCGGCCCCGCACGACTTGGCGCTTCACGCGCAGCAGCAAGGAAAGCAATGTCTGTGAGTGGATTCCCGCTTGAACGAGCCTATGGCAGCGTCGATTATTTCTGCGAATCTTCCATCCAGCTTGCGTACGGCCCTGGCGATGAAGTCCAGTTCATAGGCGTCTCCGGACACCCTCAACTCAACTTCACGTTTAGAGGGATTGATGTTTTTTCTATATCTGCGACTGAATTGTTTTCACTAATGGCTGCCTCGGACGATTCCGGCCCCCATGAGTTCGACCTTTACGAGTACTGCTTTCCGAACCAGATACTCACCCTTTGGGATGCTGATGAACAATATGATCGTCAACGCGGAGAAGAACGTAAGGTGTGGGGCCAAGTCGGGATCGGCAATGATGCGTATGTGGCAGCCATCGAAGCTATTGAGAAAAAGCTGTAACTGTCTAGACGGTACTCGCGCAGGAGTGGGGTATTGAAAGGCTGCGACGGTGATAATTACGTTGGGCGACCGGTAGCTATGAGTCGATAGAAGCCTATTATGGCCGGCAGAGTTGGGTCGGTGGTTGCCCCTCGTGACAGGCTGCTTTCAGCCAATAGCGGACACTAACGATGAGGAAGAATCACCGGCCCATCAAGTCAGCGATATCAGCTACGCACAGCCATTACTGGACGATGTCTACATCCCGACGAGCAAATTCGGCCGATCTCGCGGGCGCTGTCGTTGACTTTGGACCGGGAACGCACAACTGTCTTATATGTGAGGATTACAATACGATTGAGTGCTGCATTCCGGCGAGAGTCTTCTTGCACTAGCCTTTGAAACAGATTGCCCAAGGAGAAGGTATGAGCAATTTCATATACCACACGTTGATGCTGCTGGAAGACGCTGGGATGCATGTGCGATACCCACAAATCCGCCACATCACACTGGATGAAGACGGCAACAGCACGAGCCACTCGCGCACCTCTCTCATACAGGGGCGGCGAGTGAGCATCGAGCAGAATCCACAAATGAAGTTTTTGATTCTATTTGCGCTTCTAGACTTTCATGTGGACTCCACATATCCTGAATTAGAAGGGAAAGGCTATCGAGAAAAGTGCGAGACTCTCCCGGCTCTAGGAGACTTCAACCTCATCCTGCGCCAACTCTATCGAGTAGCGAAGGTCATCAGAAATGCGCTTGTCCATAATCAGTCATCTTTCACTGTTACAAACGAAATTATCAGTGTGGACTACGCGCATGGCAAGCATCACTTCTCCCTAAAGATATCGCACGATTCGTTCACGAGCTTCCACACCGCCATAGTAATGTACATAAAAGGAGATATGGGCAAAGGGAATTATTTCCTAGGCCTCATGCGCTCATTGTACGGAAATATCATGGCTGGTATCACGCAATTCAGTGATGAATTCGGCGGCGTACTTGAACGCCCCTCATCCGGCATTAAGATGCGGAGAAGTATGCGACAGGTCGTCATGAATCCGCCATATAAAACCTGCGGCGACACTCTTCGCTTTCCTATCGCTGAATTGAAAACACCAGACTGGGAAGGTATGGATATTTACATTGTTATAAATGATGAGGAGTTTATTATTCCGCGGGAAGCTTTGGACGATAACCTGTCGATCACCGAACGTGACTTGATCGCTGACTGGAAGCGCGAAGGTCATTTCCCACCGATCATGGTGCAGCAACTATAAGTAGAAAATGGGACTGATTTGTCTTCAAGCAGAAAATTGAGAAATAAATCAGTCCCCTTTCTTTCTCAGTTAACCGCTCGTGCTCCTCCGAGCGTGCTAATTTAATCTTGT
Source organism: Pseudomonas sp. GW821-FHT09A09 (assembly GCF_059418405.1). Classification (NCBI taxonomy): domain Bacteria; kingdom Pseudomonadati; phylum Pseudomonadota; class Gammaproteobacteria; order Pseudomonadales; family Pseudomonadaceae; genus Pseudomonas; species Pseudomonas sp. GW821-FHT09A09. Next base: position 234,441 of record NZ_JBWKPU010000005.1, read on the forward strand.
GACGGTCGTGTTAGGTAGCTGAACATATGCCAATCTTCGAAAAACTCCGGCAAGCAATTGAAGACGCTTCAAGCGAGGCCGAAAATCTTTTTTATTCGAACACAGAGCCTAAGGATCGCAAAACTTATTTTGAGAGAGGTAAGCTAGGGGATAATGGGAAAGGTGCGGTGTATGCGTATTTCAGTGAGGATGGGAAAGCTCTCTATGTTGGGCAAGCCGGCCGACGTATCAAGCTAAGACAACATGATGAGACTTCCCCACATAAAAGAAAGCCATGGTGGAATATTTGGAAAACTGTTCGTTTCATACAAATCAGCAATGAAACCGATAGACTTGCGTTTGAATGCCTTCTTATTATCGCACTTAAGCCCCCGCATAACTCAAAACCAGGATCGCGGGAAATCCAGGCCATGTTCTGTAGCTAAGAAGAAAAGGGGCTGATTCATTTTATATATCAGCGTTCCAGAGATAAATCAGTCCCCTTTTCTCTGATGATGAAAAAAGATAGGCTAAGGGTTTGGAGGTGCCTAACATGATGTCATTAGATTCGGTTTCCAATGCGGCGGACGAATTTCACCTTTTTCTTCGGGTCGTTAGCTAACGAAATCGAACGTCCGCATTTGGCTGGAAGCTACCCGATCACGTGCCAACCGCTTTCAACTTACTTTAGCGGTATGCTTGGCTTGATTTCGCTGCTCCGCGCTAATTAGAGATGGTAAGCGCTCACTCCATCGTGCACCAAAATACTCGTTGAATTTAAGGTTCAATGCCTTGTAATCTAGGAGCTGAATCCTCCCTGTAGTACTAGCAAACTCCACCGCTGGTGAGCTAAATTTACTAGAGGTTACAACCCAGCCGCTCGTGGCTCCGGTTTCGCTCACAACTCCTGCCAGCTTACGAATCACCTCAACGCCGATTGTGCCAGTGTGGTGCTTGCACTCAATCAGTAACCTTTGTTTTATGGGGGTATCGAGTGAACTGCATATTATGTCAGCCCCTCCATCCCGTGACTGCTTTGTGACTTTTGCTTGATATTTCTGCTTTCTAAACAAGGCCGCGATGAGAAATTCAAAATCCCTTGAAGAAACATCGTTTAGTATGTCGCGAGGATTAGATGAAAGTAGATATTTGTGGCGAATTATCGAAATTGCATCACTCAGGCCCCATATACGGTCATCGGAGAGGTAGAGTGTATGCGCTCGTATGAACGCGTCCAATGCGTCAATAGCGTGTTGAGGCCAATCGGGAAGGAGATCTAAAATCCAAGTCAAACCTTCCCAACCTTCATTTCTGAAAAGACGACGAGCATACTCGTTTTTATCAATCATTTGGAGAAGATCACCATTATCTACCCAATGGTGAAAAAATTGATGATCATGTCCCTGCACCCCAGGGGGGATCAAGAACGAGCGTATTAGATGCTTAGTTTCAACCTCCGATCTTAATTCAGCGGAGGCAAGATATTCGGCTGCATGGGAGTCCGTTGGAAAGCGAAAATCTATGAATCTATATTTTCTCTTTTCTTTGTAAGTGAAAACCATGGAAAGCCACTCTTCAAGGCTAATATTGGTTGTATCAAAAACTGGTTTTTCTCTTTTTGCTCTTGCCATGTCAATTCGCGGCTGCTGTGGGTTTGGGTTGGAGGAAGGCGCCATTTGTGGGCTGTATGCTACTTACTATAGATCTCAAGGTCTCGTTCGGGACTGATCCCATCGACTGATAACACCTAGCCAGCAGCGATCCTTTGAGACGGGCAGCTATTGGCCGATTGCTGCCGTACGCAACTGAATGCTTCCGCCCCAATAAAGCGGTCCTTAATCGCCAAATAAATACTAAGAAACCTGATCACCTATCACTATGATGGATGCTCCGAAGATCACGTGAGATAGCCGGGTAACCTCAGCCAATGTCCGTAATGGGGCAGGCAAATCGAATAGTTTCAGTGGATTCTGGGGACGGTATTGCAGCTCATACCCCCTCAACGCCTGGCATGAATCGCGATGAACGTCCGACCAGTCGTAAGCAAAGAACCCACGTTTAGCAAATTCAACGAAAGCGTTTGCACCAGCCCGGGCAGTGGCCTGATCTACATCGGACACTTTCGGCAAGGAAAGGACAAATTCTTCGGAGTTTTCGACGGAGGGTATCGCGGAATCAGGAACTGGTCCGGGGCCACCTGTAGTGAAGAGCGCGACCTGTCCGAGGGCGTCGGTAGCGATCCATCCAACGTCAAAGTCCTGAAGAACGAAGGGAGCCATCATTTGCACCTACTTTTGAAGATGGGACGAGTTGATTTCCCAGCTCTGCTTACCAGCCCAGAGAGTGTTCAAGTGCGTAGACAACTCTCAAAGCGGGAAGATATTCCAAGGATTCATTTTTTCCAGCTTAAAGATCTGCTTCTGGCCGATATCCGCTACCACCCTGAAACTCACGGACTATCTGCACAACCAGCGACTTCACATATTTCTCGATCGCATCAGTCTCCGGCGGATCATCATGGCGCTCCCACTCCCCCTGATCAAAGGCCTGAAAAAGCGAGAAAGCAGGCTGCGGCATGTCATTGGTCATGCCCACATCAACGATGGCAGCGATGAGCCCGTTCATGACGCCATCGCAGAACTCGTAAGTCAAAGTCCCTGCCAAGTAGTCGTCAGCAACCGCTATGGATAGCTCGTTCAGCAGATCGCGGGGGGGCCACGCCGAATTCCTCGCAGGTGGCAGCAAGGTCATTCAACGTTAAACCGTAGGCTTCGGCTTCAAGCAGAAGCTTATTGCGTTGGTTCTTGGGCAACCTCCCTTCCGCGGTTCCCTTCCACGTTGCGTATGTCGTACCCGTGTCACTCATAATACTTCCCAGCCAGCAAAATGGCCGCACAGCGATGCCAAACATTGGGTGTCGACCTATCCTCTTGAGCAAGTTGGGAACTGGCGTCTGCCCACGAAGCTGCCGCATCGAAAAACGCGTCAATAGACACATTTTCCCAGCCTAGAGCACTTGGCCCATGGGCCGATGAAGGCGATGTCTTTTCAATCAAACGTCCGCTGGCGAAATCTACACCGAGGGCTTTGATAAATCGTATGAACGACGGTTCATCTCTGACGTGCGCCAGCAATTCATGAAGATCTACAGGGCAATACATAGGTTTCCTAGACGCACTTAATGATTGACCACATGCTGCTGCACTGCATCGTGAACGGTCAACTCGGCTGTCCAGGCTGTCAGGCTGGGGATGTGATGCGGAGCGACTGCTTCTGGCCGAAAGCGTCCGTTCGGGAAATGCCGTTAATGGACAGAAGCCTCCCGTCACGATTCACGACCAGACAGCGCTGAATAAACAGCCCTGAGCTTTGGAATGAGGTGATCTGTCGACCCCAACTCCAACTCCTTTGCCACCTGAGCAATAAACTCTTGGGCCTGTTCAAGCCCAAGACCCATAATTTCAAAGGGTAGCCAATCATCATTCATAGCGTGCTCATATGCCTCGATCACGTACAACAGGTAATTGCCTTCAGGAGTATCCCGAAAGGCTCTGTACATCGTTGGAGAACAGAGGCGCGCGCTCAACTCGACTATTTGCGCCGCCCCCGGAGTGTCTGGATATTGCCAACGCGGTGACGCCGCTAGTTCCCTGACTTCAGCGACCAAATGAGCGGTGATGACGGGGTTCAAAATCATAGGCGGGCTCACCTGTAATTGAAGGAACTGAGGGAGCAATTCGCGAGTGACCACCGGGGACGCTTACGTGACCATCACAGCAAGAATCGCCAAATTCACCCCTATCCCAACCACCACCCACGCAAACGCCACCAGCGCCTTGAACACCTTGCGCGAGGGGCTGAAAACAACGCCAAGCAAGGCGCCGATGGCGGCGAGCGGAATACGCGTGAGCTGTGGAGGATTGTTTTCTACTGATCTCATTTCCTGTGACCTTTTTGAAGCGGGTGCGTGAAGAATGCGAAGCAACGTGGACGAGTCAGGCTGAGGTGAATGGCCCGCATTGGCCGCCGTTGTTTATGGTCAGAGTGGGAACCACAGTGAAAAGTCAGTTATCGAGTACTGACTGTCAAATGCGCGCTTTGGGTGAGTTTCTGCCTGTGGCGACTGGCAGGTTTGGGTTTTTCATACGATTGGCGCGGCGATTAGTGAACGGATAAACACAGTGCAGATCATCGCCGCAGTTCTCGCAGCGGCTAATGCCAGTCAGTCAAGCTGACTGGCATTAGCCATCAAGAGCCGGCTGTTGACACCCCCGTCTGTCGACGAAGTGGCTGGCCGTCTGCGTCCTTTACAGCACCTGGAGCGCTTGCGGTCAGGTCGGCCAGATCGTGGCTCGGGCCGGCTGGCTGTCGAGAGGGTATTTGTAGTCCTTGGTGTCCGAGGCCTCGATCTTGAAGTGCTTCAATGCATCAGCCACCCATACGGCAGAGAGCTCGTGATTGGCATATTTCTCTTTGCTGCAGTAGGTAATGCGGGTCGATTTCTGCAGAAACGACTGGTATCCCTTAGCCATTTTAATATTCCTTTTCAAATAGGAGGACGGAGCAAACAGGGGTCAGAGCACACGACTGACTTCACTTGGCGACCAACGCAGTTCTGTGTCCCTGCCCCGGTAGGGCGCCACTTTCACGCGCCGATCTCCAAAGGCACGCAGGTCCCAGCTCGGGTTGTAAGACAGGCACACAATAAAAGGGTAGCCCAGGTGCCACAGGTTGATGTCGAGATTGGGGGCGAACGGGCGCAGCACGGCCTCCTTCTCTTCGGCCGCTCCGCCACTGTCCCATTGCAGAACGCCGCAGGTCTGGGCGTTGATCAAGTAGAAAGGTTGAAAGCCGTATTTTGGCGGTACCGGCTGCGCGTACCACAGTGCCTTGCTGGCATCACCCGCACTGTCGTTTTCCAATATGACGCGCCCCGGAACCTGAGGGTCGGCGGCGATCTGCCAGGTGCTCCAATGTTCGCTGCGGAACTTCAGGAAACGGATCGCTTCCCCCTGGAAGATATCGTTGCAAGTGACCTTCGCCGTACCGTCTTCATCGGTATGGAGGTCAGCGGAAATCTGAAGCTCCAGCCGCAGCGTTTCACCCGGATTGCCGAAGCCGATCACGTAGGCATCGCCACCCTTGTCCTGGAAGGTGCCCCTGCCGTAGCCGATCAGCCCATAGCTGGCGCCGGCATAGGGGCATGGCACGCAGCGAAGGGAATCATCGCGCCAGCGATGCAGGGTCGCCTCCGAGCCGCCGCATTTATGCCTGAGGAAATCGATGATGTGATCCGGCGGGCTGTAGCGACTTTCCCGTGGCCAAAATTCCGTCGCCAGCAGTACGATTGCGCCCTCGAGTCCCATGGATTCGACACCGGACTCGAACGTATTCCAGAACTGGTTGATCTCGGGTACGGCGCTACCGATAGCGGGGGCCGTGAAATACTCTTCCCGTCCCTCCAGCGTCTTGCGGTCGATCACGCGTACCTTGATACCGGGCCTGCCGACGGCACCGGCGGCCGATTTTTGCTGTGTCATGTTGCCGACGGTCAAGCTGGAGTAAGCCCAGGTCGAATGGACGTTCAGGTAGCGGCCCAGATAGTGGTCCAAGGCCTTCTGTGCCGCGATGCGTCGCTTGTCGTCGGCAATGAAAGCGTAGACCGGCTTGAATTCCCGTCCGACGACGACTGGTTTTTTCCCGACGGAAGTCACCCAATCGTTCGTCTTTTCGGCATACCTCGCCGGCTTCGTGAAGATGGCGTCGGAGAAGATGTTGTTGTTGCCGCCCTCAGTGGTGACTGAGGCTTCACGGCTCTCGATGTACTGCCTGCGCTCGACCGTATCATCAAGCGAACCGTCAGCCTTGAAGAAGCTGCCGTACTCGGCCTCCAGCTCGACCTTGATCTTTTCGAGCTCCGTCACTTTGGATTTCTGCACCAGGACCTGGAAGTACAGATTGCCGCCCAGAGCGATCGAGGTCACCACGTCGGTCCCGAACATGTCGAAGAACCTGTAGAATTTATGCGCTTCTTCGTGGTTAAACAGTGTAGGCAGGCGGTCGACTTCTGCGCTGAACTTGGACGAAAGCACCGCGGCCGAGACCGCGTCGAGCTTCGCGCCGCCGAAGACCAGGCGCAGGGTCCGCACGGCGGCCGTGTTGTCTTGGTGGGAGGTGTATTTACTTTCAAAGTTGAAGTGAAATTCGGCGGAAAATTTGCCATAGCTGGCAGTCGTATTGAATTCGAGCTTAGTTTCGCGACGGTAATCCAGAATCGATTTGTAGAATGATGAGTAATCTTCGCGACGTGTGTCTGTGTGCCGCTGGATGCCAGCGCCGGATGCCGGATCAAATACGCGTTCTTTCGGTGGCTGGGCTGCGCTGAGGCGGTTTCGACCATGGCCGAGATCGCCGTTGAGCTCCTTGTAATCCGCAGTTTTGATGACGTTGGCTGTGTCTATTTCGCCATTCATGGCTCGCTCCTGCCCAGTAGTGGGTTAATTGATCATTGTGTTATCGAGTTTGGCGTTGGCCTTATTGGGGCGAGTCAATATGGCGGCGGTGGCACTCATGGCGCCAGGCCATGGCGGGATCACTTCGGTATCAGTTCGGTATCAGACGCGACGATGGGAAAGAAGTGAGCCCCGATGGGGCGAGGACTGGGCTTCGCCAGAGGACTTTATCCAGGCGCAGTGGCTAAGCGTTCAGGGGCAGGAGCGCGTACACAGCCGCTTCTGCTCTGGCTGCGATGTGCGAGACGATGTGCTGATCAGCGACTTTGACTGAATGAGCACGGTTCCAGCGATGGCCCGAAACAGGACCTTCACTTTCAAAGGCAAGCGTTCGTGTTGAAGCGACTCGACTTGGAGTTGGAACAGATGAGCTTCGATCCATCTGTCCCCTCCGCTCCCCAGCAATGGCGAGCCGCTACCGTCATGGCTTCAGATCACCCAAAGGATCATAGGGCCGCGGTTTCTGCGCCGGCGCTTTCTCCTTGTCCAACGGCGCAATCGCCGGACCTATGGGGTCAACCTGCGGGTCTTCCAAATCCGGCGAGTCCGGGTCGAAGCCCAGTTCATCTTCGCCACTGCGATGTTCGTCCGAACGTGGGCCTTTCGGGGGATGGCTCATGGTGGTCTCCTGATTTAACGCGGACGTGCCTTGTCGTGAAGGTTTTCCAGGTCCTCTTCTACCTGTTCCACATCGTTGTCCTGACGCTCCGCCGGGTCATTGGGGCGTAGCGCATCGTTGTCGCGCTCCTCTTCGCCGGGTGTGCGGTCAGGGTTGGGCGTGCCAGGCGGCGGCTGTTTGTATTCGGGCATGACTGTTCACCTTTCAAGTGGGTGGCCTACACCGTTTTAGAGAAAGCCCCGCGAACCATCGTTCAACTCTTTTGCGCAAGCATGAGAAGATGCCGCCCTGCCCCTCCTGGAGAGCTGAACCGGATGTTCGAACTCAAACCCTGCGATCCCGCCACCTACCGCCAACTCACCCGCCGCAGCACGCTGATCATCGCCGTGGTGTTCGTGGCCCTGGCCATGCTGCTGTCGAGCCTGGCGGTGATGCTGTTTGGGGAGCCCGGGGGTGACAACTTCCGCTTCAATGTGGGGGGTGTGTTTGCTGGCGTGCTGGTCACCGTCGCGCTGGTGCGTGGCCCGCTGTGGAACCAGCCATGGCTGGCGCCGGCGTTGTATGGCTGGCAGCTCAAGCGCAGCCTGATGAGCATCACCAACGTGATGCACCGGGTCACCGAGGGCGTACAAGCCAACGACCCGACCGCCCTCAAGGTGCTGCGTTTCTATCACCTGGGGCTCACGCAGATGCATGCGCTGGATGCCAATTCCAGCGCCCAGGCGCAGTTGGTGGGCGAGCTTGAAGCGCATAAGGCGAAGCTACAGGCGCTGGGGATCGACACCGAGCAAACCCGGTTCGACCCCGCCTGGCTGGAACGCTTTAAAAGCGCTTAAGCGAGCACGCCGATGCGCTGCTCATCCGGCCAGAACAGCGCGGCCTGCCCGCAGGGTTGGCCGGCGTTATCGAGCAACGTCCACACTACCCCGGCGTGGATCATGAACGGCTCACCCTGCGCGTCCACCCGCCAGCCGCTGTATCCGTCGGCAATACCATTGGCAGTGACCTGCTCCAGCAGCACCTGGCGTGCAGCGCGGTCGAGTTCCGAGGCGCTGAAGCGCGACGGCATGCCGATGAAGTCTTCACGCGGGTACTTGAAGCAGCTCAGCGCGCAGGCGTTGACGTAGGTAAACAGCGGGTCGGCGGCGCCGTCATGGGCCAGCAGGCTGTAGGGCGCCTCAGCGTGCAGCCAGGCCAGGCGTTGTTGCGGGTCCAGGTGCTCGGGGGCCGGCAGTCCCTGGCCGGTCCAGTGTCGATACGCCTCATCCAGCACGCTTACGAAGTTTTCTTGAAGGGACACACACAACCTCACATCGTCAGTGGGAAACCTTTGCCCGCCAGCAGAACACCGCGCTCAGTGCGATCGCGGCGCCTGCCAGTCCGAATACCCAGGGGGCCGACGCCACCGGCAGCAACAAACCGGCCAGCAGCGGCCCGAGCCCCGCGCCCACGTCGCGCCACACCGCGTTGGACGCCAAGGCAGAAACCCGCATCGAACCCGGGTTGCGCTCGGCCACCAGGGTGGTCACCAGCGGCAGTTGCAGGGCTCGCAACACCAGCACCGCCGCCGCGCCGACGATCACCCAGTAGCTGCCAAACGCGGTCAGGGCCAGGGCACTCAGGAATGAAAACAGCAACAGCATCGAGGTGGCACCAAAGCGTTGCGCGGCCCGGCCACCGAGGGGGCTCAGGAGCATTTCCGAGGCATACCGTAGGGCCATCAGGCCACCGGCGATCAGCACCGCGTTGCCGCCCAAAATCTTCTGCGCCTGGATCGACAGACCAAAAATGAACAGCCCATCCAGCGCCACGCCTTCGATAAACGACCAGGTTGCCACGCTGTCCGGCCATTTGAAGCGCCGCCCGGTGCTGTGCAGATCATGCCCGGTGCGCGGCAGGCCGTGGGCCGCCCACAGCCCCAGCAGGCAGCAGCCGGCCAGAATCGCGAAGATCGGACGCGGCCCCGCCCACAGTGTCAGCCAGCCGCCCAAGGGCAATGCGAGCATCGGCCCCAGCGCGATCATGGCCCGCGAGCGCCCTGCCCGGCGCGCCGCGCCTGCGGGTTCTGAGGTGGCCAGTACTTGGGTCGACAGGTTCAACGCGGCAAAACACAGACCCCAGATCAAACGCAGGCAGAGCAGCGCCGCGAAGCCCGAGAGCATCGAGTTGCCCAGGGCACACACGGTCGCGGCACCTGCGGCGATCATGCAGGTGAGGCGGTCACCGTTGCGCGCGTAAAAGTTGAGGACATGCCGGTAGCCGAAAATCCGCACCAGGCGGTTGGCCGCCAGCAGCACCCCGGCCTGGGCCAGGGTGATGCCGAACGCCTGGGATTCCATCGGCAGCAGCAGGTAGAGCAACACGTCACTGGGCAAGCATAAAGCCAGGGTCAGCGCGGCGCGGCGGGAAGACACATCAGCAGTGCGTTGGGCCAGGCTGGACATAAATCTGAAACATCCCGAAATATTCAGGTCGCCACGGTAGCTGCCCTGAACGGTGTTTTACAACGCTCAATCACGCCTTTTTGTCATACGGCAACAAGCGCAAGATGCTCGCCACCGCGCCGACCAAGGCAAACCCGCAGCCCAGCCACAGCGCGTATTGCGGGCCACTGCCCAGGGACAAATGGAAACAGAACGCCACCAGCGAGGCCCCCAACGTTTGCCCCAGCAACCGCGAAATCGCCACGATGCCGCTGGCCCCGCCGCTGCGGGCCAAGGGTGCGCTGGTCATGATCGCCTTGAGGTTGGGTGACTGGAAGAACCCGAAACCGGCACCGCACAACGCCATGCGCCAGCCGATATCAAACGCTGACGCGCCGCTGCCCAGGGTCGCCAGTGCAGCCATGCCCACGCTCAGCATCAACAGGCCGATGCCGCACAGCACGCCGAGGGACACGCGGTCCGCTAGGCGCCCCGCCACCAGGGCCATCACCGCCACCACCGCCGGCCAGGGCGTCATCAGAAAACCGGTTTCCACCTGGCTATGGCCCAGCACTGCCTGCAACAGGAATGGCAGCGAGACAAACGCCAGACCCTGGGCACTGAATGCGCAGATCGCCGTGAGGGACGACAGGGCAAACACCGGACGCTTGAACAGGTCCACCGCCAACATCGGCGCCGGGTGCCCGGCCTCACGGCGCAGCAACAAGGCGCCACACACCAGCGCCACCGCAATCAGGCCCAGGGTCAAGGCACCTTGCGCGCCATGCACCGCCGTGCCCAGGCCCAGCACCAGCAAGGCAAACAACCCGGCACACAACACGGCGGCAAAGCGGTCGAACGCGTGGCCGGTCAATGGCAGCACCGGCAATGAGCGCAGGCCCAGGCCCAATGCGAGCAGGCCCAGGGGCACGTTGATCAGGTACAACCAGTGCCAGGTCGCCACCGACAGAATCGCCGACGCAGCGGTCGGCCCCAACGTGAACGCCAGCCCCACCACCAGCGAGTTGTAGCCCAGGCCGCGCCCCAGCATCTTCGACGGGTAGATGTGCCGCAGCAGCGCGGTGTTGACGCTCATCAGCGCCGCCGCGCCCAGGCCTTGTGCGACTCGTGCAGCAGCCAGGGTCAGCAGCGAGCCGGCCAGCCCGCAAAACAGTGACGACACGATAAACAGCAGCAACCCGCCGAGGTACACCCGACGGTGCCCCAGCACATCACTCAAGGACGCAAACGGCAGCACCGTGGCGATAATCGCCAGTTGGTAGGCATTGACCACCCAGATCACCGAGGCCGAATCGGTGCCGATGCCCTCGGCCAGCGTTGGCAGCGCCGTGTTGACGATCGCCGTGTCCAGGGTTGCCATGCCGATCCCCAAAGACAGGGCGATCACAGCCGGCAAGCGTTTATTGGAGGGCAACCCATCGGCGACAGAAGACATGAACAATCCACACAGGTGACGAAGGCCTCTAGAGTACGGGCAGACGGGATTTTTTTCAGTGGCCTATTGCCTGGCTGTCAATATTTTCATGTTCGCCAATGCCCGGTCTTCGCCATCAGCGCCACCGCGTCGGCAAACCCGGGCTGGGGTGGCGTGTTCAGCGTGACCAGCCCCACGCAGCGGGTGGGCTTCAACGTGGCCGCCTTGGCCGCCACCCGCGCGCCCTGCTCCACGCCCGCCAGGACGGCCTCGGGAATATGCAGGGCGTTCATCAATTCCAGCACATCCTGGCCGAGTGTCCCATCATCGCTGTCACGCAGGTACGGCACGATCACCCGAAACCCTTGGGCCGCCAAAGGCCCAGTGACGGCTGCAAACACCTGGGTGTCGGCTGCCAGCAAAATAATCGCGTGCCCCTCCTCCGGCCCGAAGCGCTCATAGCGAATCTCCTGGTCATCGGTGCTGACCGTTTGCACGGCAAACGCCGGCGCGCACACCGCTACTGCCGCCAGCAGCATAAAACCTCGACGATCAAACATCCCTCACCCCCACAATCAATTCACTGCCCAGCCACGTGGCCAGGTATTCGCCTGCGCGCATCACGCCGGCTTCTTCGCCCAGGTGTTCCACCAAGAACTCGCACAGCCCGGCAAAACTGCCGTCGGCCTGCACTTGTTGCAGCGCCGCCAGTTCCAGCGCATCCACCTGGCGCAGGCGCGAGGTGAATTGGCGACGCCACACCAACAGGCCACCGGCCTGCTCCAGCATCACCGCTTCGGGCGCCTGCGTTTCCTGCCACAGCGCCGACCAGATCGCCTCGGCATTCGTCGTCAGCCCATGGCAACGCAGGGACGGGGTCAGGCTCAGCACGGCCGCGTCCCAATCCAGCTCGGCCAGCACTTGCATGGCGAGTGGCTCGGCGTCGGCGGCCACGAACGCCTCATTCAGGGCCGATTCGATCCAGGCCAGCTCATGCACATCGGGGTTACGCGGGAACACCTCTTTCAAGGTGGCGTAGAAGCCTTCCGGGTAGGCGTCCAGGGTCCAGGCATGGGGTGGGTGGCTGTCGATATGGGTGATGCTCGCCGCCAAAAACGCCTCCTCGCCGACCCACCGGCGCAGGTGGGGAAACGCCTGCTCCAGGCAGCCCACCAACTGGGCGCGGTAGTTGTTCTGGTACACCGCCAGGCCTGCGACGTTATTGCCGAGTAGCTGCGCTGACTCATCGGACGCGTTCACCAACCAGCGGCTGAAGACCTGTTGCAGTTCCGCCAGGTTCATCGCTGCGCTCCCAACGCCCGTGCCATCGACAATTCACGCAGCAGCTCGGTCAGCGGTGGAATCTCATCATCGCGTTCAATCATGGTGGCTACGGGACCGAGCCGGGTCATGGCCTCGGCATACAGTTCCCAGACCCCGGCGCACACCGGACTGTCATGGCTGTCGATCAACAGCTCGCGGCCCTGGCTATGCCCGGCCAAATGCACCTGGCGCACGCGCTCGGCCGGGATACCGTCCAAAAACGCCAAGGCATCAAAACCGTGGTTGCTGGCACTGACGAACACGTTGTTGACGTCCAGCAACAGTTCACACCCGGTGCGCTTGGCCATGGCGGCGATGAATTCCCACTCACTCATGGACGCGCCATCGAACGCCAGGTAGCTCGACGGGTTTTCAAACAGCATCGTGCGGCCCAGCACGTCCTGGGCCTGATGAATATTGGCGCAGACTCGGTCAAGGGCTTCGTCGGTATAGGGCACGGGCAACAGGTCATGGGCATTGAAACCCGCACTGCGCGACCAGCTCAGGTGGTCGGAGACGAACAGCGGTTCCACCTCGTCCACCAGCGACTTGAGGCGCTGCAAATAATCGGTGTCCAGCCCTTCCGCGGTACCGATGGACATGGACACCCCATGCAGCGCCACCGGGTAACGCTCGCGCACCTGGCGCAGGATATGCCGGGGCTGGCCGCCTGCGACCATGAAGTTCTCGGAGATCACTTCGACGAAATCTACGGGCACCGAGGTTTCCAGGAAGTCGCAATAGTGCTCCTTGCGCAGCCCCAGGCCGTAGCCGGAAAAGGGGGGGTTGGATGCGGACATACGAGGTTCTCCGTTAAACCTGTAGAAGCAAGCTTGCTCGCGAAAATCCTGACAACGCCGCGTACTTTCTGAACGCTCGCGTCATCGTTGACGACCTTCGCGGGCAAGCCCGCTCCCACAGGAGGGGTGAGGCGTTACTTGGGTTCAGTCAGCGTGCCGCCCGCCTTGAGGCATTCGGACGGGGTCTTGACGATCACGCCTTCGCCCTTGCAGCTGTTGAGGCCCTTGCAATCGTTCTTGGCTGTGGCGCACAGGCTGGTGCCCTTGCAGGTGTTGACGCCGTAGCAACGCCCGGGTTTTTCCGCCTGGTCGGCGGCGCTGGCGGCAGTGGCGAACGAGGCAGACGCCATGGCGATCATTGCAGCAGCGGCAGCGAGGCTCAGGCGGGATTTGAGTGCAGTGTTCATGGGTGTTTCTCCAGGGGGGTGGGTGAATTACTTGATGACGGATGCCGCGTCTTCGATGACCTTCGCCACAGCCTCAGGCTGGGAGATGTACACCGAGTGGCTGGCCTTGATTTCGGTGACCTTGGAACCGGCGCGCTTGTACATCCAGCGTTGCAGGTCGGGGCTCAGGGCACGGTCTTCGGTGGACACCACGGCGTAGGTCGGCTTCTTGTGCCAGGCCGCGGCCCACACGGTGCCGCCGAACAGCGCGGTGGTGGCCGGCACTTGGGAGGCGGCCATGAAGTCGGTGCGGTTGGTGGTCAGGTCGGCCGCAAAGTCGGCGTTGAATTTGGTGCGGTCGAAGAACAGGTGGCCGTCGCGGCTCGGCTTGATGTCATCGCTGGGCGACGGCATGGAGCCGATCAACTGGGCCATGTTCTCGCCCACTTCCGGTTGCAGCGCCGAGACGTAGACCAGCGCCTTGACCTTGTCGCGGTCGCCGGCAATCGAGATCACCCCGCCACCGGAACTGTGGCCCACCAGCACCACCGGGCCGACTTGCTGCTCCAGCACTTCGCGGGCTTCGGCCACGTCAGCGGCGAGGTTTTCGTGGCCTTGGTGCACCACGGTGACCTTGTAGCCCTTGTGAATCAGGATGTCGTGCACCACGCGCCAGCCGGAGCCGTCGACAAACGAACCGGGCACGATCACCACGCTTTTACCGGCGCCGGGCTGTGGGGCATCGGCTGCCTGGGCGAACATTGGAACCGTCAGGGCCATGGCAATGGCCAGGGAAGAAAGCATACGCATTGGAACTCTCCATCACAGTTGGGAACGTTTGCCTGAGATCAGGCGGTCCAGGGACCAGGCACCGCCGCCGTAGGCCAGCAACGGCAATAACAAGCCGGCCCACGTCAGGTGCACCGGCCAGGCGTCGGGGTACACGAACACCTCGATCACCAGGGTCATGCCCAGCAGCGCGGCCGCCGCCGGGCGGGTCAGCAGGCCCAGCACCAGCAACAGCGGGAACAGGTGCTCGGCATAGGTCGCCAGGTGCGCGGCCCAGTCGGGCGGGATCAGCGGCAAGGCGTATTCCGAGCGGAACAGCGTGTAGGTCGACGGCTTGAGGTTCAGGAAACCCGTGACCTTGGTGCGCCCCGACAGAAAGAACACCGCCGCGATCCCCAGCCGCGCCACCAGCAACAGCAACGCTTCGGGCAGCAGGCGCTGGATCAGCACCGCCGGGGCCGCTCGGCTCATGGCTGCTCCGTCAGGCTGCCGAAGCCTTTGGGGGTCTTGATCTGGGTGCAGGTGCCTTTGTCCACCAGCACCCAGGCGTTGCCCTGGTAGTCGGCGGTGGCGGTGCCGGCGCACGAGGTGCCTTTGCCGGCTGCGCAGTCGTTAGCCCCGGCGAGGGACACGCCAAAGCATTTCTCTTGGGGTTTGGCCTCATCGGCATGGGCCACGGCGGCGAAGGCGCTGAGGGACAGGGCAAGGGTGGCCGCAATGGCGGCGTAAGGACGCTTCATCGGTGTATCTCCTGGCTTGACTGAGTGTGGCCAGGGCGCGTGTGGCGGTGGTTGACCGCCTGCGCCGGCTGGTGAACAGAGTTAAAGCCAGGCGTGTATCCGGTCTGTGTCGCGAACGCGATAGAACGTCATGCCGGTGTATCAGGATGGGGCGTGGATACAGTTCGATACACAGCCAAATAACAGACGCCAAACCACCGCCGTTTTATTCGGCATCCCGAACGACACAATTAGAAATATTCGCCTTTCCGAACGCAGCCGCTTGTGCGCGTTCGACGACCGCAAAAATCACCATAAATTTCATGCGGTTGTTGTCATCTTTGTTACATGCCAACTGGCATACATTCTGCTTTATCCATGTTTCTGGTAATAAAATGTTTCAGCTCTGAGACAGTCTCATCCCCTGAAACACGCTCCGTGAAACGCCTATAAAAACGACCATGCCCCAAAGGAGGGCGGCCTTCCGACTTTTTGATCGACATCAACTTTCCAAGACTGCTGCTGCACATCTGCACCCAAAAGGGCGAATGGCCTGATCGCCAATAACAAGCCCGACTATAAAAAGGACGAATTGATGAGCTCGAGCAAGAACCACGCAGTGTCCTGTATGGACGCAGACCCCCTGGCCCCGGCACCCGCCGAGAGCGCCATTGGCTTTGGCCCCTTCCTGTTACTGGCACGTCAGCATGTATTGCTGCGCAACGGCGAGCCCGTCACCCTCGGCAGCCGTGCCCTGTACCTGCTGATCGCCCTGGCTACCCGCGCCGGCGAACTGCTGGAGAAATCCGAACTGATCTCCTTTGCCTGGCCCAAAGTGGTGGTGGAGGAATGCAACCTGCGTGCGCAGATCGTCGCCCTGCGCCGGGCCTTGGGTGACGACGGCAACTTCAGCTACATCGTTACCGTACCGGGCCGGGGTTATCGTTTTGTAGCACCGGTAACGCTGCAAACCGCCAGTGAAGACGCCTTGCCGGTGCCCTACGTGCGGGTCGAAGAAAGCGCCCTGCCGACGCCTTGCGCCGAAGTGATCGGCCGCGATGGCTTGATCGCCAACCTGGCCGACCAGGTGGTGAGCCAGCGTTTCGTGACCATCACCGGCCCCGGTGGCATCGGCAAGACCACCGTGGCCATGGCCGTGGCGCAGCGACTGGCCAGCGACGCCGACCTCGCCACCTGCTTCGTCGACCTGGCGCCCGCCACCAGCGGGCAATGGGTGGCCGGCATGCTCGCCAGCGCCTTGGGCATTCAGACCATCAGCGACGACCCGCTGCACAGCATCACCGCCACCCTCGCCGAACGCCGCTTGCTGCTGGTGCTCGACAACTGCGAACACGTGCTGCCCGCCACCGCCACTGCCGTGGAAAGCCTGCTGCGCCACGCGCCCCACTGCTGCGTGCTGACCACCAGCCGCGAGCCCCTGCGCGCCGACGGCGAACGGGTGCACGACCTGGCGCCGCTGCAAGTGCCGGACGAACATGCGCGCCTGAGTGCCGGCGAAGCCCTGGCCTGGTCCGGCGTGCGCCTGTTCGTGGAACGCGTGCGCGCCCTCGACCCCGATTTCGTGTTCCACGACGCCGACGTGGCGGCGGTCAGCGCCATCTGCCGCAAGCTCGACAGCAATGCGCTGGCCATCGAGATCGCCGCCGCCCGCGTGCGCACCTTTGGCATTCAGGATTTGGTCGGGCTGCTCGACGGCAGCTTTCGCCTGCAGATGACCGCCCGGCGCACCGCCCTCGCCCGCCACCGCACCCTGAGCGCCACGCTGGACTGGACCTACGCCATGCTCAGCAGCGACGAACAGGCGATGCTGCGCCAACTGGCGGTGTTCACCGGTTCGTTCACCCTCGACGCGGTCAAGGCCATGACCGCCAGCAGCAGCCTCGACCCACGCAACGCCTTGCCGCTGCTCGAAAGCCTGATGGACAAGTCCCTGCTGATCGCCGGCGAATCGCAGCTGCTCAAGCGCTACCGCCTGCTGGAAACCACCCGCGCCTACGCCCAGGAAAAACTCACCGAGCACGGCGAAACCCACTTCACCGCCCAGCGCCATGCGCGCTACGCCCTGGGCGTGTTGCAGGAAGCCGGACAGACCCTCGACGGCCTCTCGCCGGAAACCTGGCTGGCGCTCTACGGGCCCGAAATCAACACCATCCGCTCGGCCCTCGACTGGGCGTTCTCGCTGGCCGGCGACCTGCCCCTGGGCATCGAACTGACCCTGGGCGGCGTACCGTTGTGGCTGCGCCTGTCGCTGGTCAGCGAATGCCGCACCTGGGTGGAAAAAGGCCTGGCGAGCAACGCCATAGCGCCGTTGCCACTGCGCCAGCGCATGCTGCTGCAGACCGCTCTGGCCAGTGTGCTGATGCTCACCTACGGCACCGGCGGGCCCATGCGCGAAGCCTGGCGCCAAGTGCGCGAAGATGCCCGCGACCTCGGCGACGCCGAGCATAAACTGCGCGCCTTGTGGGGCCTGTGGACCGACCGCTGCGGCTGCAACCAGTACACCGAAGCCCTGGAGCTGGCCGAGCGCTACATCGCCCTCAACAGCAGCGGCAACCAGCACCTGCTGGGCAAACGCATGCGCGCCGTGGCGCTGTTCCACATGGGCGACCTGGCGGGCGCACGGCAGAACATCGACGAAGCCCTCGGCTCGCCGTCAGCGCCGCGCTCGCACATCATCGACGTGCATTTCGACCAACGCATCGCGGCGCGCTGCCTGAAGGCCAAGGTGATGTTGCTCGAAGGCGACGTCGACCCGGCGCTGCGTTTGATCGGCACCTGTGTGGACGAAGCCATCTCCCTCGATCATCCGGCGACGCTCTGGTACACCCTGTGCCTGGGGGCGATTCCGCTGGCGTTGCTGGCCTCTAATCTGCCCAAGGCGCGGCATTATTTGAGCTTGCTGCAAGACAGCACCACGCGTCAGGACCTGCACATTTGGCGGCAGTTTCGCTTGTGCTTCGAGAGCATTCTGCTGATTCGCCAGGGGTCGCCGGAAGAAGGCGTGCCGCAACTGGGCGAGGCGTTGCAGCAGTTGCAGGGCCAGGGGGACAGCCAGCTCTATAGCCTGTTGCGCTGTGAATACGCGTTGGGCCTGGCACGCCTGGGCCTGGAGAAGCTGGCGCTGGAGGTGCTGGAGGACACGCTGCAATTGGCGGTGGGCCGCCAGGAGCGTTGGTTTGTGCCGCAGATGCTGCGGATCAAGGCGCAGTTGACGTTGCGTCAGGCGCAGTATGGGTCGGTGGATAAGGCCAAGGTGTTGTTGCGCCAGGCGTGGGTGGATGCGCAGTTGGCGGGGGCGCATTTTTGGCGGGCGCAGATTGCGGCGGATTTGGCGCGGTTGCAGGAGCCTAAATTGCGGATTGCTTCGTTGCCCAGGTTTCAGCATCGCTGAGGGGTTGGCTGAGTACATATCCGTTATTTGAGTGGAGGCTGATATTGGTTCCGCCCTTACGGCGGGTCACTTTTGGAAAAGAGCCCCAAAAGTAACCAAAAGGGCTCTTGCCCCAACACTCGG
>NZ_JBWKPU010000006.1:0-13159 GCF_059418405.1 Pseudomonas sp. GW821-FHT09A09
ATGGCGTCCTTTTGATTGGCGTAGGGCTTGAGGCCCTCATCGCCGGCAAGCCGGGCTCCTACAGGGGATCTGCGTTTTCATTTCTTTTTAATGGGGCATTTCTGCCATGCACGCTATCGCCTTGCGTTTACCCCTGCTGCTGGCCGCAACCTTGCCGCTGCAGACCTTTGCCGCCGACACTCAACTGCAAACCGTGACGGTGCAAGCGAGCGCCGCCGAGTCCGATGACGACGCCCTGCCCACCCGTCCGCCGACCTCGGTGTACGGCGGCACCGAGGCCAAGGTGCTCGACACCCCGCGCTCGGTGGTGCAGATCAACGCCGAGCAGTTGGCCAACGGTTCGATCCACAGCGCCGACGACCTGGTCAAATACGCCCCCGGCATCACCCGGGGCGGTGGCCAGAACGCCGGCATCGCCCCGCAGTTCCGCGCCCAGGGCTCGGAGATCTTCCAGGACGGCCAGCGCGGTTACGCCGTGCGCCACCCGGCCAACTTCAACGCCTATGAGGGTGCCGATATCGTCGCCGGGCCGTCCTCGGTGACCTATGGCTCGGTGTCTGGCAGCGGCGGTTATGTGAACTACCTGAGCAAAAAGCCGGACTTCAATGAATTCAAGACCAAACTCAGTGGCGAACTGGGCTCGTGGGTGCCCGACGGCACCTCGCGCAGTTCCAACAAGTTCAGCATCGACAACACCGGCCCGCTGACCGATAACCTCGCCTATCGCGTGAGCATCACCAAGCAGCGCCAGCAGGATTTCTACGACAACGTCGATAACAACTTCGACGCGTTCTACGGCGCCCTCGCCTGGCGCAACGACAACGTGCGCGTGGACTGGAACGCCAGCTACGACAACTACTACGACTACAACATCACCCACGGCTGGAACCGCGCTACCCAGGACCTGGTGGACCACGGCAAGTATTACGCCGGGCGCGCCACGCCGATCATCCAGAACGGCAACACCCTGTGGTCGCCGGTCCTCGCCTCCGGCGCTGCCGATGCGCCAACCCTGGGTTGGGTGCAGCGCCAGCGCAATGCCCAGGGCCAATACAGCGTGGTCGATGGCAGCTTCCAGACCGCCTCGCCCAACACCCAGGCCAACCCCGGCAGCCTGCGCGGCTGGGTGTACGACCCGACGCTGGCGGGCAATGGCGAGCAGTCGTTGTCGTCGCAGACCGGGCAACGCAAAGAGGATGAAAGCAGCTCACGGCGCTTCACCACACAACTGCGCATCGAGGCCGACCTGTCGCCGACCATCACCTTGGCCAACAGCACGTTTTATGAGCGTTCCCAGGACATCACCGACGCCGTGGGCGCCTTCCAGGTGCAATCCAAAGACACCATTTTCGACAACCGCTTCGAGTTCCGCTCACGCAACGAAACCCAAGTGGGCGGCTGGACCCTGCGCGACGAGAGCAACACCGGCCTGATCTATCGCCGCGAGTTCAACCAGTCGATTGCCGCCAACAACAGCTTCGGCTCGACCATCAACGCTTATGACCTGACCCAGAACCCGTCCGGCAAAAATCCCGGTGACCTGCTCGGCCTCGACGGCAGCAACCCGGCCGGGGGCAACGGCGCGTGGATCGGCCAACCGGGCGTGCCGCAGTATTCCAACTATTACGGCTGGCTCAACCTGCCGCCGATGTACGCGGCCGGGCACGGCCTTTACGCGGAGTCGGTGGCGCCTTACACCGCCGAAAGCACCTGGACCACCAAGACCCTGTTCAGCCAGCACAACCTCAAATACGGTGATTATTTCGGCCTGAACATCGGCGCCAGTCGCAGCTGGATCGAGGCGGAAATCCACAATCCCTTCGCCCTGGCCGGTGGCAGCCGGCACCAGGACAGCGACAACTACCGGCTGTTTGCCTTCCAGGTCAGCCCCTATGTGAAACCCACCGAAAACACCACGCTGTACTACACCTTCGACCACTCGCTGGCGGTGAACACCGGGTTCTTTTCCAACGGCCTGGGCTGGGGCAGCGGCAGTGGCGCCAACAGTCTCAACCCGCTGGCGTTCCAGAGCCTGAGCGTGCTGCATGAAGTGGGCGTGAAGGTCGAGGCGGTGCCCAATCAATTGTTCATGACTTTAGCGGCATTCAAACAAGCCCGGGACCAGGCGCCCGACAGCAATAACAACATCGCACGGCTGATGATCAAGGGCGTGGAAGCCACCGTGCGTTATCAGCCGGATGACCACCTGCGCAGCGGCCTGAACCTGTCCAAGCTCAACGCCTACAACGAGTTCACCTCCCAGGCCGGGTTCGCCTCGGCGGGCTTTATTCCCGACAACGGCACGGTGTTCGGCGACAACAACAGCCTCAATCAGCGGCCGTCCGGGCGCTATGACGCGGTGCAGATTCCTGAGTACACCGCCAGCGGTTATGTCGACTACCGCTTCGATTCCGGCTTTGGCGCCGAGCTGTCCGGCTGGTGGACCAGCAGCTGGTACTTGAACCTGAGCAAGACCGTGAAGATTCCCAACGAGTACAACCTCGACCTCGCCCTGTACTACCGCCAGCCGCAATGGAGCACCACCTTGCGCGTGCTCAACCTGACCAACGAACTGAACTTCGTCAGCGGGCTAGCCGGTTCCACCAACACCTTTTTGCAACCCATGCCTGGCCGCACTTTGCTGGCCCAGGTCGACTATCAATTCTGATCCGCACCAGGAGCGCTCCATGTCCATTGAATTTGTCGGCATGATCTTCCCCCGCCAATGGTCCGAGACCCGTGGCGTTCGCAGCCCGGATTTCGACCTCGACTTCATCCGCCACCACGCCCGCGCCCACGAGCACGCCGGCTTCGACCGCGTGCTCATTGCCAGCGGACCCGGCAGCGCCGACAGCTTGCAGATCGCCGCCTACGCGGCCGCGCACACCGAGCGCCTGGGGTTCATGATCGCCCACCGCCCGGGGCTCACCGCGCCGACCGTGGCCGCCCGTTCTTTCGCCACCCTGGACCACACCACCGGCGGCGGGCGCATTCGCTTGCACGCCATCACCGGCATCACCGCCGAACCCCAGGAAGGCGATTTCCTGCTGGACAAGACCGAACGCTACCAGCGCACCGACGAATACCTGGAGATCGTGCGCCGCACCTGGACCGCCGAGGAACCGTTCGATTTCGAGGGCAAGTACTTCAACATCAAGGGCGCGTTTTCACCGGTCAAGCCGCTGCAACAGCCGCATATCCCGATCTCGTTTGGCGGGTCTTCCGACATTGCCTACCAGATCGCGGTCAAGCATGCGGATTTGTATGCGCTGTGGGGCGAGCCGTTGAGTGGCGTGGCGGAGCAGATTGCCAAGCTCAAGGCCGCCGCGGCGTCGGCCGGGGTTGGCGCGCCACGGGTGAGTTTGTCGGTACGCTTGATTTTGGGCGCGACTGAGGAACTGGCCTGGCAGCGTGCGGAGCAGATACTGGCGCAGATCAAGGCCAACCCGCAGTTTGCGGCGGGCAGCCCGTGGAGCAAACGCATCAAGGGCACCGGCTCGGAACGCTTGCTGGCAGCCGCAGCCTTGGGTGACCGCCATGACCGCGCGTTATGGATGCCAACCGCCACGGCCGTGGGTGCGTATGGCGATACCACGGCGCTGGTGGGCACACCTGAAACAGTGGCGCAGGCGTTGTTGGATTACGTCGATCTGGGCGTGACCACGTTTTTGAATCGAGGCTATGACCCGTTGTACGACACCGTGGATTATGGGCGGTGGATCATTCCGGCGGTGCGGGAAGAGGCACGGCGCAGGAAGGCAAGCGTTGCGTAACGGCGTGTGACGCTTCGCCGGCAAGCCGGCTCCTACAGGTTTGATTTCGCCACATATTCCATTGTAGGAGCCGGCTTGCCGGCGATGGCGTCCGCAAAATCACACCCATATCGCATCCCACAACGGATAATCATGCACCCGCGTCACAAGCCCGGCCCGCAACGGGTTGGCGATGATGTATCGCGCGACTGCCTGCAAATCCTCCTCGCGCCTGATTGCCCGATCATGAAAACCCTTCTGCCAAAAGCGCCCCGATCGCCCCAGGCGAGCATTGATTGCCCTGGCACTACGGGACTTGGTGGCCAACATCAAGGCAGGCAAGGTGCTGTGTTTCAGCTCGACCAACCAATGAAAATGATCAGGCATGACTACCCACGCCAGTGAATCTGCAAGCCCATCGTTTTGCGCCTGACGGAATTGCTGGACGACCAATCGCCCGACTTGCCAATCGGCAAACACGGGGTCGCGATATTGGGTGACTGCAGTGAGCATGTAGATCTGGCCGCTTTCAGAGTAACGGCCATTACGTAAATGTTTGGCGTGGGGGCGTGTGGACAATCCTTGTCCTCCTGAGATGAATACAGGCAGGTAAGGCTAGTGCGGCTCCTGGCGGTTTGAGGCTGGACTTTGGCTCTGGATGTGTCTGGAAGGACGCCATCGCCGGCAAGCCGGCTCCTACAGTGGATCGTGTGCACAAAAAACTTGCATACGCCGCAAAACCTGTAGGAGCCGGCTTGCCGGCGATCACCGCACCGCGGTGCCATCCATCACCGCAACGACGGCGAATGCTCCAGCAACGTACGCGTATACGCCGCCTGCGGCCGGTCCAGCACCTCATCCACCGCGCCCTGCTCCACCACCCTGCCCGCCTTGAGCACCAGCACCCGGTCGGCAATCGCACGGACCACGCCGAGGTCGTGGGTGACGAACAGCAAGGTCAGCCCTCCGCGCTGCAACTGGCGCAGCAGGTCAAGGATCGAGGCTTGCACCGACACATCCAGCGCCGAGGTGATTTCATCGCAGATCAGCAGCCTGGGCTCACACAGCAGCGCACGGGCGATGGCCACGCGTTGGCGTTCGCCACCCGACAGGCTGCCGGGATACAGGTCGGCGACCGAGGCCGGCAGCGACACCCGCGTCAGCACCGCTTCGACCCGTTGCCGCGCCGCTGCCCCCTTCACGCAGAAGAAGTGTTCCAGGGGCGCACTCAGCGTCTGATACACCGTTTGCCGTGGGTTCAACGCCCGGTACGGGTTCTGGAAGATGTACTGGATCGGGTGCCGCTGCCCCGCCTCACGCCGGCGTGCCTGCAAAGGTAACGCCTGCCCCGCGTAACTCAATGCGCCGGTGGCGTTCTCCCCAAGGCCGGCAATGGCCCGGGCCAGGCTGGTCTTGCCTGAGCCCGACTCGCCCACCAGCGCCAGGCATTCGCCCGGCTGCACTTGCATGTTGATGTCGAACAGCACTTGGCGGTCGTAAGCGACATTCAACGCGCTGACCGTCAGCAACGAAGCCTGGGTATGCGCCGTGACGCTTGCAATCGGTGTCAGTGCGACCGCCTGCAACGGTTGCTCATGGGGCGCCCAACAGGCCACGGCATGGGCGACGTCCACCGGCAAGGTGGGCTCCGCCCGCGAACACGCCTCGGTAAACCGCTCGCAGCGCGGCCCGAAGCTGCACCCCTGAGGCCGCTGCCCCGGTGCCGGCGCATGCCCGGCAATCGCCTGCAGTTCACGCCGGCCCGCCACGTCCGGGATCGCCGCCAGCAACCCTCGGGTGTACGGGTGGGACGGCCGGCTGAACAGCGCCTCCCGCGTCGCCGTTTCGACGATGCGCCCCGCGTACATCACCATCACCCGGTCCACCAGGTCCTTGATCACCGCCAGGTCATGGGACACATACACCGCCGCCACCCCCTGGCGTTTGCACAGGCGGCGCAGGGTGTCGAGGATGTGCGCCTGGGTGGTGACGTCGAGGGCGGTGGTGGGTTCGTCCAACACGATCAGGCGTGGACGCAGCACAAAGGCCAGTGCCAGCATCACACGCTGTTGCTGGCCACCGGACAGTTGATGGGGAAAACGCCGCAAGAACTCCGGCTCATCCGGCAAGCCGACATCGCGCAACGTCTGCGTGATACGCAGCTGTTGCGCCTCGCGGTCCAACCCCGAGGGGTGCACCGCCAAGGTCTCGCGCAACAGATGACCGATGCGCAGCGCCGGGTTCAGGGCCGTGGCCGGGTCCTGGGCGACATAGCCGATCAGGCCACCTCGGGCGCGGCGCAGGGCTTCACTGTCAAGGCTCAACAGCGCGTGGCCGCCCACCTGCACCTGGCCACCGACAATCTGCGCACCACGCCGGGCATGGGCCAACAATGCGGTGGCCAGGGTGGTCTTGCCCGAGCCGGACTCACCCACCAGCCCCAGGATCTCCCCTGCTTGCAGGCTGAACGTGATGCCCGACACCACGTCCACCTCGCCAGCCAATTCGACCCGCAGGTCGCGCACCTTCAACACCGCGCTATCGATTTCGGTCATGGCGTTCATGGCTGTTTTGCTCCCGTCCCTGCGCTGCTGCGGCCGATACCTTCAGCCAGGATATTGGTGCCGTAGGCAAACACACCGATCAGCACAGCCGGGGCCAGCACCGCCCAGGGTTGTACCAGCAGTCCCGCCTGGTTTTCGTTGATCATCAAGCCCCAATCCGCCGTCGGTGGCGCCACGCCGTAGCCGAGAAAACTCAGGCCCGAAAGCATGCCCACGCCCCACGTCAGCAGATTGCCGAAGTGCACCAGCAACGGCGTGAGGATGTTCGGCAGAATCTCCTTGAACAGGATGCGCCGGCGCGAATACCCCATCATCTGCGCCGCTTCGACAAACTCCTGCCCCGCCACCGCCACCGCGCTGGCGCGTGCCAGGCGGATCACGCCGGGGATGAACGCAATCGACACCGTCAACACGATCAGCCACGGCGCGCGCCCGAGCATCGAGACGATCAGCAACACCAAAATCAGGTCGGGAAACGCCAGGGACACGTCCGCCGACCAGGTGATCCACTGGTCCAACCGCCGCCGCGACAAGCCGGCGAGCAAACCGAGGGTGGTGCCCACCGCCAGCGCCAGGCTCGCCGCCGCCACCGACATCCACAGCACCGATACGCCACCGCTGAGCAACCGCGACAGCACGTCGTGTCCCAAAAAGTCATACCCCAGCCACGCCGCGCCCGTGGGGGCGCCGTACACCGGGCCGACCATGTCCGTCGGCCCGTGGGGCGCGAGCCAGGGGCCGAGCAATGCCACGGCCACCACCAGCAGCGTGATCAACAGGCCCTTGCGGGTTTGCGGCTCGTTCATGCGTCACCTCGGGAACGGCGCCACCAGAGCGTAATGCCGCGACGGTTGCGTTGGATCAGGGTCACCCGCCGCGCCGTGCGCAGCTTGGGTGTCAGCAGCACGGTCAACAGGTCGGCCAGCAGGTTGATCAGCACCACGGCCAAGGTGATCACCAGCACAATCGCCTGCACCATCGGCAGGTCGCGCATCTGGATCGCGGCGTTGAGCGCGGTGCCAATGCCGGGGTAGCTGAAGATCACTTCGGCCAGCACCGCGCCACCGATCAAGGTGCGCAAGGTCAGCGCCACCCCCTGGATGGCCGGCACCAGCGCATTGGGCAAGGTGTGGCGCCACACGATGCGCCGCTCCGGCACCCCGCGCAGCCGGGCGGCAATCACATAGTCGGACGCCAGCGCCTCGATCATGGCGGCGCGCACCATGCGGGTCAGGTACGGCAAGGCGGTGAGGCTCAGGGCCAACACCGGCAGCACCAGGAACCTGAGTTGACGCAGCAGCGACTGGTCCGGGTCGAGGATCGATACGGCCGGCAAAAAATCCATGTGGGGCATGGAGAACAGCAGCACCAGACCGATCGCCAGCAGGAACCCCGGCGTGGCCTTGAGGAAGATCAGCAGCGACAGGCCCCAGCGATCCAGCCGGCTGTCGCGCCGCAACGCCAACGCCACGCCCAGTGCCAATGCAGTGGGCACCACCACGGCGATGACGCCCGCCAGCAACACCAGGGTGTAGCCAAACCGGCCCCACAGCAGGTGACTGACCGGCACGTTGGAATCCAGGGACACCCCCAAATCGCCGCGCAAGGCCGCCCCTAGCCAGCGCAGGTATTGCCAGGCAATCGGCTGGTCGAGCCCGAGTTGATGTTGCAACGTGAGGATGCTGTCGAGCGGCGCGTCCGGGCCGAGGATCACCCGCGCCGGGTCCGACGGCAGCGCCTGGGTGGCGATAAACACCACCAGGCTGATCACCCAGGCGGTCAGCAGGCCGTAGCCCAGGCGCCCGACAAACCAGGACAGCCACGCAGGTGTGCGTGGGGTGTTGCAGCGCGGCTCAGACATGGTTCAACCACAACTCGTCAAAGCGCCAGGAGGCGAAGGTGGTCTGTTCCGGCGTGAGGCCGCCGACCTTCACCGAGGCCGCGTCCAATACATCACTGAAGCCCCAGATCAACAGGCCGCCTCGCGCGTGCTGAATCTGCTGCGCTTCATGCACCAGGCCTTTGCGCAACGCCAGATCGGGCTGGGCCAGGGCCTGGCGGTACAGGTCGTCGAAACGCGGGTCATGGAAGTTGCTGCGGTTATAGATCGCCAACGGTGCATCGTTATGCAATGCCGACGCGAGGAAACCACGGGCCGGTGTGGAGCCCGGCGACACTTGCCATTGCTCGCGTTGCGGGCCGTTGAACACGGCGCCGTCGACTTGGTTGACGCGCACTTCGACACCGGCCTTTTTGGCCTGCTGGGCAAACACCAACGCGGCGTTGACGCCCGGCCCCGGCGTGGTGGTCAGTTCCACGCGCAGGTCGGTCTGGCCAGCCTGGCGCAACAACGCACGCGCCTGCTCCAGGTCATACGGGCGCTGGGCAATCGTATGGTTGTAGGTCGGGTCGTGGGGCGAATAGAGGTCGTTGGCGATACGGCCAAAACCGTTCAGGCCTCGGTCCACCAATTCCTGCCGATCAGCCAGCAGGCGGAACGCCTGGCGCACCCGCACATCGTCGAACGGCGGCTTGGCCAGGTTCAGGTTGAAGCCGGTAAACGAGGTGGTCGGCGATACGCTCAATTGCAACCGCGCGTCGGCCTTGAGCAACGCACTGTGCTCGGCCTGCACGCCGCTGGCGACGTCGATCTGCCCGGCGCGCAAGGCGGCGACGCGGGAGACCTGGTCCTTGAATTCGATAATTTCCAGCTCGTCGGCATACGGCTGGCCCGGCTTGT
Source organism: Pseudomonas sp. GW821-FHT09A09 (assembly GCF_059418405.1). Taxonomy (NCBI): domain Bacteria; kingdom Pseudomonadati; phylum Pseudomonadota; class Gammaproteobacteria; order Pseudomonadales; family Pseudomonadaceae; genus Pseudomonas; species Pseudomonas sp. GW821-FHT09A09. The sequence continues at coordinate 9,057 of NZ_JBWKPU010000006.1, forward strand.
AGTAATTCTCGAACCGCGTATACAGCGAGCGCTGGCCGGGTACAAAACGCTTGAGCTTGTAGGGGCCGGCGCCCACCGGATTAGTAATCGGGTCGTAGTCGGTGGGCACGATGCCGCCGAAGCTGATCAGGGTTTCATCCAGCGGGAAGAAGCTCTGGCCGTGCTTGAAGCGGATTTCGATCGTGCGTTCATCCAGTTTGCGCAAGGCATTGCGGTCGATGGCCCCCACCAGCCCGGCAAATGGCGAGGCCAGCTTGGGGTCGGTGAGGCGCAACAACGAAAACAGCATGTCGTCGGCGCCGATGGTCTTGCCGTGATGAAACTCCAGGCCCGGCTTGATGCGGATTGTCCAGGCGCTGGCGTCAGCGTTCGGCTCGGCGAATTCGGCCAGGGCCAGGCGCGTGCTGACGTCGGTGTTCCATTCCCAGAACTTGCTGTACAGCGCCCAGCCGCGAATGATCCCGCCGCCCACCGGTTTGTGAGCGTCCAGGTTGCCGGACTGGTCACCGTCGATAATGCCGACACGCAAGCGCCCACCGCTGACAGGTTTGCCGGTAAGGACGGCCGCACCCTGGGGGGCCGCGCCACTGTCGCAGCCCCCCAGCAGCAAGCCGCCGCCGATGGCCAGGCTGTTGCCGAGAAACACCCGGCGGGAAAATCCGTCACTCATCACTCAAGCCTCTTCACGCTGCGCGACCTTGTGGGTGACGCTCAGGCGTGGCACGTCAAAACCGTGGTCCAGGTCGAGCAGCGGGAACAACAGATCGGCCACACGGTGGGCTTCGTCGATCAGCGGGAAGCCCGACAAGATGAACGCCGAAGTACCCTGGGCCTCGTATTCACGAATACGCTCGGCCACTTGCTCGGCACTGCCCACCAGGTAGGTGCCGGCTGCCGGGCCGAGAATGTTGAAGCCGAACAGGCTGGGGCCGAGCCACACGTTGGGGTAGATCTCCAGCTCGCGTGCGGTAGGCAAGCGCCCGCTGCGAACAGTGTCGACATTGCGCTGGATGTGCGGGTCGTCGCTGTGGAAATCATCCAAGCTCACCCCCGGCGGCAGCTGGCGTTCGATGGCGTTTCGTGCAGTTTGCAGCGAGGTGCGCTGCAGCAGTTTTTCGGCGTGGGCCCAGGCTTCTTCCTCGGTCTCGCGCACGATGATCTGCAGGCGGGTGCCGAAGGTCAGCTCGCGGCCGATCTTCGCGGCCTCGGCGGCCACCTTGCGGAATTTGTCGCCGAGCTTTGGCGGGGTATTGGCGAAGCTCAGGTACACGTCCAGCAACTGCACCGAATGCTCGACACCTGGCCCCGATGTGCCTGCGCCCCACAGCGGGATGCCGGGTTTCTGGTACGGCGGGTGCCAGCCGCCCAAGGGATGATTGGCTGCGCCGGGCGTACGGGGGGCGAGCTTGACGTAGTCGCCGTCATAGCCACGGGTATCGCCGGCATAGAAGCCCTGGAACGCCCGCCAGTATTCGAGGCTGAAGGCGTAGCGTTCGTCATGGGGGTAATGCACGCCCAGTGTCGCCAGGCCCGCGTCATTGCCGTTGACCACGTTGAACAACAAACGGCCGTTGGAAAACTGGTCGAAGGTCAGCGCCCATTTGGCCAAGACAGCTGGCGACAGCTCCCCCGGGTGTTGGGCCACCAAAAAGCGCAGGCGTTGGGTGGCGTCGATCAACGAAGCGGCCACGGCCAGGCTTTCATTCGGGCTGGAGCCGAGCAAAGAGCCGTAGTAACCCAGGCGATCACTGGCGACGGCCAGTTGCTTGAGGTGGTGGAAATCGGTTTTCCAACGGCCTTCGGGCTCCCACGGATAAGGGCCGTCGGGCGTGGTGAGGTACCAGAGAATTTTTACGGCCATGACAACACATCCTTGAATTAAAAAATCCCCCTGTAGGAGCCGGCTTGCCGGCGATGGCGGCGGCACATCCGACATTGATGTCGCCTGGTACACCGCTATCGCAGGCAAGCCAGCTCCCACAGTTGGACCGAGTGAACCTTAGCTACGACGGTCAATCGCCGGCACCAGGCCCAGCGCCGTGGCCTGCTCGAACAACCCGCTCATCTTCCATTGCTGGGTCAACACACCCGGACCATAGGCGCGCGAGCCGCCCAGTGCGTCGGCGAGCAATTGCAGCTGTGCACCCTCCTCCAGCAACAGGATGAATTCCGCCGTGGCGCGCAGCCCTTGCTTGCCCCAGACCGTGGAGCCGCCGTTGGCTTCGAGGATGGCCAGGTTGAAGGGGTTTTCGGCGATCTTGTCGAGGATGAAGTCCACCTCTTGCTGGCGGCGGTCGATGTACACCGGCAGTTCACGCGCCAGCTGGTAGCGCTGCACCGGCACGTAATGAAATGGCAGGGTGCGGTGGGTCTGGGCCCAGGCGCCCAGGTACGGCGAATGCACGTGGGACACGGTGGTCACGTCCGGGTGCTGCTGGAACAGCTTGGTGTAGCGCCCCAGGCCGCCCTTGCCCTTGCCGAAGATCACGTTGCCGGCAAAGTCGGTGACGGTGGCCTGCAGCGGCTTGCGGTAGTTCCACGGGCCGCCGTAGTTCACCGACACCAGCAATTCTTGGCCGGGCACGCGCTCGATAAAGCCAACGGTGCCGTTGGCGGTGATGGTGTTCGTCTCGCGGAACACGGTGAAGGCTTCTTCAGCTTCCAGCAGGACCTTGTCGATAAAGGCCTGCAATTCCTGGCTGATGGGTTGTGCGTGGACGATGGCAGTCATGGGGTGTCTCCAGGTTCAGGCGCGGCGCGTGGCCAACAGTTCATGGGCAGCTTGCAGGGGGCGCGGGTCGACCCAGTCGGCGATGGCAAAATCGCGCTCCAGGAAGCCGTGCAGGTAAAGGAAAGTCTTCTGGGTGTCGAGGAACGCCAGGCGCTGGGCCGACAGGTCCGGTGCCAGGGTGGTGTGGAAGTCGCCGCGATAAGCCTCGGCCACACCGGCACTGCCCGCGCGGGTTTCTTCTTCAAGAATCGCGTTGAGGCTGTCGCGGTTGTTCGCGGCCCACTCGGCGGCACTGAGGGTTTGCGCGAGGAAGCGCACCACCAGGTCAAAATGGTTGTCCAGCAGGCTCTGGTGGACGGTGATTGGACGCGGCGTGCCGTTGTTGATGCGATAACGCGGCTCGGCGATCAGGTCCAAGTCGATGCCCACCACCAGGCCCAACCGGCGCGCCGCGTCAGCGGCCGAAGCGCCCTTGACGTACACCGCGTCCACCTCACCGCGCACCAGGTAATCCAGGCCCGACCAAAGGCGCTGCAAACCACGCTGCGGGTCGGGGGCCTGTTCCTGATCCTGCAACGCCACTTCCACCAGCGTCACGTCATCAAAGCCCAGGCCGGCCAGGCTCAAGGCGCCCTTGTAACCGTGCAGGCTCATGGCCCGGGCAATGCTGCCCGGCCGGCTCTCGCCCCACGCTGGCAGGGCCAGGCGCTTGCCTTTCAAGTCCTCGGGGCGGGTGATACCGGAGTCCGGGCGCACGAGGATGGTCTGCCATTCCTCGATCCAGGTCAGGCCGATCAGCCGGCTCGGCGCACCGGCTGCACGCGCGGCCAATGCCGGCACATTCCCGCCTTCGCGAAACAGCCCTGGCAGGTCGTGATCGTAGTGATGGCGACCCAACTGGCGTGCCTCCTGCAAGGTGGACACCGGCAGGCCATCGGCGGCGAACTCTTCAGTCAGCCAGCCCAGTTTGTAGGCGATGCCGGACGCAGTCGGCACCGGGCAACGGGTAAACCAGATCTGCTCAAGCTCAGGCGTGGGCAGGACAGCGGAAAGGGTCATCGGCAGCTCCATTGAATTGGGCGGGTTCAGTGGAGGGGGTATTGCAGAGGCCGTGCCAAACGGCCAAAGCCCCGGTTTACGGGGCTGATGCGCGGGGCTTCGCAACGCGATTGCTGACCTGCCAACAGCACTGCTGCTGCGCCAGCAGTCGCTTGGGGGTGTTGCTTCTCCAGCAGCACCCCGTGTGCCTTAGCCCCTGTGCCATGGGGTTACAGGCGTTGGCGTGGAACTTGCTCAAGCCCCTCCCAACACCGCAACCCCCTGTAGGAGCAAGGGGGGGGGGGGGGGGGGGGGGTGGGGGGGGGGGGGAGGG
>NZ_JBWKPU010000006.1:13169-22806 GCF_059418405.1 Pseudomonas sp. GW821-FHT09A09
CCCCCCCTCCCCCCCCCCCCCCCCCCCCCCCCCCCCCCCCCGGGCTCCTACAGGTCGGGGTAAACCAATAGGAATGAGTACATGACAACATACGAACAGGCCCCCATACGCCAGCTGCACAGCGAAGCCGAGGCCATCGCCGCTGCCCATGAAATCGCCGTGGAGATCGCCGCCATTGCCGCCGACCACAGGCAAAACGGCCAACTACCGTGGCGCCAGGCACAGCTGCTTTCTGAAAGCGGCATCACCGCCATCGGCGTACCCAAGGCCTTCGGCGGGCTTGGCGCGTCGGTGCAAACCATCGTCGAAACCGTGCGCATCATCTCGGTGGCGGATGGCGGCGTGGGGCAGTTGCTGCAGATCCATAACGTGATGCTGCGCGGCATCTTCAACGGTTACCCCGACGCCGTGCGTGATCGCCTGGTCAGCGATGTGCTGGCCGGCAAACGCTTCGGCAATGCCCTGGCCGAGGTCGGCGGCAAGAACAAGTTTGCGCTCAAGACCCGCGTCGAACGCCGTGAGGATGGCGCCCTGGTGCTCAACGGCAGCAAGTTCTACTCCACCGGCTCCTACCTGGCCGAATGGATCTCCCTCACCGCCGCCTCGGAGGATGGCGGCGCGGGCGTGCTGCTCAACCGCAATGCGCCAGGCCTGACCCTGGTGGATGACTGGGAGGCGTTCGGCCAGAAGAACTCGGTAAGCGGCACGGTGAATTTCGACAACATCCTGCTCGACGAAGACTACGTGTCACGGCGCAAAGGCCCGATGAAACGCACCGGGCTGACCTTCCCGCAGATCCTTCACGCAGCCATCGACACCGGCATTGCTGCCGGGGCGCTGTCGGCCGCCGTGGATTACCTCAAGCACAACGCACGGCCATGGGTGGAAAGCGGCGTCGATCACGCCAATGAGGAGCCGCACATCATCAAACAGATCGGCGAATACGCCGTGGCCCTGCGCGCCGCCGAGTCGCTGTTGCGCGATGCGGCACGGGTGTTTGATGCCCACGAGCTGGACCCGGAGAACAAGGCACTGCAAGACGAACTGATCCTCTCTGTCGCCACCGCCCGCGCCCACTCCGACAGCGCTTCGCTGAAGATCTCCAGCGACATCTTCTCGCTGCTCGGCGCCAGCGCGTCCCTGAGCAAATGGAACCTGGACCGCTTCTGGCGCAACGCCCGGGTGCACACCACCCACGACCCGATCCGCTGGCGCCTGCACCACGTGGGCAACTACTACCTCAATGACGTAGACCCGGGCGAATACACCGCGATCCTCAACGCCAAGGAAACCCAGGGCGCCACCCAAAAATAACCACACGCCCCTGTAGGAGCCCGGCTTGCCGGCGATAGCGATTCCGAGGACGCCATCGCCGGCAAGCTCCCCCCCCCCCCCCCCCCCCCCCCCCCCCCCCCCCCCCCCCCCCGCTCCTACAACGGGCGAGTGAATTCCTTTTTGCCGATGAGCTTTTCATGATCGAAAGACACCCTCTTCTGCGCAGCCTGGCAATCTACCGGGAAATGCCCTGGCGGTTCAGCCTGGTGGCAGCGCTGTACATCGCCATCAACCTGGGGCTGGTCTGGCAGCAATGGCTGATAGGCCACGCCGTCAACGACGTCAGCGCCGGCCGTGCCGTAGTGCATCACGCCGACGGCAGCCTCGACGCCAGCCTGGGTTGGTACTGGCTGGGCCTGATGCTGGCCGTGGCCCTGGGCCGTGGCGTGCTGCAATACGTCGCCAGCGTGCTGTCGCTGGTGATCAGCCAGGAACTGCTGACACGCCTGCGCGAACGCATCCTGGCCCAGGTGCAAAGCCTGCACCTGGGCTACCACTGGCAGCACGGCATGGGCGAGATGATCACCCGCACCACCCGGGACGCCGACAAGGTGCGCGACGCGCTGATCACCTTCTGGCGGCAGTTGGTCGAAACGCCGCTGGTGGTACTGGCCACCGTGGGCTTGCTGAGTTGGTATGACCCACTGCTGGGCCTGGTGCCGCTGCTGCTGACGGTCACGGGCCTGGGCATTTTTGTGCTGCAAACCGAGCGGCTGGTCGGACTCGACCGTGCCGTCGGCAGCGCTTACGACCGCGTCAATCAGGACCTGAGCGAGGGCATTGGCGGCGTGCGGGTGATCAAATCATTCGCGCTGGAGCAACCGCGTATCCAGGGCTTTGCCGACCAAGTGGCGGTGTTTGCCACGTTGGCGCGGCAGGCACTGGCCTATTCCAGTTCACGCATCCCACTGCCCCAGGCGGTGGTCGCGCTGGGGCACGTGTGGATCCTGGTGTACGGCGCGCATCTCGTTGCGGCCGGTCAGTTAGGGATTGGTGAGTTGGTCACCTCCCTGTTGATCGCCACCACGCTGGTGTTCCGCATCGAAGGTATCGGCCGGGTGATGCAGACGTTCGCCGACGCCCGCGCCAGTGCCGAGCGCATCTGGCAATTGCTTGATGCACCGGCCGCGATCCGCAGCGGCACTGCCGCCCTGCCTGCCAGTCCCTTGGGGCTCAAGCTCGACGCGGTGAGTGTCACCGCGCCCGGCGGTGGCCGCGACATTCTGCAGGGCTGTTCGCTGACCTTGCAGCCCGGTGAGATCGTCGCATTGGTCGGCGCCACGGGCACTGGCAAGAGCCTGCTGGCCAGCCTGTTACCCCGTTTGAGCGATGTGACGGCCGGGCGCGTATTGCTGGGCTCGGACCGTCAGGGCTGGCAGGACATCCGCGCGCTACAACTGGGCCCATTGCGCCAACGGGTGCACGTCGTACCGCAGGAGAGCTTCCTGTTCGCCGGCACCCTCGCCGCCAATTTGCGCCTGACGGCACCCGGCGCCAGCGACGAACAACTGCGCGACGCCCTGCACCTGGCCGCCGCCGAAGACGTGTTGCAACGCCTGCCCCACGGCCTGGAAACGCCCCTGGGCGATCGCGGCGTCACCCTGTCCGGCGGCCAGCGTCAACGCCTGTGCCTGGCCCGCGCGTTGCTGGGCAAACCGGACATCCTGTGCCTGGACGACGCCACCAGCGCCCTCGACGCCATCAGCGAACGCCAGGTGCTGCACAACCTGCGGCAGCTGCACGGCACGACGGTGCTGGTGATCTCCAGCAAGCTCTCGACCATCCTGCTGGCCGACCGCGTGCTGATGCTCGACGCCGGCCACATCGTCGCCCAGGGCACCCACACCCACCTGCAATCCACCGACGCGGCTTACCGCGACCTGCTGGGGATCGACCATGGCTAACCCGCTGCCAGGCAAAGCCTTGAGCGACATCGAAATCGAAGAAATGCTGGCGAAAAAAGCCCTCGACCGGGGCATGTTCAAGCGCTTGCTGCCACTGCTGCGACCGATCCGCCGTCAGATCCTGATGGTGATCGGCATCGAGATCCTGCTGGTGTTCACCGTGTTCCTGCGCCCGTGGTTCGTGCGCGAACTGCTTGATCGCGGGTTGGTGCAGAGCACCGATCATTGGCTGCTGGATGAGCGCCTGGTGTTGTGGCTGGGCCTGGGCCTGGCGGCGAGCTGGCTGGCGCGCTTCCTGTTGGCCGGGGTCTCGCAGTTCGTCGCCGGCAGCGCGGCGATCCGGGTGCTGAACGCCTTGCGCGTGCAGGTGTTCGCCCATGTGCAGGGCTTGAGCGTGAGCTACTTCGACCAGACCCGTGCCGGGCGCATCATTTCCCGGGTCGACCGCGACGTGGACGCCCTTGAGCCGCTGGTGATCCAGGGCCCACCGGAATTACTCGGCGCCGTGCTGCGTTGCGGCCTTGCGTCGGTGATGCTCTGGCGCATCGACCCACGCTTCTTTCTGAGCCTGGTGGCGACGGTGCCGCTGCTGGTGATCGCCACGTGGAGCTTCAAGCGCATCTCCCAGCGCAACTGGGCCAAGGTCGCGGAAAACCGCAGCCGCTTTACCGCGCACTTGGTCGAAAGCGTCAGCGGTGCACGCCTGCTGCAACAGTGCGCCCAGGAAACGCCCAACCTGCGGCGTTATCGCGGGCTGCTGGATGACTTCAACCACGCGCTGATTCGCGGCAGCCTGCGCTCGTCGTGGTTTGCGCCGTTTACCGCCCTGCTCAGCTCGGCCGGCATTGCACTGTTGCTGCTGGTGGGCGCGTACGGCTTGGCGGCGGGCGACGTCAGTGTGGGCCAGGTGGCTGAAAGCCTGTTCTACGTGTTTCTGTTCTTGGGGCCGCTGCAGGAACTGTCGGACCTGTTCGAGCGTTACGCCACGGGGTCGGCGTCGGCGCAACGGATCTTCCTGCTGCTCGACACCCGCCCGCAGATCGTCGACAGCCCCACACCTGAACCACTGCCGCTGGCACGCGGTGACGTGCAGTTTGACCGGGTGGGATTCAGCTATGGGCAGACGCCGGTCCTCACCGGGCTGAACCTGCATATTGCGGCGGGTGAAGTGCTGGCGATTGTCGGCCCGTCCGGCCATGGCAAGAGCACGCTGGTGCAGTTGCTGACGCGTTTCTACGAAGCCCAGACCGGCGCGGTGCGGCTCGACGGCATTGACGTGCGCGACCTGGCGCAACACACCTTGCGTCGGCATGTGGGGGTGGTGTTGCAGGACAATGTGTTGTTCAGCGGCAGCATCCTCGACAACCTGCGCCTGGCCGCGTCCCAGGCGTCTGAAGCAGCGTTGATTGCGGCGGCCCGTGAGTTGGGGGCGGATGAGGTGTTGGAGCGGCTGCCCCATCAGTACCACACCGAGGTGGGGCCGTTGGGGGCGCATTTGAGCCATGGGCAGCGGCAGTTGGTGTGCCTGGTGCGCGCGTACCTGGCCGACCCGGCGGTGCTGGTGCTGGATGAGGCGACGTCGGCGGTGGATATTCATACGGAGCGGCGGATTCAGCGGGCGTTGCGACGGCTGTGTGAGGGGCGCACGGCGATCATTATTGCGCATCGGCTGGCGACGATTCGGGATGCGGATCGGATCGCAGTGGTGCGGCATGGGCAGGTGGTGGAAGTGGGGGGGCATGGGGAGTTGATGGAGAGGGATGGGGTGTATGCGGGGTTGTATCGGAGTTATTTGTTGAGTGCGGAGGTGGTGGTTTGACGTCGTGTACATATCCGTTTTTTGGGTGATGGCGGCTTATGGTTCCGCCCTTACGGCGGCTCACTTTGGAAAAGCCCCAAAGTAAGCAAAGGGCTCTTGCCCCAACACTCGGCACCTCGCCTAGGCTCGGTGTGCCCTCACTCCGGCTTGAATCCGTGGGCCGCCGTCATGGGCCATCCTTGGCCCAGGACGGCTAACCCGGCGTCCTGCCGGGTTACCCACGAATTCAAGCCTGCGTTCGGCCAGCGTGTTTGACGGGGCGCCTAAGATCAAGATCAAAAACAAACGCGGCGGCCTGGTAGCCGACCGGTGGAGTTTGTTGATCGCATTCCCCTGTAGGAGCCGGCTTGCCGGCGATGCAGACACCTCGGTGAAACAGGCACACCGCGTTGATGCCATCGCAGGCAAGCCAGCTCCCACAGTGGGGCTCCGGGTTCTGCCTGGTTTTTTTTGCGTCATCGTTGACGACCATCGCCCGCAAGCGGGCTCCTACAGTGGACCGCGTTTGCCGTTGCCTTTGCTCCACACCACTCAAGCCGGCTGTCAGGCCGCTGTGCTCTTGCTTTTGATCTGAGGCGCCCCGTCAAACACGCTGGCCGGAATTCGGCAGGGATTTGGGGGGTAAGCCGGCAGGACGCTGGCTTAGCCGCCCCGCGCCATGGATGGCGCGTGGCGGCGGCCCCCCAAATCACTGTCGGATTACGGGCACACCGAGCCTAGGCGAGGTGCCGAGTGTTGGGGCAAGAGCCCTTTTGGTTACTTTTGGCTGGGCCGGCATTCCGGGCTCTTTTCCAAAAGTGACCCGCCGTAAGGGCGGAACCATAAGCAGCCATCACCCAAAAAACGGATATGTACTCCCACCCCAAAAACAAGCCACTGCTTCACCCCCAACACCCACTGCTGCACCACTGCTGCTCCAGCAGCACCCCCACCCCCAACTCCCCCGCCAACCCAAGCCCCCACGGCTCCCAGCCCCCATGGCATGCCCGTTGCACACATCCCCCCATGAGGTCCCTCGCACCTCGCACGACCGAATCAGGAGCACCCATGAGCACTGAATTTTTCTGGCGCCTGCCACTGGGCACCGACGGCCCGCAACTCACCACCGACAAACACAACCGCGGCAACCCCCACTACCGCCCCGGCCACATCGCCCCTGGCCGCCTGCCCAACGGCGAACCCGACGACTTCACCTACATCGACTACATCGCCCAAGTCGCCAAAGCCGCCGAACTCGCCGGGTTCGAAGGTGCGCTGCTGCCCACCGGCCCCGAGCCGTGGATTGCCGCCGCCGCGCTGGCCCGGGAAACCCGGCGCATCAAGTTCCTGATCGCCTTCCAGGCCACCTGGACCCTGCCCGCCTACGCCGCCCAGCAGGCCGCGATCCTGCAGAACCTCAGCCGTGGCCGCCTGGACTGGAACATCATCACCGGCGGCAACCCCGCCAGCCAACGTGCCAATGGCGACTTCCTGGAACACGACCTGCGCTACAAGCGCACCGGCGAATTCCTCGACATCATCCAGGGCTTGTGGGCCAACGAAAAATTCTCCTACGACGGCGATATCTACCAGCTCGAAAACGGCGCCCTGCCCCACGGCCTGCAGAACGAGCGCAAGCCCGGGGTGTATTTCTCCGGTTTCTCGGACGCCGCCCTCGGTGTGGCCGCCAAGCACGCCGACGTGTACCTGAACTGGGCCGAGCCCATCGACAAACTCAAGCCGCACATCGACCGCGTGCGTGAGCTGGCCGACAAACAGGGTCGCAGCGTGCGGTTTGGCCTGCGGGTCGACCTGTTCGCCCGCGAGACCGAAGAGCTAGCCTGGAAAGACCTGCGCCGTCAGTTCGACAAGCTCGAAGGCAAGCCCAGTGCCGTGGCGAAGGGGTTTACCAGCGGGTCGGACTCGGTAGGTGCTGCGCGGCAGACCGCCTACCACCAGAACGTCGACCGTTTTGACGACCTGATCATCGGCCCCAACCTGTGGGCCGGTTTTGCCAAGGCCAAGCCGGGCCCCACGGTCGGCCTGGTGGGCAGCCACGAAAACATCGCCGAGCGCCTGGTGGAATACCGCGACGCCGGTTTCTCGACGTTTATCCTCGCCGGCAACCCGCACCTGGAAGAAGCCCTGCGCATTGGCCAGGAAGTCTTGCCGCTGGTGCACCAACGCCCGGCCCTGCAACCCTTGAAAGCCAGCGCCTGAGCGCTGCGGGAGAACCTGTGATGACGCAACCCCTCGACACCCTCTGGTACACCCGTTGCCCGGTGCCCACCGGCCTGGGCATCGCTGTGCAGAAAGGCTGGCTGCAAGACACCGTCGGCGCCCTCGGCACCGAGGTGCAGTCCCTGCGCGAGTCCAACGACAAGGCCGTGCGCGAGTCGCACTTCGACCACACCCTGCAAAACTCGGTACGCCACGGCGGCAATATCCCGGCGATCTGGGCCCGTGCCCAAGGCCGCGAGACCCGTGTGATCGGTTTGTCCTGGGCCGATGAGGTGCAACTGATCCTGACCCGCCAGGACAGCGGCATCAAGACCGTCAAAGACCTCAGGGGCCGCACCTTCGGCCTGCCGGACTGGGCCGGCGCGCAGATCGACTTCACCCGTGCCCAGGCGTTGCGTGGCCTGGAAAACGCCCTGTCGCTGGAAGGCTTGAAGGTTGGCGATGTGAAGCTGGTCAACTTCCGCTACGGCGGCACGTTCAGCGACAGCGCGGTGCGCAATGTGGCGGGCACGCCGGTCAATACACAAGTGAGCGAGCGCAACCTGGAACTGATCGGCCTGTTGCGCGGCGAAGTCGATGCGATCTTCCTCAAGGGCGCCAGCGCGGCCCAGCATGCCCATGATTTCGGCCTGCACACGGTGATCGACACCGGTTCCCACCCCGACCCGCTGATCCGCAGCAACAACGGCACACCGCGCACCCTGGCGGTGGACCTGAACCTGCTGGAGCAGCATTTCGACGTGGCCGCCGGCATCCTCGACTCGGTGCTGCGTGCCGAGCAATGGGCCCACACCCACCCCGAAGACACCCGCCGCTACCTGGCGCGGGAAACCAACAGCAGCGAGTACTGGGTGAGCGCCGCCTACGGCGAAGATGCGCACCTGCGCCTGCGCACCGAACTGGACGAACAAGCCATCGCCGCCCTGCAGGACTTCACAAACTTCCTGCACCGCTGGCGCTTTATTCCCAACACCTTCGACGTGCGCGAATGGATCGATGCACGGCCGCTGCATGCGCTGCATGCGCTGCAAGACGGCAACACCGCACTCGCCAGCTAACCCTGTAGGAGCCCGGCTTGCCGGCGATGGCGTACTCATGGCCCCCATCGCCGGCAAGCCGAGCTCCTACAGGTCGGGCAGCGTCGAAATTTCATGGAGTTGAACGAAGACCTTTATGAGCAAACCACTCGATACCCTCTGGTACACCCACAGCCCGGTGCCCACCGGGCTTGGCATTGCCGTGCAATCCGGGCGGCTGGCCGAAGCCTTCCTGCCCTACGGCACCAACATCCAATCGCTGCGCGAATCCACTGAACGGGAAGTGCGCGAAGCCCACTACGACCATCACCTGCAAAACTCGGTGCGCCATGGCGGCAACATCCCGGCGATCTGGGCCTATGCCAGTGGCGTCGAGACCCGCGTGCTGGGGCTGTCGTGGAGCGACGAAGTGCAGTTGATCCTGACCACCGCCGAAAGCGGTGTGAAGAACGTGCGCGACTTGAAAAATCGCCGCTTCGGCCTGCCCAAGTGGGCCAACGTGCAGATCGACTTCACCCGCGCCCAGGCCCTGCGTGGCCTGGAAAACGCGCTGAAGCTGGAAGGTTTGAACGTCAGCGATGTGGAGCTGGTGGACTACCCCTACGGCGGCACCTACAGCGACAACCAGACCTCCTACGTGTACGGCCCCGAAGTCAGCCTGGGCGTCAGCCGTTTCAGCCGGCGCAATAACGAACTGATCGGCCTGCTGCGCGGCGATATCGACGCGATCTTCCTCAAGGGCGCCCATGCCGTGCACCTGGCCAACGAGTTTGGGCTGCACGTGGTGGTCGACACCGGCTCCCACCCCGACCCGCTGATCCGCAGCAACAACGGCACGCCGCGCACCCTCACGGTGGACATCAACCTGCTGCAGGAACACTTCGATGCCAGCGTGAAAATCGTCGACACCGTGTTGCGCACCGAGCAATGGGCCTGGGCCAATCCGGATGAGACCCGACGCTTTCTGGCCAAGGAACTGAACACCAGTGAGTATTGGGTGACGGCGGCGTATGGCGAGGATGCGCATCGGCGGTTGCGTACCACCCTGGACTCGCGGTCGATTGAAGCGTTGCAGGATTTCACGGATTTTCTGTTTCGCTGGCATTTCATTCCAAGGCGCTTCGATGTGCGTGACTGGATTGATTTCAGTGTGCTGGAAAAGGTCATTGGTTCTACCTCCCGCGTTGCCGTATAACCCCGCCCCCAATATTGCGGTTTACCCACACACCTGTAGGAGCCCGGCTTGCCGGCGATGGCGATTTCAATGACGTCATCGCCTGTCTCTTCTCCCCATCTCCGAGCCCACGAGACTGAGTACAACA
>NZ_JBWKPU010000006.1:22813-85428 GCF_059418405.1 Pseudomonas sp. GW821-FHT09A09
CGTCCCCCCCCCCCCCCCCCCCCCCCCCCCCCCCCCCCCCCCCCCCCCCCCCCCCCCCCCCCCCCCCTGCTCCTACAAGGTCGGTGTGAACCAACAAAAATGTGTTGGCCTGGCAACACCCTCCCTGCTGCTCCAGCAGCACCCTCCAAGCAACTCCTGCTGAATCTTCGACAGGCTGTTTTCACGGCCTTGTTTTATCCGTAAAAAAACCTCACCTCCAACATTTTATTACTTATAAAACAGCATGTTATCCATACGTATCAAACCTGAAATCCTCTTGGCACGATCTCTGCTCTACCCCCTTCAAGGACACATTTTCCGGGGGAGATTTTCATGCATACCATCAATCCAATCACCAAGGGCTTATGGCTCGCTTTACTCGTCGCAGGCGGCGCTCACGCCGCTGAAGAGGACACCACTAAAACCGAACCGGCACTCAAGACCGTGACCGTCACCGCACAACACCGCGAGCAAACCCTTCAAGAGGTTCCGGTGGCGGTGTCGGCGGTACAGGGCACCAACATTGTCGCCGACGGCGTGCGCAACATGGGCGACATCACCACCTTCATCCCAAACGCCTCGGCGAAGAACCCGGACGGCGATGGCCGCCCGCGCTGGTACATCCGTGGGTTGGGCACCGGCGACACCGGCGCGGCCACGGTGTACCCGGTGGGTATCTATGCCGACGATGTCTACCTCAACGCGCCGATTGCCGGGGGTGGGCCGCTGTGGGACCTGGAGCGCATCGAGATCCTGCGCGGTCCGCAAGGCACGCTGTACGGCAAGAACACCACGGCGGGCGCGGTGAATATCATCTCGAAAAAGCCCACCTTCGATACCGACGGCTTCGGCACCATCGGTTTTGGCAGCAAGAACGAACGCATCTTGAGCGGCGCCCTGGGCGGCACGCTGGTGGACGAAAAACTTGCCGCGCGAATCTCGTTGTATTCGGAAGAACGCGACGGCTTCCAGAAAAACCTGGTGGACGACCACACCTACGGCGACGTGAATAAAAAGGCCGTGCGCCTGCAGTTTTTCGCCCAGCTCAACGACGACCTCGACGCCCTGTGGAAGATCCACAGCCGCGAGTTCAAGGGCGACGGCGCCAACGGTGCGCTGACCCTGGGCCGCTATTACAACGTGGGCTACCAGCGCCCGGCCGGGCGCAACATCGCGCTGAACGTGGATGACGACTCCAAGCTCAACCACGACGGCACCTCGCTGACCCTCAACTGGCACCTGGGCGACTACACGCTCACGTCGATCACGGCGTACGACTACATCCGCGGCCAGTCCAGCAGTGACGCCGACTACACGCCGTACGAGGTCAACGGCACGTCCACCGCCGACAACAAATACACCCAGTACTCCCAGGAGATTCGCCTGGCTTCGCCCCAGCAAGAGACCCTGCGCTGGCTGGCCGGCGCGCACTATTTCCATGAGGACCTCGACAGCCAGGCTGGGCGTTTTATCGTGCCGGGGCCGACACCCAATGGCACCGGGTCCAACCAGATCGGCGGCGCCACGGACTTTCGTGACCTGAGCTACGACCACAAGACCGACAGCTACGCGCTGTTCGGCAACCTGACCTACGACTTCACCGACAACTTCAGCGTCACCGGTGGCCTGCGCTGGACCCAGGAAAAGAAAGACATCGACCTCAACCTCACCCAGTTGACCCGCGCCACGGCCAACGGCCCGTTGATCCCCCTGGCCGGTGTGGGCACCAACGGCAATCGCCAGGAAGACAAGACCTGGGAAGCCTGGACCTACGACCTCACGCCGGAATACCGCATCAACGACAACGTGCGCGTGTTCTTCCGCTACGCCCATGGTTTCCGTTCCGGGGGTTTCAACACCGGGCTGTCCACCAGCTTGTCGCAGTTGACCACGGTGGACCCGGAACAACTCGACGCCTATGAGTTCGGTGTGAAGTCGGAGTGGTTCAACCACCGCCTCACGGCCAACGCGAATATCTTCTACTACGACTACTCGGATATTCAGGTGAACCTGCTGACGGTCAACAACGGCGTGCTGACCACCGCGCTCACCAACGGCGCCAAGGGCAAGGTCAAGGGCGCCGAACTGGAGCTGGAAGGCCAACCCACCGACTACCTGCACCTGCGCGCGGCGATCTCGTTCCTGGACACCGAATACACCGACTTCAAGAACACCAACCCCAACACCGGCGCGGTCACCGGCGACTACAGCGGCAACAGCTTCGTGCGTTCACCGCGTAACGTGGTGTCCCTGGGCGGCGACTACACCTTCCCGCTGGAAATCGGCGGCAAGCTGGTGGCCGGTGCCGACGTGAGTTTCCGCGACAAGGAATACTTCCTCGCCGACCGCCAGAGCAGCGCCGACAAAGACCTGAGCCAGCCCCACTACACCTTGGCCAACAGCCGGCTGACCTGGTACAGCGCCGACGAAAAACTCAGTGTCACCGGTTTCGTCAACAACCTCACCGACCGCCGCTACCAAGTCCATGGCCGGCCCAACGGTGGCCTTGGCCAATACGTGATCACCTATGGCGACCCCCGCACCGTGGGCCTGAGCGTGACCAGCCGCTTCTAACCTTCTCGTTCACACCCCAACCCACTGTAGGAGCCCAGCTTGCCGGCGATGGCGGCCTTAAGATCGCTATCGCCGGCAAGCCGGGCTCCTACAAGGGATGGTGTGATTTTCTCTAAGGACCACTTTTATGTTCCAACGCACTCCGTTGGCCGGCGCCATTGCGCTGGTCATGGGCAGCCTTGCCGTGCCTGTTTATGCCGCAGACACTACCCAGCCCACCGCAAAAAACGATCACCTGGACACCGTCGTGGTGCTCGGTACCCGCCGTAGTGACTTGACCGCCCTGCAGAGCGCTGCCCCCATCGACGTGTTGTCCGGCGAGCAACTGCAGCAAACCGGCGCCACCGACCTGTCCGGCGCCCTCACCGCCCTGTCGCCGTCGTTCAACTTCCCGCAGTCGCCCCAGGGCGCGTTCGCCGGTTCCATCGCCCAAGGCGCGTCGCTGCGCGGCCTGGCCTCGGACCAGGTGCTGGTGCTGGTCAACGGCAAGCGCCGTCACAGCAGCGCCAACATCACCCGCCAGAGCCTGGTGAACGGACGCGGTGCGGCAGCGGTGGACTTGAGCCTGATCCCCCTGAGCGCGATCCAGCGCGTGGAAATCCTGCGCGACGGCGCCGCCGCGCAATATGGCTCCGACGCCATCGCCGGGGTGATCAACATTGTGCTCAAGGAAAACGACGACGGCGGCAACCTCGGCTACCGCTTCGGTGGCTATGACAAAGGCGACGGCATCCAGCGCAAGCTCAGTGGCTGGAAAGGCTTTGCCCTGCCCAACGACGGCTTCCTCACCCTGAGTTTCGACGCCGGCAGCCAGGACCCGGCCAGCGACACCAACCCTGACAATCGGATCTTTTACCCCGGCGACACCAGCGTCAACACGCCGCGCGAGCAGAACAACCGCTACCGCACCTGGCGCTGGGGCTCGGGCAATATCTCGGACCAGTACAACGTCGTGGCCAACAGCGAGATCGGCCTCGGCGAGGGTTTCACCGCCTACGGCTTCGCCACCTACGCCCACAAGAACACTGACGCCGAAGGCTTCTTCGACCCACCCACCACCTTGCGCAACAACTACGGCAGCACCGCGTTGCAACGTTACCCGGACGGCCGCTTGCCGGTGACCCGCTACGGCCTGGAAGACTATGCCGTGACCGGTGGCCTGCGCTTCGAGGACGATCGACTGGGCAAGTTCGACCTGGCGTTGAACCATGGCAACAACACGCTTAAGTCCGATGACCGCAACGCGATCAACCCCAGCTATGGCGTGAACAGCCCGTCGAACATCTACACCGGCAAGCGCGAGAACGACCAGACCAACCTGACCCTGGACTGGGTGCGGGACTTCCCCACCGACTTGCTGTACAAGCCGCTGACGCTGTCGGCTGGCCTGGCCTGGCGTAAAGAGAACTACCAACTCAGTGCCGGTGAGGCGGCTGGCTGGCAGAACGGGCCGTTGTTCAATACGGTCGACCCGATCACCGGGCGGCGCATTCCCGGCTATTACTCGGGTATTACCCAGGTGGACGCGGCGTCCCTGGAGCGCAAGGTGCTCGGCGCCTACATCGACGTCGAAGGCCAGATCACCGAGAAGTTCCAGGCGGGCGTGGCGGTGCGCACCGAGCACTATTCGGACTTCGGCGACACCACCAACGGCAAGCTGTCGCTGCGTTATGACTTCACCCCGCAGATCGCCGCACGGGCCACTGCCAGCACCGGCTACCGTGCGCCGTCGCTGGTGCAGAGCGGCATGTCGTCGTTCAGTGTGCAGGTGGTGGAGCAGCCGCCGGGCAGCGGCAACTACGTGGAGGTGCAACAACGCACCCTGCGCGCCAACAGCCCCGAAGCCCAGGCACTGGGCGGCAAGGCGCTCAAGCCGGAAGAGTCGACCAACTACTCCTTGGGCCTGGTGTGGCGCCCCCTGGAAAACGCCTCGGTGACAGTGGACGCCTACCGCATCAACATCGACAACCGCATCACCCTCTCCGACCAATTGCCGGCCAGCGTGGTGACGCCGATCTTTGCCGGCACGCCCTACGCCAACATCCAGAGCGCGGCGTTCTACACCAACGTGGCCGACACCCGCACCGACGGCATCGAGCTGACCGGCAACTATCAGTGGGACTTGCAGCAATGGGGTCGCCTGAACCTGAGCAGCGGCTTTGCCAAGACCAATACCACCATCACCGGCTTGCGCGACGTGGGCAATATCAAGGGCTCGCAGATTGTCGGGCGCAACACCCAGGGCCTGATCGAGGACGGCACGCCGGATTCCAAGCTGACCTTGAGCGCCAACTGGCTGTATGAGAACTGGGGCCTCACCGTGGCGCAGCGTCGGTATGGCGAATGGAAAAGCCTCAACGCCACCAACCCCAACCTGGACCAGACCTTCAGTCCGCAATGGGTGACCGACGTGGACTTGTCGTACACCTTCCACAAAGGCATCAAGGTTTCGGTGGGCGCGATCAACCTATTCGACACCCACCCGGACAAGGCCGACGGCGCGCAACTGTACGGCGTGCCGAAGTACTCGATCACCAGCCCCGAAGGTGCCCAGGGTGCGTTCTACTACACCAGTGTGAGCTACGACTTCTGAGGCGACTGCTGAAGGGGTGCTGCTCCAGCAGCACCCTTCTGCTGCCCAGGCATCAACCCATCTCCCTGAAGATCCACTGTAGGAGCTGGCTTGCCAGCGATGGCGGCGGCACAGCCAACCATGATGTCGACCGGAACATCGCTATCGCTAGCAAGCCAGCTCCTACAGGGGATCTTCAGGGTGTTCGGGATTCGTACATGGCACATGTCTTGCGATAGCTGTCGGGTATTCAGCTGAATTAAGACCTGCCATGCGCCGACTCCGCCCCCTCACCTGGCTTATCTCACCCCTGGCCCTGCTGTTCGCCTGGGCCCTGGTGGCGCACCTCGCCATCTTCCCGCGCAACCTGTTGGTACCACCGGCCCAGGTGCTGCAAACCTTTGAAGCCCTGCTTGCCAGCGGCGAACTGCTCGACCACCTGGGCAACAGCCTGTCGCGCCTGGGCCTGGGGTTTGGCATCGGCTCGCTGTGCGGCCTGGCCTTTGGCGTGCTGATGGCGCTGTCGAAAAACGTCGAGGCGTATTGCGGCCCGCTGTTTCACACCCTGCGCCAGATCCCGAGCATCGCGTTGATCCCGATGTTTGTGCTGCTGTTCGGCATTGATGAAACCTTCAAGATCATCATCGTCGCCAAGACCGCGTTTTTCCCGGTGGCCCTGGCGGCCGGCGAAGGCGTGCGCGGCATCCCGCGCAGTTACTTTGAAGTGGCCGATGTGTACCGCCTGCGCTGGCCGAGCTTTGTACGCCTGGTGGCCCTGCCCGCCGCTGCGCCGCCGATCATCACCGGTTTTCGCATCAGCCTGACCCGCGCCTGGGTGGTGCTGGTGGCCACTGAGTTGCTGGCGGCCGACAGTGGCCTGGGGCAGATGATCGAAATGGCCCGGCAGATGCTGCGCATCGATGTGGTGATGGTCGGCGTGGTGGTCACCGGAGTGATCGGCTTCGGCCTCGACTACGGCTTTCGACGCCTCGAACAACGCCTGTTCCGTTGGCAGACCCGCTAGGAGTTCCCCATGCTGCCCTTGTTGAAAAAATCACGCGGCCTGTTGCTGCCGCTGCTGTTGATCCTGGCCTGGGAATACGCCTCGCGCCAAAACGCGGCAGGCGCGTATGCGTTTGTGCCGCTGTCGGCGATTGGCTCGGCGCTGTGGGAAATGCTCGGCAACGGCGAGTTGCTGGTCAACCTGCTGGCCAGCCTGGCGCGCACCAGCACCGGCCTGGTGCTGGGCATTTTGTTCGGCGTGACGCTGGGGGTGCTGATGGCGCTGTCAGGCGTGGCCAACCGCTTGATCGGCCCGCTGTTCCATTCGATTCGCCAGGTGCCGATGCTCGGCTGGATCCCGCTGATTGCCATGTGGTTCGGCAACGGCGAGTTCTCCAAGGTGCTGATCGTCAGCCTCGCGGCGTTTTACCCGATGGTGCTCAACACCTATCAAGGCTTCAGCCATGTGGAGCGCCGCTACCGTGAAGTCGGCCAGGTGCTGGGGCTGACGCCGCTGCAACAGTTCACCCAGGTGCTGTTGCCGGCCGCACTGCCGAGCATCGCCACCGGCGTATTGCACGCCCTGGCATTTGCCTGGGTCACGGCGATCGGCAGTGAGCTGTTCCTGTCCTCCGGCGCCGGCCTGGGCAACTTGATGATGAACGCCGAAGCCGGTTCGCGCATGGAGGTGATCGTGCTGAGCGTGTTGTGCATCGGTTTGCTCGGCTACTTGATGACCCTGTTGTTCACCCTGCTGAGCCGCCACCTGTTGCGCTGGCGCAACCTCCGTTGAAAGGTCCCGATATGAATGCCATTGCCCACCACACCCTCCACCAGCACGTGCAGACCGGCGCCCTGCAGATTCGCGGCCTGAACAAGGCCTATCGCATCGAAGGCCGCGACCTGCCGGTGTTGCAGGACATCCACCTCGACGTGCGCCCGGGGGAGTTCATCAGCATTGTCGGCGCCAGTGGCTGCGGTAAATCCACCTTGCTGCGTCTGATCGTCGGGCTGGAAGCCGAGTATCAGGGCGATATTCTGCTGGACGGCAAGCGCATTGCTGCCACAGGCCTGGAGCGCGGCATTGTGTTCCAGGATCACCGCCTGTTCCCGTGGATGACCGTCAGCCAGAACATCGCCCTGGCCCTGAAAAACCACACTCTGCCCCAGGCCGAAAAAAGCCGTTTGGTGACCGAGCATATTGCCTTGGTGAACCTCAGCGGCTTCGAGAACGCCTATCCCCATCAACTCTCCGGTGGCATGGCACAACGTGCGGCAATCGCGCGGGCGCTGATCAACAAGCCCAAGGTGTTGCTGCTGGACGAACCCCTGGGCGCCCTGGATGCGTTGACCCGCGTGCACCTGCAACGGGAGCTGCAACGCATCTGGGTGCAGCAGCGCTGCACGGTGATCATGGTGACCCACGACATCGAAGAAGCGCTGTACCTGGGTGACCGGGTGATTGTGATGGACGCCCACCCCGGGCGGATCAAGCATGAAATCCGCGTCGACCTGCCCCACCCACGGGACCGTGCCTCGCCGGTGCTGCAAGGCTACAAGGAACAGTTGCTGGAGGAACTGGTGGGCCACTGAGGCCAAAGCGCATGTGACAGACGGAACTTTACAATTTGTCTTGATATGGATATTTTATCCAAACATAGACAACAGGGCTTCCGTGCCCGGGTACTTTTCCAGAGGTCCGTCCCATGCAACTGTCCACCTACCACGACGTCATCGCCGCCGCCCAGCGCCTGGAAGGCTTTGCCCATCGCACGCCGGTCTTCACCTCGCGCACCCTGGATGCCGAGACCGGCGCCCAGGTGTTCATCAAGTGCGAGAACCTGCAACGCACCGGCTCGTTCAAGTTTCGCGGCGCGTTCAATGCCCTCTCGCGCTTTGACGAGCAGCAGCGCAAGGCCGGGGTGGTGGCGTTCTCTTCCGGCAACCACGCCCAGGGCATCGCCTTGGCCGCGCGCCTGCTGCAGATGCCGGCGACCATCGTCATGCCCACCGATGCGCCGGCAGCCAAGGTCGCAGCCACCCGTGAATACGGGGCCAGCGTGGTGTTCTACGACCGCGTCACTGAAGACCGCGAGCAGATCGGCCGGACCCTGGCGCTAGAGCACGGCATGACCCTGATCCCGTCCTACGACCACCCCGACGTGCTCGCCGGCCAAGGCACCGCCGCCAAGGAACTGCTGGAATTCACCGGCCCTCTGGACGCGCTGTTCGTTGGCCTGGGCGGTGGCGGCATGCTCTCGGGCACCGCGCTGTCGACCCGCGCCCTGGCGCCGGATTGCCTGCTGTACGGCGTCGAACCCGAGGCCGGCAATGACGGCCAGCGTTCATTCCAGACGGGCAGCATCGTGCACATCGAGACCCCGGCCACGATTGCCGACGGCGCCCAGACCCAGCACCTGGGGGAGCATACGTTCCCGATCATCCGTGACCAGGTGAACGACATCCTCACGGTGTCCGACGCGCAACTGGTGGACGGCATGCGCTTCTTCATGCAGCGCATGAAGATGGTGGTAGAGCCCACCGGTTGCCTGGGCCTGGCGGCCTTGCGCAATGCCAACGGCCGGTTCAAGGGCCAGCGCGTGGGCATCATCGTCACCGGTGGCAACGTCGACATCGAAAAATACGCGAGCCTGCTACAAGGCTGACCCGCACCCCGCACACACCTGATTAATGGCCGAAAAGCGCCCGCCGAGGCGCTGACGGCCCCGCTTTGCCTGCTGAAAACTGCCGCCGATAAAAAACGCCCGGGCGTGCCCCGGGCCTCAACAACAAGAGGTGCTTATGAAAAACCGTTACCTGGCCCGGGCCATCGTGATTGCGATACTCCTGGGTGTACTGGTGGGAGCCGTGTTGCATGCGCAACTCGACGCCGACACCGCCAAGACCCTCGCCGGTTACTTCAACCTGGTGACCGATGTGTTCCTGCGCCTGATCAAGATGGTGATCGCGCCGCTGGTGCTGGCCACGCTGATCAGCGGGGTCGCGAGCATGGCCGACAGCGGCGCCATTGGTCGTGTGGGCCTCAAGGCGATGAGCTGGTTCCTACTGGCCTCGGTGGTGTCGCTGCTGATCGGGCTGCTGCTGGCCAACCTGTTCCAGCCCGGCGTGGGGCTTGGCCTGAATACGCCCACCAGCGGCGCCAGTGGTTTGAACACCGCCAGCTTCAACCTCTCGGGCTTTTTGTCCCATGTGTTCCCGCGCAGCATCGTCGAGGCCATGGGCAATAACGAGGTGCTGCAGATCGTGGTGTTTTCGCTGTTCTTCGGTGCGGGCCTGGCGTTTGTCAAAGGCCAGGGCAAGTCGAGCATCCTGAACGTACTTGAAGAGCTGACCCAGGTGATGTTCCGCATCACCGAGTACGTAATGTGGGTGGCGCCGCTCGCGGTGTTTGCGGCCATCGCCGCCACCATCAGCCTGTACGGGCTGGGCATGCTGGTGAGCTTCGGCAAGTTGATCGCGCAGTTCTACCTCGGCCTGGCGCTGCTCTGGCTGGTGATCGGCGGCGCTGGTTACATCGCCCTGGGCGCGCGCTTCAAGCGCCTTTTGCATTTGCTGCGCAGCCCGGTGTTGTTGGCGTTCTCCACGGCCAGCAGCGAGGCGGCCTACCCCAAGACCATCGCCGCACTCGACAACTTCGGCTCGCCCAAGCGCGTGACCAGTTTTGTACTGCCCCTGGGTTACTCGTTCAACCTCGACGGCTCGATGATGTACCAGGCCTTTATCGTGATGTTCATCGCCCAGGCCTACGGCATCGACATGAGCTTCGGCCACCAGGTGATGGTGCTGCTGACCTTGCTGGTGATCAGCAAAGGCACGGCCGGCGTGGCCCGTGGCTCGCTGGTGGTGCTCGCGGCCGGCTTACCGATGGTGGGCCTGCCGGAAGCCGGTTTGCTGCTGATCCTGGCAGTGGACCCGATCCTGGACATGGGCCGCACCGCCACCAACGTGTTCGGCTGTGGCGTGGCCACGGCAGTGATCGGCAGCACCACACCCGACGAACAGCCTCAACCGGCTCCCCTTCCCTCCCTTGCTTGAGACCACTATGACTCTGCATCACACCCCAAACGCGTCGCCGCCTGCCGGCCATTATTCCCAGGCCGCCAGCCACAACGGCACGCTGTACATCTCCGGGCAATTGCCGGTGAGCCCCGACGGGCGCCATAACTTGTCGGCCCCGTTTGCCGAACAGGCCCAGCTGGCGTTGGATAACCTGCTGGCAATTTTGCAGGCCGCCGGCGGCACGCCCCAGGACCTGGTGAAGGTCACGGTGTATGTGGCCGGGGTTCGGCACTGGCCGGAATTCGATCGCGTGTACGCCGCCGCGCTGGGCGAGCATCGGCCGGCACGGGCGGTGGTGCCGGTGCCGGAGTTGCATCATGGGTACTTGGTAGAAATTGAAGCGGTGGCGCGCTACTTGGCGTAGGTGTAGACCGCCGCGCGCGACACGCCCAGGTGCGAGGCCACGGTCTCCATGGCCCGGCGCACGTCCATGCACCCGGAGTCCTTGAGCTCCTGCATGAGCAGGCGCCGGTCTGCGGCCTTGAGGGCTCGCGGGGTGGTGGCCAGGCGTGCGGCGAATTGGTCGATGCGCGCACGGATGGCGTCGGCCCCGGACGGGTCCAGGGATTCGCCGGGCTTGTCGCCGCTCACCGAGCCGAACTGTTCAAGCAGGCCCTGCAAGCCACGGAACAACGACAGGTCGACGTTCATGCACAGGGCCGCCACGTATTGGCCGCTGGCGTCCTTGATGCCGATGGAGGTGCTTTTGACCTGGCGGCCATCGCTGAACTGGTTCTGGTAGTTGGCAATGATTTGCGGGTACTCGGGGTCGGCGATGCGCGCCAGGCCCAGCTCGGTGGCCGGATCGCCCGGCGCACGGCCCGAGAGGTTGTTGTGGATGGCCAGGATCGCGTGCTGCGGGTCGCGCAAGTCGTGCAGCACCACTTCGCAGAACGGGCTGAAGGTTTGGCTCAAGCCTTCGGCGATCTGTTCGAGCTGGCTGATCAGGGTGGTTTCTTCAAGCGAGGTCTTTTTCATGCAAGACAACATATCCAGTCCTGGACAGGGCGTCAATTTCGACCCTGCCCCCTATCGTGGAGCTTCAACCATGGACACCCCTGCCGCACTGATTGATACCGTGAAAATGCAGCGCAATCTCCAGCGTATGCAGCAAAGGGCCGACGCCCTGGGCGTGCAGTTACGTCCGCATGTCAAAACCCATAAGTGTGCCCAGGTGGTGGCTGCACAAATCGCGGCGGGCGCCCGAGGCATCACGGTGTCGACCCTCAAGGAAGCCGAGTATTTTTTTGATCTGGGCATCCCTGACATTCTCTACGCAGTGGCGATGGCACCGCATAAGCTGCCTCAGGCCCTGGCACTGCGCCGTCGCGGTTGTACCTTGACGCTGATCACCGACAGCCTCGCCGGGGCCCAGGCGATTGTCGATTTCGGCCGCGAACAGGGCGAAACCTTTGCGGTGATGATCGAGATCGATTGCGACGGCCATCGCTCCGGGGTCAAACCGCAGGATCCCGTCTTGCTGGAGATTGCCCGCGTGCTAGGCGACAGCCTGGTGGGTGTGCTGACCCATGCGGGTGAAAGTTACGGGCTGGACACGCCCGAGGCCTTACAGGCCATCGCCGAACTGGAGCGCTCCCGCTGCGTGGAAGCGGCCGAGTGCATTCGTGCCGCCGGGATGCGTTGTGGACAGGTGAGCGTGGGCTCCACGCCGACTGCGCTGTCGGCGGTGAGCCTGGAAGGCGTCACCGAACTGCGTGCTGGTGTGTATGCGTTTTTCGACCTGGTGATGCACAACATCGGCGTATGCCGCACCGATGAATTGGCCCTGAGCGTGCTGACGACGGTGATTGGCCACCAGCCGGAAAAAGGCTGGATCATCACCGATGCAGGCTGGATGGCGATGAGCCGGGACCGTGGCACGCAAACGCAGAAGCGCGATTTTGGTTATGGCCAAGTGTGTGACGAGGCCGGTGAGCTGATCGATGGGTTGCTGTTGAGCAGTGCCAATCAGGAGCACGGTGTGGCGCGGTTCCAGGGGCACGGGGCGGAGGTGGTTGCACAGTTTCCACTGGGGACACGCCTGCGGATTTTGCCGAACCATGCGTGTGCCACAGGGGCGCAGTTCGGCAGTTACAACGCGGTGTTGGAGAGTGGCGACGTAGAAGTGTGGGAACGCTTGCGCGGCTGGTAAACCCAGCATGCCCATCGATGGGTTGCGATACGCCGGGATCTGTAGGAGCCGGCTTACTGGCGATGACGCCCGCAAGGTCTACGCAAGATTCGAGGGCCCCATCGCAGGCAAGCCAGCTCCCACAGAGAGAGGTGATGCACCGGGCATTCGGCGATGGCGTCCGCAAGGCCGGCAGAAGATTCGAGGGACCCATCGCCGGCAAGCCGGCTCCTACATACCTGGTGGGTATCACCTGATACTCACTTGATATTAGACGCCAACAAAACAGAGGGGTGAAACTAGCGCCAATTATAAAAATACCTAAAGAGTATAACCATGCCCTCCCATTCCTCCTGGATCGTCCTGTCCATCACCGGCCTGTACATGCTCAGCCTCGCGCTGATCAGCTACGGCGTGCGTCGGCACTCGCGCAGTGCTACCAACTACACCACCGGTGGCGGGCATTTTCCGGCCTTTTTGATCGGCTTCCTGATGCTCTCGGAGTTCATCGGCACGGCGGTGAGCATTGGTACCGCGCAGACCGGGTTCAAGGTTGGCTTGTCGGCCGCGTGGAACCTGTTTGCCCTGGCCTTGGGTTTTGTATTGTTCGCCTGGCTGCTGGCGCGCAAGTACAAGGAATTGGGCGACAACACCATCTCCGGCGTGCTCTCGCGCAACTACGGCCAGCGCACGCGCTTTGCCACGTCCATCATCACCATTTTTGCCCTGGAGATCGTCGCCGTGTCGATCTACGCCAGCGGCGGCGCGGTGTTGGCGAGCGTGATGCAGGTGGACCGCACCCTGGCCATCGTCATCGTCGGCGTGGTCTCGGTGGTGTACGTGAGCATCGGTGGCATGCGCTCGGTGATTTACACCAACTTCGTGCACGCGGCGCTCAAGTACCTGGGGGTTGGCCTGGCACTGTGGTTCGGCCTTAAGCAGGTGGGCGGCATCGGTCAGTTGCAGGCGCAGTTGCCGGCCAGCATGTTTGAGTGGACCACTGTGGGCTGGGGCCAGATCATCGCGTGGATGATCGCCGGCATCGGTTCGATCTTCTCCACCCAGTACGTGATCCAGGCAGTCAACACCGTGAGCCATGCCGGCAAGGCCCAGCGGGCGTGTTTCTATGTGGCGGTACTGATGGTGCCGTTTGGTATCGGCGCGGCGTTGATTGGGATGTGCAGCGCGGTGCTGTTTCCCCAGGTGGATTCGCTGCAAGCCTTTCCCAGCCTGATCGCCAGCATGGACCAACTGACCGCAGGCCTGGTGGTGGCGGGCCTTGCCGGTTCGCTGTTCGGCACCATTTCGGCGGTGAGCATGGGCTCGGCGACGTTGTTGCTACGCGACTTCTACGAGCCGTGGTTCAACCCGGAAAAAAGCGACGTGAAGAACCTGCGCTTCGTGCGCCTGGCGACGATTGCAGTGGGTTTGCTGCCCATTGCC
This sequence comes from Pseudomonas sp. GW821-FHT09A09, assembly GCF_059418405.1. Taxonomy (NCBI): domain Bacteria; kingdom Pseudomonadati; phylum Pseudomonadota; class Gammaproteobacteria; order Pseudomonadales; family Pseudomonadaceae; genus Pseudomonas; species Pseudomonas sp. GW821-FHT09A09. The sequence goes on from NZ_JBWKPU010000006.1 coordinate 36,616, forward strand.
CTGGCGCTGACCTCGGACAAGGTGCTGATGATCGCCTTCCTCGGCAAAGCCCTGCGCGCGTCCCTGGCAGTGCTGGTGTTGCTGGTGTTCTATGCACCACGGTTTGGCACAGCGACGGGGGCGTTCCTGAGCATCATTGCGTCATTGGTGGCGACGGTGGGATGGTTTCTGGCGGGGAACCCGTGGGGGGTTGATAACGCCTACGTGGCGTTGCTGACGCCGTTGATCATCATGAGTTTGAGCCATGTGATGCAGCGCCCCACCCCGCTGACCACACAAGCCACCTGACCGGTAGGAGCCCGGCTTGCCGGCGATGGCGTCCGCAAAATCAACACATGATTTGAGGGCCTCATCGCAGGCAAGCCAGCTCCCACAGAGAGAGGTGATGCCCTGGGATTTGTAGGAGCCCGGCTTGTCGAATCGTCGCACCGCGGCGATGGCGTCCGCAAAATCAACACATGATTTGAGGGCCCCATCGCAGGCAAGCCAGCTCCCACAGGGCGACGGGTTAGCCGGCGTCTTGCAGGATCAGGTCGGCGCCCTTCTCTGCCACCATCAACACCGCCGCGTGGGTGTTGCCCGAGGTCACGTTCGGGAAGATCGACGCATCGACGATGCGCAACCCCTCCAGCCCGTGCACCTTCAAGCGCTTGTCCACCACCGACACCTGCGGGTCCGAGCCCATGGCGCAGGAGCCGCACAGGTGGTAGATCGAGCCGCTGTTCTCGCGGAAGTATTGCAGCATTTCTTCGTCGGTCTGCACCGCCGCGCCCGGCAAGACTTCGGCCACGGTGATGCCCTTGAGCGCCGGCGCCTGCATGATCTTGCGCATCAACCGGCTGCCCTGGATCACCTCGTCGATGTCCTTCTGGGTGCTCAGGTAGTTGGGGTCGATCAGCGCCGCATCACGCGGGTTTTTCGAGGCGATGCGGATGGTGCCCCGGCTGGTCGGCCGGCACGGGTTGAAGCACAGCAGGAAGCCGGAATACGGCTCGGGCTTGAGGCTGGCCTTGTTGTTTTTCGGGATCTGGTACGACAGCGGGTTGAAGTACAGCTGCAGGTTCGGGTCTTTCTGCTCTTCGTTGCCGCGAAAGAAACCACCGGCCTGGTTGACGCTCATCGCCAGTGCGCCCTTGCGGGTGAACAGGTATTTGAGGCCCAGCTTGAACTGGCCGAACAGTGAGCTGAGCTCATCGTTCAAGGTCGGGATATTGGCCTTGTAGTAATAACTGGCACACAGGTGGTCCTGCAGGTTTTCACCCACGGCCGGCAGGTGCTTGACCAGCGGAATATTGTGCTCGGCCAGCAGCTGCTGATCGGCCACGCCGGACAGTTGCAGGATCTTCGGCGTGTCTACCGCGCCAGCGCAGAGAATCACTTCCTTGCGCGCAGTGAAGGTGCGGCTCACGCCGTGCTGGGTCACGGCAATGCCGGTGGCGCGCTGTTGGTCGTCGAACAACACGCGGTCGACCAGGGCATGCAACTCCACCGTCAGGTTGGAGCGCCCCAGCGCCGGGTGCAGGTGCGCAAAGCTACTGGAACTGCGCTCGCCGTTGCGGGTGTTGACGTCATACAGGCCGGCGCCTTCGAAGTTCGGGCCGTTGAAGTCGTCGCTGTGGGCATAGCCCAGTTGCTCGCAGCCCTTGAGGAACACGTCGCAGATTGGATGGGTCTGGCCCTTCATCGGCGTGATGCTGATGGGGCCGCTGCTGCCGTGGTATTCGGTGTCGCCCAGCGGGTGGTTTTCCAGCTTGCGAAAGTACGGCAGTACGTCTTTGAAGCCCCAGCCGTCGTTGCCGTTGGCCGCCCAATCATTGAAGTCGTGGGCCTGGCCACGCACATAGATCATGGCGTTGATCGAGCCCGAACCGCCCTGCACCTTGCCCCGTGGAGCATAGATGGCACGGTCGGCCAGCTGCTTTTGCGGCTGGCTGTAGTACATCCAGTTGAAGGTCGGGTTGTAATACATCTTGGCGAAACCGACCGGGATCTTGAACCACCAGGAGCTGTCCTTGCCACCCGCTTCCAGCAGCAACACGGAGTGTTCGCCCGAGGCGGACAGCCGGTTGGCCAGCACGCAGCCTGCGGCGCCAGCCCCGGCGATGATGTAGTCATATGTCATTCACGGTTACCGCGTAGTCGTTTTTTTTAGCCCTTGGCGGGCGAAGTGTCTTTCACGTCAGCTGGTGTGGGCGCCATTTGCAGGTGCAGGCGCTCGCCGGTGTACGGCGTGTGTTTGCGCACCACGTCCATGTTCAGCTCCACCCCAAGGCCCGGCTCGGTGGACGGGATGATGTAGCCGTCCTCCCATTGCAGCGGCTTGGTGAGGACTTCGGCATGAAACCCGCCCCAGGTCATGATGCTTTCCTGGATCAGGAAATTCGGCGTGCAAGTGGCCAACTGGAAGCTGGCGGCCGCGCCAATCGGCCCGTTGTACAGGTGCGGGGCGATCTGCGCGTAGTAGGCCTCGGCCATGCTCGCGATCTTCTTGGCTTCCAGCAGCCCGCCGCAGCGCGCCACGTTCATCTGCAGGATCGACGCGCCACCGGCTTGCAGCAGCTTGAAGAATTCGTACTTGGTGGTCAGGCGCTCACCGGTGGCAATCGGGATGCTGGTCTTGGCCGCGACCTGGGCCATGGCGTCTTCCTGGCCTGGCGGCACCGGTTCTTCGAACCACAGCGGGTCGTATTTTTCCAGGCGCTTGGCCAGGCGGATCGCCGACGACGGCACCATCTGCCCGTGGGTACCGAACAGCAGGTCGCACTTGTCGCCCACTGCTTCGCGGATCTTGCGGCAGAAGGTTTCGCAGCGCTCCAGCACTTCCAGCGAGATCTGGTGACCGGAGTACGCGGTGTACGGGCCGGCCGGGTCGAACTTCACGGCGGTGAAGCCCTTGTTCATGTTCTCGATGGCGCACTCGGCCGCCAGGTCCGGGTCGTCGTAGTCGTACTCACCCTTGCTGTTGACCGGGTACAGGTAGGTGTAGGAGCGCAGGCGCTCGTTGACCTTGCCGCCGAGCAGTTCGTAGACCGGCTTGTTCGCCGCCTTGCCGATGATGTCCCAGCAGGCCATTTCCAGGCCGCTGACCACACCCATCATGGTCAGGTCCGGGCGCTGGGTGAAACCGCTGGAGTAGGCCTGGCGGAAGAAACGCTCGATGTGGTGCGGGTCATGGTTGAGCAGGTAGCGCTCGAACACGTCCTCGATGATCGGCAGCATGGCCTTGGGGCCGAAGGTGGCGGCGTAGATCTCGCCGACGCCTTCGATGCCGCAGTCGGTCTTGAGCTTGACGAACAGCCAGTACATGCCGCCGATGTGCGGCGGTGGAACGGCAACGATATGGGTTTCAAGGGCGACGATTTTCATCTCAGGCACCTGTCTGGTTGAATTTTTTACGGTTGATTCGAGCGCGCAGGGTCAGGGCCGCGAGGGTGCCGAGCACGCCGATGAAGGCGATGTAGCCGAAATACAGGTTGTAACCGGCCTTGCCCGGGTAGGCGTCGGTCAGGTAGCCATTGATCAGCGGGATAAACGTGTCGGGCAGATAACCCACCACCGAGACGATGCCGATGGCCAGCCCGGTGATGCGCAGCGGGATGTCACAGCTGTCGAGGATCGCCCAGTACAGGCCACGGATCGCGTAAGTCATCAGGCCGATGAAGATCACGGTGCCGATCAGCAGGCCCAGGCTGTTGAACGCCGGGAACACGATCAGCCCGACCATCGCCAGGGTCACCAGCGCCAGGGCGACGATCAGCACCGAGATGTTCGAGAACTTGTCCCCCAGCCAGCCGCCACCGATGCCGCCGATGGGGCGCATCCACAGCTTGATGGTGGTGATGGTGCCGGCCATCACGGCGGTCATGCCGCTGCCTTGCAGGTAGTCGGAGAAGCTGTAGGTGGCCCAGAACATGTGGTAACCACAGAACACGATGGCGGTCACCAGCCACAGCTCGGGGATTTTCGCCAGGGTGGTCAGGTCGGCGATCAGGTTGAACTTGCCCTTCTCCACCGCGGCGGTCTCGGCCAGGGACTTGGGGTCCTTGAGCAGCACCAGGCCGCAGCCGATGGCGATACAGATGAACGAGTACATGTACACCACATGCTTGAAGCCTTCGGCGGCCGACTCGCTGCGGGTCTCGGTGGCGTAGGCGAACAAGCCCAGGGCGACGGTGGCGAGCAAGGCTTCCACCAACCCACGGCCGCCGTCGAGGATGCCGAAGAAACGGCCCTGTTCGGTGTGGTGGGCAATCATCTTCACGCGCTTGAGCACCGAGGCCCAGAACGTCAGGCCGGTGGTCAGGCCCCAGCTGCCGAAGATGATCATCAGGCCGGTCATCGACGGCACGCTGGCGTACCACAGGCCCAGTGCGCCGGTGGCGACCAGGGAGAAGAAGATCAGGAAACGCGGTGGCAAACGGTCGGCCAGCCAGCCGCTGGGCAGGTAGCTGAGCAGGAAGATCGTGCCCAGCATGGAGTACAGGTAGCCCAGCTCGCTGTGGTTGATGTGGAACACTTCCAGCATGGTGGTCTGGTAGACCTGGCGCAGGTAGAGGATCGGGTAGATCGCCCCGGCGGCCAGTACCAGCAACAGCAATTGGACGTAGCGACTGGCTTTGTCGCTGTTTGCCGCGGACACGGCAACGGAAACCTGGGCAACGGGTGCAGGCTTGGACATCGTGTGGACCTCAGGCACCCGATGCGCGGGTGCCCTGATAATTGTTTTTATTGAAGGTGCAGCAGGTGTTCGTGGATCAGTACTTCATGACCACCAAGCGGGTCTGGGTGAATTCAAGCATCCCGTGCTTACCGTCATCGCCGCCCAGCCCTGAGCGCTTCCAACCGGCGTGGAACCCTTGGTAAGGGTCGGCCGGGGTGCGATTGACGTACAACTCGCCGGCCTCAATGGCATTCGCCACTTTCATCGCCGTGCGGTAGTTCTCGGTGTAGAGCACCGACGACAGGCCGAACTGATGGTCGTTGGCCATGGCCAGTGCTTCATCGATGTCGCGGTACTTGAGCACCGGCAACACCGGGCCGAAGATTTCTTCCCTAATGATTTCCATGTCCTGGCGGCAGCCACTGAGCAGGGTCGGCGGGTAGAAATGGCCCGGACCCTCGGGCAGCACGCCGCCTGTTTCCAGTACAGCACCGGCGGCGACGGCGCGCTCGACCATGGCGTGGATATTCTTTTGCGAACTGGCGTTGACCAGCGGGCCCATCAGGCTGGCGTCGGTTGCGCGATCGCCGAACTTCACCGCGCTGATCTTTGTTTTCAGCAAGTCCAGGAACCTTTCATAGACAGCCTCGTGCACGTAGACACGCTCCACCGCCGTGCAGAGCTGGCCGCAGTGGGTGGTCTTGGAGGCGACGATGGCGCTGGCGGCCTTTTCCAGGTCGGCGTCGGCTTCGATGATCGCCGGGGTCTTGCCGCCCAGTTCCAGGGACGGCTTGGCGATGTTGGCCTTGCAGTAATCCAGCACGATGCGCCCGGCATTCACGCTACCGGTGAGGGTAATCAGGCCCACCGCTTTGTGGGTGCAGACGCTGGCAGCGGTGCCGTGGTCCATGGTCAGGATATTGATCACGCCTGCCGGAATGCCGGCCTTGACCACCGCGCGGGCAATCTCGAAGGCCGACAGCGGCGTGTTGTTGCTCGGGCGCACCACCACGGTATTGCCCGCGATCAACGCCGGGGCGATCTTGCGCAGCAGGGTGTAGACCGGGTAGTTGAACGGAATCAGGCAGGCCACGACGCCAATCGGCTCGCGTTGCAGGAACAGGTTTTCGTCCGGGGTATCGCTGGGGATGATCTCGCCTTCGATACGGCGCGCCCATTCGGCGTGGTAACGGGTGATCTGGGCGGCGTAGCGCGCTTCGTTGCTGGCGTCGCTGACGCTCTTGCCCGACTCGCTGGCCAGGGCCGTGCCGATGGCTTCGGCGCAAGCGTCCAGAGCATCGGCAAAGGCCCGCAGGTGTTCGGCGCGTTCGATACTGGTGAGCTTGCCCCAGGTTTTCTGGGCGATGGCGGCGGCGTCGACGGCGGCAATCGCCTCATCGGCGGTGGCCGCGCTGACGTGGCCCACCAGGGTTTCGGTGGCCGGGTTGTAGACGGCGATCAGCGCGTCGCTGGCAGGTTCGACAAATTGACCGTTGAAAAAATTGCGCTCGAGTTGCATGTGGTTCGCCCAACGTTGTTGTTATCCGAGTGACATGCAGTTTTGTCATCGGCCAGCCGTTGGACAAACGATTTATTGCGTGGGGTAACGTGCGAAAAATGCAGGTTAGTCGGTTTTGGCCCTCACAAGCCGCGTTGGCGCAGCCACTGCAGGAAGCCCTTCTTCACCGGCACCACCGGCGCCTCCTGGGTCAGGGCCTGCGCGGCGTGCACGCGGAAATCGAGCAACGCCTTCATCGCCTCGCTGATGTCGTGGCGCGCGTCCAGGCACGGCTTCAAGTATTCCTTCTCGATGCGGTACAGGGTGCAAAAGGTCTTCGCCGAAAAATCCGCCAGCGCGGCCTGGTCCGACAAGATCCCCGCCTCGCCAATCACCTCCCCCGGCCCCATGCGCCCGGCCTCAAACTTATGGCCGCCCTTGATCAGCATCACCGAGACCACGCCGGACTCGACAATGAACAAGTGATCGCTGACCTCCCCGGCCGGCAAGATCATCTCGCCGGTGCGGTAGGTGTGCAGGGTCATGTTCTGGCTGAAGGTGTCTTTTTCTTCCTGGCGCAAGGTGGAGAAGATCGACGAACGCTCCAGCAACGCCCGCGCCGCAGACATGGCCGGCGGTGCACTGCTTTCAGTGGCCGACAACAGCCCCACCCCCGCTGCCTGCAAGTGCCGGAACGCCAGGTCGTACAGCTGATTGCGCACCTCGCGCTTGAGGGTCATGGTCGGCACGAAACCACTGATTTCGTACTCGACGCCACCACTGGCAGAGGTCTTGAACGCCACGCTGGGCGCCGGTTTGGCCAGCAGCGGCCGGCAACCCTGCATCGCCCGCTCCAGCGCCTCGATCACGATTTGCGGGCGCGCATGAGGGCTGACTTGCAGGCTGACCGACAAACCGAACATATCGGCCGGACGCGAAAAGTTGATGATCTTGGCCTTGGCCGCCAGGGAATTGGGGATCACCGCCAGGCTGCCCTGGGAGGTTTGCAGACGCGTGGCGCGCCAATCGATGTCGGTAACCCGGCCTTCGGTGCCGTCGATGGAGATCCAGTCATCGATCTGATAAGGCTTGGTGGTGTTGAGGACGATCCCGGAGAACACGTCGCTGAGGGTACTTTGCAAGGCCAGGCCGACGATGATCGCCACCGCGCCGGAGGTGGCGAGCACGCCCTTGACCGGCAGGTCGAGCACGTAGGCCATGGCGGCAATGATGGCGATCAGGAAGATCACCGCGCCCACCAGGTCCTGCAACAACCGCCCGGTGTGGCCGACCCGCTGCATCATGACCGTGCCGAGCAACACCGTGAGGGTGCGTGCCGCGAACAGCCACCAGCCGATCTGCAAGGCCGTGGCCGCCAGGTGCAAGGCCGTGTTGTCGGCATAGGGCGCCATTTGCATGGGGTTCATGCCGTCGTTGAACAGCACGGCGCTGTACACGGCGAAGATCGCCAGGCGTGCGGCGAGCTTCCAGCTGGCGAGGTTGACGGAGATGAGGCGCCACACGGCGATGTCGATAAAGATCAGCGCCAGGGCGCACAGCATCGGGTGTTCAGCGATAAATGAGGGCATCCAGGCGGCTCCAGGGGACATGCCGAGAAGATCGCATGAAATGAAAACGCTGGAAACAAAATGTGGGAGCTGGCTTGCCTGCGATGCAGACGCCTCGGTGTATGAGTTACACCGCGCTGATGCTATCGCCAGCAAGCCGGCTCCTACAGGGTTTTACGGTGAGCGGTCAGGCGTGCATCTGGCCGAATTTGCCCGAGTGGAAGTCCTCGAACGCCTGGTGGATCTCCTGCTCGGTATTCATCACAAACGGGCCGTGGCCGACGATGGGCTCGTCGATCGGCTCGCCGCTGAGCAGCAGCACCTTGGCGTCGTCGTTGGCTTCCAGGGTGAGCTGGCGACCATCACGCTCGAACAGCGCCAATTGGCCTTGGCGTGCGACTTCTTCGCCGTTGACCAGCACCGTGCCGCGCAGGATCACCAGCGCGGTGTTACGGCCGGCGTGCAGGTCCAGGGTGACCGGTTTTTCGGCGTTGAGGCGCAAGTCCCAGACGTCGATAGGCGTAAAGGTGCGCGCCGGGCCCCGGGCACCGGCAAACTCACCGGCGATCAGGCGCAGGTGCCCTGCGCCGTCAGCCAGGGGCAACACAGGGATGTCGCCGTCGACAATCGTCTGGTAACCGGCGTCGGCCATTTTGTCCTTGGCGGGCAGGTTGACCCACAGTTGCACCATCTCCAAGGCGCCGCCGCGACGGGCGAAGTCTTCGGAATGGAACTCCTCGTGGATGATGCCCTTGGCCGCCGTCATCCATTGCACGTCGCCAGGGCCGATTTTGCCGCCGGCACCGGTGGAGTCGCGGTGTTCGACCTCGCCGTCATACACGATGGTCACGGTCTCAAAACCGCGATGCGGGTGTTGGCCGACACCGCGACGCTGTTCGGTGGGTGTGAAATCGGCCGGGCCGGCGTGATCCAGGAGCAGGAATGGGCTGATGTGCTTGCCCACCGAGTCGTAGGAAAACAGCGTGCGCACCGGGAAGCCATCACCGACCCAATGGGCGCGGGGGCTGGTGTAGATGCCGATCAATTTTTTCATGGTGTACCTCCAAAGTGAGTACACCTTAAGTCGGTTGGCCGGTGAGCACTAGCCGGCAAAAGCGGCCTTGATCGTTCTATGTATAGGACAATCCCTTGACCTGGCGCTGACGCAGCAGGTGAAACGCGATGAAGGCCGTCACCGCAAAACAGGCCTGGATGATGATCATCGGCGCGGCACTGCCATCGCGCAGCTGGCTTAGCAATACGCCGCTGCAGGTGGCGCCGAACATCTGCGCAAAGCCCATCAAGCCTGCAGCCAGACCCGCGCGGTGCGCATTGGGCATGACGCCACCGGTGACCGAGCCCGGCAACACCAGGCCACCGCCAAGGGTGACCAGCGCGATCGGAACATCCAGGCCAAGTACCGACAAGCCGAACAGCTCGTAAATGGCCACGGCGGACACGCCGCCGACAGCCACCATTGTCACACCGATCGCCACAATCCGCTGCGGGCCCAGGCGCATGATGTTGCGCCGGGTATAGGTGGAGCCAACGATGAGCATCGACACGATCAGGCCGAAATTGATGCCGTACTCCAGACTGCTGAAACCCAGCAGATTGATGAACACGGCCGAAGAACCGGCAATCACCGCAAACATGGCGCCATAGGTGCACGCCAGGGCCACGGCGAATGCGCGGTATTGGCGGCCCTTGAGCAGGTCCAGGTATTGCCCGCCCAGCGTGCGCCAGTGGCCGGCTTTGGGATCGAGGAAGTGGTTGCTCTCGCGAAAGAACAGCAAGGCCAGCAGTAACACCACGCTGCCGATCACCAGCGCGAGGATGATCGGCGCGTGCCAACCGAACAGCTTGATCAACAGGCCACCAACCATCGGTGCCACCACAATGGCGTAGAGCATGCCGATCATGGTCAGGGCCAGTGCAGGCCCCGCCTCGGCTTTCCACACATCCCGCACCACGGTGCGCGCCAGTACCAATGCGGCGCAGGCGCCCAAGCCTTGCAACACGCGCGCTGCGATGAATTGGTGAATGTCGTGGACCAACAGCATCGACAAGGTCGCCAGCACGTAAAGCACCAGGCCGCCGATCAGAACCGGGCGACGGCCAATACGGTCCGACAGCGGCCCGAACAGCAATTGCCCAAGACCGAAGGCCGCCACAAAGGCCGACAACGCCAGCAATGCCGAACCCGCTGGCGCCGCCAGTGCGTGCTCGATAGCGCCAAGGCCGGGAATGATCAATTGGGTCGAAACCTCACCCAAGGCGGTAAGGGCAACCAGTAGAAACAACAAGCGGCGTGACGGTACCGGGGCGTTTGCCATGGGGAATATCCGGGGGCTGGATTAATTTATATTTCGACCATAATATGCGTAAAAAATTATGTCCATAATTTTTTGCCCACTGGTTACCCCCGGAGCCCGTCATGAACCTTCTCCCCCTGCGTCTTCTCACGCCCCTGGCCCTGTTGATCACCCTTAGCGGCTGCAACAGCAAGGCCGACACCGCCGCCGAAGTGCCCCTGCCCCGCCCGGTATTGGCGGCCAATGTCGAAGCCGCCGGCACCCAACAAAGCGCCTACACCGGCGTGGTGGCGGCGCGCACGGAAAGCGATTTGGGCTTCCGGGTCAGCGGCAAGGTCATCGAACGCAAAGTAGACCCGGGCCAGCACGTATCCCGTGGCGACACCTTGCTGGTGCTCGACATCGGCGACTTCGAACTGGCCCTGCGTTCGGCGAAGAACCGCGTCAACGCCGCCCAGGCGCAGCTGCGCCAACGCCGCGACGATGAAAACCGCTACCAGCGCCTGGCCAGCACCGGCGCCGTGTCGCGGCAGATCTTCGACCAGTCGGCAACCAACCTGCGGGTGGCCGAAGCCGAACTGGCCGCCGCGCAATCTGACGCCAGCCAGATCGAAAACCGGCGCACCTATTCCATCCTCAAGGCCGACGGGGACGGCATCATCACCGACGTGCGGGTCGACCGTGGGCAAGTGGTCGCCGAAGGGCAGATCGTCGCGCGCCTGGCCCATGACGGTGCCCGTGAAGCCATCGTCAACCTGCCGGAAAACAGCCGCGACCAGGCCTCGCAGAAAGCCCTGGCCTTCCCCTTCGGCGCCCCGGACCAGGCCGTGACCGCCACCTTGCGCGAGCTGTCCGCCAGTGCCGACCCTACCACCCGTACCTACCGCGCCCGCTACGTGCTGCACGGCGCCGTCGACCGCTTCGCCCTCGGTTCCACCATCACCGTACGCCTGCAAGGCAACGGCCAGGCCCAGCAAACCCGGGTGCCCATCGGCGCGTTGCAGGATGCGGGACAAGGCACCGGCGTGTGGCTGATCGGCGCGGACGACAAGGTCACCTTCGCCCCGGTGAAAGTCGCCAGCCTCGGCCAGGAAGACGCCCTGCTCGACAGCGGCGTGACGCCCGGCCAGACCATCGTCGCCCTCGGCGCGCATTTGCTGCACAGCGGTGACAGCGTGCGCCTGCTGCCGGCCCAGCAATTGGCCCTCAACCGTAAACAGGACCACTGAGCATGCGCGGCATCAACCTCTCGGAACTGGCGGTCAAGCACCGCGCCGTCACGCTGTTCCTGATCATCGCGATCCTCGCGGCCGGGATCTTCTCGTTCGGCAAGCTGGGGCGCGCTGAAGACCCCTCGTTTACCGTCAAGGTCATGACCATCACCGCCGCCTGGCCCGGGGCAACCGCCCAGGAGATGCAGGAGCAAGTGGCCGATCGCCTGGAAAAACGCCTGCAGGAACTGGATTACTACGACCGCGTCGAGACCATCGCCCAACCGGGCTTTGTCTCGATGCGCATGACCTACAAGGAGTCCACGCGGCCCAGCGAGATCCAGGACCTGTTCTACCAGACCCGCAAGAAGCTCAGCGATGAAGCCTCGAAACTGCCAAAGGGCGTGATCGGACCGTTCTTCAACGATGAGTATTCCGACGTCTACTTTGCGCTGTACGCCCTGGAGGCCGAGCACCTGCCTCATCGGCAACAGGTGCAAATGGCCGAGGACCTGCGCCAGGGGTTCCTCAACCTGCCGGGGGTGAAGAAGGTCAATATCCTCGGCGAGCAGGCGCAGCGCATCTTCGTCGAGTTCTCTTATGAACGCCTGGCGACCCTGGGCATCAAGCCCGACCAGATCTTCGCCGCCCTCGCCGCCCAGAATGCCGTGGCTCCTTCGGGCTTCGTGGAAACCGCCGGCGCCCGCGCCTACATCCGCATCGACGGCGCTTTTGACAGCCTGGCGCTGATTGAAAACGTGCCGCTGGAAGTCAACGGCCGCGTGCTGCGCATCGCCGATGTGGCCAGCGTCAGCCGGGGTTATGAGGACCCGCCCAGCTATCGGATTCGCCATCAGGGCGACCCGGCGCTGATGCTCGGGGTGATCATGGAGAAGCACTGGAACGGCCTCGAACTGGACAAGAGCCTCAAGGCCCAGGAAGCCAAAATCCAGGCCGACCTGCCCCTGGGCGTGAACTTCGCCAAGGTGTCCGACCAGGCGAAGAACATCAGCCTGGCGGTCAATGAATTCATGCTCAAGTTCTTTGTCGCCCTGGCCGTGGTGATGGTCATCAGCCTGCTGGCCCTGGGGTTTCGCGTGGGCTTGGTGGTGGCCGCAGCGGTGCCGCTGACCTTGTCGGTGGTGTTCGTGATCATGCTGCTCACCGGGCGCGAGTTCGACCGTATCACCCTGGGCGCACTGATCATTTCCCTGGGGTTGCTGGTGGACGACGCGATCATCGCCATCGAGATGATGGTGGTGAAGCTCGAAGAAGGCTTCGACCGGATCCATGCCGCGACCTTTGCCTGGAGTTCCACGGCGGCGCCGATGCTGACCGGTACGCTGGTCACGATCATCGGCTTCCTGCCCGTGGGCTTTGCGCGCTCGGGCGCCGGGGAATATGCCGGCAATATCTTCTGGATCGTCGGCTTTGCGCTGATTTCGTCCTGGCTGGTGGCCGTGGTGTTCACGCCCTACCTCGGCGTGAAACTGCTACCGCAGATCAAACCCGTGCCCGGTGGCCACGACGCGATCTATGCCGGGCGCTACTACCAGAAGCTGCGCCGCCTGGTGGAGGCCTGCGTGCGCGGCCGTTGGCTGGTCACCGGACTGGTGGTGGCCGCGTTTGTGCTGTGCGGGCTGGGCATGGGGGTGGTGAAGAAGCAGTTCTTCCCCAACTCCGACCGTTCAGAGCTGATCCTGGAGGTGTACATGCCGCCTGGCAGTGCGTTCAAAAGCACCGAGGCGGTGGCCGCGCAGCTGGAAAAAGCCCTGTTGGAAGAACCGCAAACCAGCTTGGTGGACACTTATGTGGGCGGCGGCGCGCCACGCTTTTTCCTGTCGCTGAACCCCGAACTGCCGGACCCGGCCTTTGCCAAGCTAATTGTGCAGACCCCGGACTCCCATGCCCGTGACGCCTTGAAGCTGCGTATGCGTGAACGCATCGCGGCGGGTGAATTTCCGTCGGCACGGGTGCGCGTGACGCAACTGCTGTTCGGCCCGCCAGTGCCGTTCCCGGTGGTGTTCCGTGTCTCCGGACCGAACGTGGACGTACTGCGCGGTCTGTCTGAAGAGGTGCGCAAAGTCGTCGCCGCCAACAGACTGACCAAGGACGCCTTCCTCGATTGGGGCGAGCGCACCAGCGGTTATCGCCTGGTGTTGGATCAGGACCGTCTGCGCCTGCTGGGTTTCACGCCCAATGAGGTCAAGTCGCAGCTCAATGCATTGCTCAGTGGCAACCCGATCACCGAAGTGCGCGAAGGTAACCGCACTGTTTCGGTTGTTGCCCGTGCCCAGGGCAACCAGCGGGAGAACCTGGGTAACCTCAACAACATGACCCTGACCAACAGCGCCGGCACCTCGGTACCGCTGGCCCAGGTCGGGCATTTCCAGGCGGTGATGGAGGAGCCCATCCTCAAGCGTCGCAACCGCGCGACCACGGTGGAAGTACGCGCCGACATCATCGACGGCGTGCAACCGCCCGACGTGGAAATGGCCGCCTACAAAGACCTGCAACCGCTGATTGCCAAGTTGCCGGCCGGCTACCAGATCGACATCGGCGGCCCCGTGGAAGAAAGCGCCAAGGCCAACGTCGCCCTGGCGGCGCTGTTCCCGATCATGATCCTGCTGACCCTCACGGTGATCATGTTCCAGGTGCGCTCGTTCGGCGTGATGTTCATGGTCTTCGCCACCGCCCCGCTGGGGTTGATCGGTGCGGTGCCGACCTTGCTGCTGTTCAACCAGCCGTTCGGCTTCAACGCCATCCTGGGGTTGATCGGCATTGGCGGTATTTTGATGCGCAACACGCTGATCTTCACCGACCAGATCCGCCAGAACGAGGAACACGGCATGGCCATTCGCGAGGCGATCATCGAAGCCACGGTGCGCCGCGCAAGACCGGTGATATTGACCGCGCTGGCGGCGGCGCTGGCGTTCATTCCGCTGACGCTGTCGGTGTTCTGGTCGTCGCTGGCGTATGTGCTGATAGGCGGGGTGTTGGTGGGCACGGTGTTGACGCTGTTGTTCCTGCCGGCACTGTGCAGTTTGGTCCTGAGCCGCAAGCGTACAAATGCAGCTGAAACCTCGCACGTAACGGCCGGATAAGCTCTACAGATATCGCCTGAAAACCACTGCAAAGTCCTTCGCCTGATCACACAGTGCGAAGGATTGCAGATGGATTATCTTGTTAGCGCCCTGATTGCCGGGGCTGTCTCACACGCCTCTCTCATCGGGAGGCGTCGCGCATGACCAACGACTCCCACATAGCGTTTATCGAACACGAGCTGGATGGCTTCCATCAGAGCCTGGCGGAGTATCGCCAGCAGATGGGCGCCTGGTACGCGCAGGCGTTGGATTCAGCCAGCCATGCCGCTGACTTGCCTTCGTTGCTGGACATGGAGCGGGTGTTGCGGGTGGGTGATTCGCAGATCTCGGTGAGTGTGTCCGATGCCGATTTTTCGACCGTCACCCACTGCTCGCTGGGCGGCGAGCTGAACATCGAGAGCCTGTTTGAATCGGTGTATGACGTGCCGATCGGCAACATCCCGGTTGAGGTGATTGGGCTCGATGACGGCACCTCCACCGTGGTCATGCTCGATGAGCACGGCAAAGGCTCGCACCACTGCGCGGCGGGCAAGCGCTATCAGGTGCGGGTGCAAGGGGGCGTTTCCGAGGAACAGATGGATGCGCTGTTTGCCTCCTACGCCGGGCTGACGGCTGACCTGGAACAGTGGCTGCGATCGCAATGGTCCGGGTTTAAGCCGCACTGGGAGCGCTCGACCGCCAGCGCCATTGGCAACGGTGTTTTGGCTGGCAGTTGGGCGGCGATCAAAGAGGTGTGGGACAGCATCAAGCTGGTCCAGGCGATTCTTGAAGACCCGTTGAAGTTCGGCGAGCAACTCGGTGATCAGGCTGCCAAGTTGGCGCAATTGGCCACCGACACGCCCAAAGTCATGGAACAGGCCATGTTGCTGGCCAGTGACGAGGCGGCGCTGTACCTGATGCTGCGCACGGCGATGCTCTGGCTCAACGCGCTGCCACCCGGCGAGATGGCCGAGAAGGCGGCCGGGTTGGCGGTGTCGTTGCTGATTGACCTGGTGATTGGCGCGGTGTTGACCATCGCATTACCCGCGGCGGGCGTGGCTTACCTGGGGTTGCGCCTGGTCAAGTACGGTGCGCAGATCCTTGATGCGGCGGTGGGTTTTGTTAAGAGCCTTTTGGCGATTCTGACGAAGTTCATGCAGGCGGTGGATCGCTACAAGGCCGTGGCGGTTCGCGGCGTGGTCGGCGGGTTGAAGCAAGGCACGATGCAGATGCGCTGGCGGGCACGGCAGAACGCGGTGCTGACGCAGAAAGAGCATGTGGATGATGTGCCTGCGTCGGGGAAGAACCAGAACGGCGATGCGGCAACCTGTTCGGCGACTACGTGCAAGAACGGCTGTCCGGTGTCGATGGTCACCGGCGAGGAGTTGCTCACCCTTACCGACGGCACGCTCGATGGGATGCTGCCGTTTGAGTGGGCCCGGCTGTATCGCACCAGCGCCGTGGAAGTGGATTGCGGGTTGGGGTTTGGCTGGAGCCATGCGCTGGCGCATCGGCTGGATGTTTCCGGTGAGTCAGTGGTGTGGACGGATCATGAGAACCGTTCGACTGAGTTTCCGCTGCCCACTGCATCGCGCCCTGCGATCACCAATAGCTTGGCCGAAGCAGCGATTTATTTGGGGGCGTCGCCCGATGAATTGGTGCTGGCGCAAGGCTCGCGTTTCTACCATTTCGTTAATGGTTTTCTGACGGCGATCAGCGATGCGTATGACAACCGGCTGCGTATCTCCCGAGATTTCAGGGGGCGTATTGAGCGGGTGGATAACGGCGTCGGGCGGTCGCTGTTTTTGCGTTATTCGTCGGGCCGCATTGTTGGCGTGGACTACCAGATTCATCGGGCTGAAGGGCCGGGTGAGTTTGTCTGGGTTACCGAGTACACCGTCGTTTCCTACGCCTATGACGAGCTTGGCCGACTTGTGTGTGCGACTAACGCTGTCGGTGAAAGCGAGGTTTATCGCTACGACGACCAGCACGTCATTCTCGAACGCCAGTTGGCCGGTGGGGCAAGTTTCTTCTGGGAGTGGGAACGGTCTGGCAAGGCGGCGCGCTGTGTCCGGCACTGGGCCAGCTTTTCGCAGATGGACACGCGCTATGCCTGGGATGACAACGGCCAGGTCACGGTGTTTAACGCCGATGGCAGCCAGGAAGTCTATGTGCATGACGGGCGTGCGCGGCTGGTGCAGCGTGTTGATCCGGACGGTGCCGAGCACTTCAAATCCTACGATGACAAAGGCCGGCTGACGGTTGAGCAGGACCCACTGGGCGCGATCACGGCCTATCAGTACGACGACGCTGGACGTTTGGTGGCGCTGTTTCCGGGGGACGATGAGCCGACCTCCTACGAGCATGACAATGGGTTCGTACGGGTTGTAAGGCGCGGTCAGGCGGTCTGGAAATATGAGCGAAATGACAGGGGCGATATCACCCGCAGGATTGATCCTGAGGGCCACAGCACCAACTACAGCTACAACAAATATGGGCAGCTGACGAGGGTTTGGTTCCCGGATAACAGTTGTCTGCGGCTGGTGTGGAATGAGCGGGGGCAGTTGCTTGAGGAGCATCTGCCGGAGGGTGGGATCAAGCGTTATCGCTATGACGACCTTGGCCGCCAGGTGGCGCGGGAGGATGAACATGGCGCGCTGACCGAGTATCAGTGGGACAGCGTGGGGCGGTTGGTTCGGGTGGTGTTGCCGGGGGGCTCTTTTAGGGAATACAGCTACAACCCTTATGGAAAAATCACGTCTGAGCGGGATGAGTTAGGCCGCGTTACCCGCTACGAGTATGCGGATGGGTTGCACCTGATCAGTCGTCGCATCAATGCGGATGGCACCCAGGTCAAGTATCGCTACGACAATGCGCGGTTATTGCTGACTGAGATCGAAAACGAGGTTGGCGAGACCTACAAACTCGATTACCACCTAAACGGCTTGATCCAGCAGGAAGTTGGGTTCGATGGACAGCGCACGGCCTACGTCTACGACCTCAACGGCAATCTGCAGGAAAAGACCGAACACGGCGACGACGGCAGTCAGCTGGTTACTAAATACCAGCGCGATCCTGCTGGCCGCCTCGTAAGAAAAACCCTCCCCGACGGCAAAACCGTCGACTACACCTACGACCGCCAAGGCAACCTCCTCGGTGTCGAGGACGGTCACTGGGCTTTAGCCTACGAGTACGACAACCAAAACCGCCTCACCGCCGAACACCAGGGATGGGGCACCTTGCGCTACGGCTACGACGCCTGCGGCCAACTCCAGCACCTGCGCCTGCCCGACAACAACCGTCTTGTTTTTAATCATGCCAAGGGCGGTCACCTCGCCACCGTCGAACTCAATGGCGAAGTCCTCACCTCCCACCTGTTCAACGCCGGCCAGGAACACCAACGCCAACAAGGCCAACTGCTCAGCCACTACCACTACGACGACCAACAACGCCTGCATGCCCACACCGTCACCCAGCAGGAACACCACCTCTACGCACGCCACTACACCTACGACAAGTCCAGCAACCTCACCCGCCTGCTCGACACCCGCAAAGGCCGGCACGACTACACCTACGACCCACTGAACCGCCTCACCCGCGCCGACCACTCCCAGGACTTGCAAGAACGCTTCGCCCACGACCCGGCCGGCAACCTGCTCATGCAAAACCGCCCCGGCCCGGACATCGTCGCGGGCAATCGGTTGATGATTCAGGGGGATAGGCATTACGACTATGACGCTTTTGGTAACTTGATCCGTGAACGTCGGGGCCGTGGGCACGCACTGGTCACCGAGTACCGTTACGACTGCCAGCATCGGCTGATCGGTATCACACAACCCAACGGACAGACTGCTAGCTATCGCTATGATCCGTTTGGGCGGCGTATCAGCAAAACCGTTGATGCGATAACGACCGAGTTCTTTTGGCAAGGCGACAAGCTGGTCGCCGAGCACCACAAGGACCGGCACCGCAGCTACCTCTACGAACCCGGTAGCTTCCGGCCCTTGGCTTTACTGGAAGGCTTCGGCCCCAAACAAACCAAGCCCTACCACTACCAACTCGATCATCTGGGCACCCCGCAAGAACTCACCGCCCCCACCGGCGAAATCGTCTGGTCCGCCCACTACCGCGCCTACGGCGAAATCAGCCGCCTCGACGTCGGAAAAGTCGACAATCCACTGCGTTTCCAAGGCCAGTACTTCGATCAGGAAAGCGGGCTGCACTACAACCGCCATCGCTACTACAATCCGGATATTGGTCGTTACCTGACGCCGGACCCGGTGAAGTTGGCGGGTGGGATCAATGCCTATCAGTACGTGCCGAATCCTACGGGGTGGGTAGATCCGTTAGGTTTAAGCACATGTCCTGGAGGCGATGGCTGCAAGCCAAGCACCACAAATCCATCTCCCACGGAAAGTGTTAATCACGGAGAACCTGCGCTACCGCAACTGACGCGTGCGCAGCGACAGGCAAGAATTGATGAGCTTGCTGAGGCTAACGCCTATAGGCGTCTAGACGAGCTTGAAAAGGCCATACCTGATGCACACTTCTTGGAAAAACATGGAGCTCAAACATCATTAGAATCCCAGCTTGAGCGCGTAATAACGGCTAAAAACCCGACAACCGGCGAAATCGAGATTTTCGATACAGGAAGGAGAGCGGGCCTGCCAAGACCGCCAAGTGCTGCCACGCACTTCCTTAGCCACAGAGATCAATTTAATGCAATTGAACGGGCAATTTTGATATTTAAACTAAATGGCCGAGCGCAGGCTCCGATACCAATGGACATGGGGAAAATTATCGGCGAAGGTTATAAGAGAGACGGATTAGAATATGGAAGACAAGCCAAGGCCACCGTACACTTAAATAGCGACGGACACCCAATTACAGCGTATGCAGAATTTGACAAATGAAAAACAAACCAAATCTCGAAATACTCAAAGGCCTTTTGTTCACATATTGCACGGAAAACAACAAAAATTTAGAGCGAGAAGAAATCATAGTTTCAAAAAACGTCAACAGTGAGACTGAGCTCTCAGAGCTTTTCAATATTTTAACAAAGCCGGAATTCCTCTCATACAGAGAGGATGAACAGATTTGGTTTATAGATACCATTGAACTATACCTTTCAAAAGGCGATGACTTTGAGGCCGTATTTTATCTGTTCGACACATACTTTGAAGATGAAATAACGGACAAAAGACAATTCATGAAAGTACTGCTTGAAAGCCTCAAGCGCTACAGCAGCGAGGCAAAAATTCAATCAGGGACAATAAAATAAAAACATTAAATCTTTCAAGCATTAAATAAACATCCTGACTCGATCACTTGCCACTTTCCCACGTGAGCATCCAATGCTGAAATGCCCCTTCATGAAAGCTCCATACATCCCCAGAATTTCGCACGTATTAGGGGCGCTATCGATATACGACCTTGAAGAAACCAAAGGCGCGGCCCTATGGAAGTACGACCCTAACAATGCTGAACAGCGGAAAATAATAATTAGAGAGTTTATTTTAAAAGAGCTGTTATACCTATCCTACAGACATAGATACGTCCTGATCTCCTTGCTTAAAGACGCACTAAATAGTCCAGACTATATTTTCTCTAAAGAGTTCGAGAGCAACTACGATGAACACACAACCATGGCATGGGACGAAACCGAAATCATCGACCCCCGAGGCTTCTTCGCCGACATCTACCGACTCGCCAATGAGGTCTGGAAAGACGACCTCCAAAAAGCCAGTCTTGAAGACCCATCAACGTGGTAACCCCCATACCAGCAAACGTAATCCACACCCCCTGTAGTGAGCGAGCTTGCTCGCGCCGGGCCGCAAAGCAGCCCCAACCCAGACGCCGCATTTCTTCAGACAGATTCGCGTCGGATGGATTAGGGCTGCTTCGCAACCCAGCGCAGGGCAAGCCTGCTCACTACAAGGACTAGCGTTTGCTCAGTTCCATGATCATCCGGCTCAGCAGGTAGATACGCGGCGCTACGCTTTCCACTTCCGCGTATTCCTCCGGCGTATGGATGTTGCCACCCACAATCCCAAACCCGTCCAACGTCGGCGTCCCGACCCCGGCCGACAGGCTAGCATCCGCCGCGCCGCCGCTGCCTTCAACCGTGAGTTTCTTGCCCAACTCGCCATAAATCCCCTGGGCAATCGCCACCAGCTTGTCCGACTCCGGCGTCTGTGGCATCGGCGGCAGGCCGCGCTGCAACGACGTCTTCACTTCGGTTTCCGGGATCAGCTTGTTGGCCGATACCCGCGCTAGGTCTTTCTCGATACGGTCGAACTCTTCCGGCAACGCCGCGCGCACGTCGGCCTTGGCAGTGGCTTGATCAGGGATCACGTTGACCCGGTCGCCCGCCTTGAGCACGGTAAAGTTGATGGTGGTTTTCTTCTCTTCATCCCCGAGCTTGCCCAGTTGCAGTATCTGATGGGCAGCTTCCATTGCGGCGTTACGGCCCAGCTCTGGCGCGACGCCGGCGTGAGCGGCCTTGCCTTTGACTTCGACCACGGCGGTCGCGCTGCCTTTGCGCCACACGACCAAACCATCGGCTGGGCGGCCGGGTTCCAGGTTGAGGGTCACGTCGTGGCCCTTGGCGGTTTTGCGGATGAGGTCGGAGGCGGTGTCAGAACCGGTTTCTTCGCTGGCGTCGAGCAGGAAGGTGATCTGAGCGTAGTCCTTGAAGCCTTGATCCTTGAGCACTTTGAGCGCGTAGATGCCGGCGACGATGCCGCCCTTGTCATCCATCACGCCCGGCCCATAGGCGCGACCGTCCTTGATGTGGAACGGGCGCTCGGCGGCGGATCCTTCCTTGAACACGGTGTCCATGTGGGCCATGAGCAGGATCTTGGCTTTGCCGGTGCCCTTGAGCGTGGCGATCACATGGCTGTTGTTGGCCGCTTTGTCCGGCACCAGCTCAATGGAAAAACCCAGTTGCTTCAGCTCGTCGACGGCAATGTCACGCACTTGGGTCAGGCCTGGCTCGTAGCCAGAACCGGAATCGATATTCACCAAACGCTCCAGCAGTTTCAGGGCGTCGGGCTTGTACTGCTCGGCCTGTGCCTGGATCTGTTTGTGGGGTTCGGCGCTGTAGGCTGGCACGGCAAAGGACAACGCCAGGGTGGCGGCCAGCAGGGTACGGGAGAAGGTGAAGAGCATGAACCGATCCTTGTTTTTGTGATGAGGTGCCGCAACACCCTACCCCACTAAACCGAGCGTAACCAACTTCCCTGTACCGAACTGACCCGGTTGCGCCCGCTGCTCTTGGCTTCGTACAACGCCTGGTCGGCATCGTTGAGCCAACTGGTGGAATCGGCGTGGTCCGCCTGGTAGGGCGCCAGGCCGATGCTCAAACTCACGCGCAACGTCGGGTCCTGCGCATAGGCCAACGCGTTGAAGCGATCACGCAAGGCGTCCATCACTTCGGTGGCGCGGTTGAGCGGCATGTCCGGCAGGATCACGCAAAATTCATCACCGCCATAACGCCCGGCCAGGTCGGTGGCGCGCAGGTTCTGGCGCAATACCTTACTGAGCTGGCGCAGCACGATGTCGCCGGTCACGTGGCCGTAGGTGTCGTTGATGACCTTGAAGTGGTCGATGTCGATCAAGGCAATCGCAGCGCCCGCCGGGCCGCGTCGGCAACGCTGGAATTCGATTTCCAGATGGTCTTTCCACGCGCCGTGGTTGAGCAGGCCGGACAGGCTGTCGGTACGGCTCAGGGCCAGCAACTCGCGTTTGTGCCGGGCCAGGGTCACCGCCTGGCGGTAGCAGATCCAACCCAGCGCCAGGGGATACACCATCAGGATCGGCAGGCACGCATAGAGCTGTGCCGAAGTGGTGACGGCGATGAAAGCCGGGGCAAAGAGCAGCAACGATGTACCCATCCCCAACGCCTGTGCCACCCACCCGGCAAGCATGAAGCGCGGCCCGCCGATGGCGACGTTGTTCATGGTCATCATCGACAGGGTCGTCACGCTGGGCAGCGGGTTGAAGTGCATCGCCCCCACCCAGAACCCGCCGCAGAACGAATCGAACAGCAAGTTGCGACGCTCGCTGCGCAACGCATGGGCAGCGCGCAGCGACAGGCGGAACGCCAGGTGTGGCCAGACAAACGCGTTGATCACCATCCACACCCAGACCCAGGTGGGCGGATGCAACGGGTACATGCCAAACGCCACGCACACAAAACCGAGCGTCAGCCCCAGTGTGCGCGACTTGTACAACCGTGAAGCGAGCGGAAGTCCATTTCCTCCGGCAGCCGTCATGGTGAGGGTGTGATCCTTGATGAATGCCTGGAGTCTATCAGGGGGGCGTCAAATCGCCACTACCGCTCATAAGCCCGATCAATGCGTCAAACCGCGAGCCAGCATCAGCGCCACGCCCACCAGCAGCACGGCTGTCGCCCGTTGCAGCATTTTCTGCCGCTGGGGGTTTTCCAGCACATGCTTGATGCGCTGGCCGAAATAGCAGTACAGGCAACCGCTGATGAACTGCAGCACCAGGAACGTCAGCCCGAGGATGGCAATGTCGACCATTGAACTGTGCCCCCCGCTCCCGGCGAACTGGGGGAACACCGCGCTGAACATGATCAGGGTCTTGGGATTGGAGAAGCCGGTCAGCAGCCCTTTGCCGAACCGGCTGCGCGCCGCCTCCACATGGCCGATCCGGTCGATCGCGATGCCGCCGCTGGTCCACTGTTTGTAAGCCAGGTGCAGGATGTACGCCACGCCCACCACCTGGATGACCTGGGTGATCACCGGGTAGCCGCGGATCAACTCGGAAAAGCCCACGGCAAAGATCAGGATCGAAATCAGGTACGACACGCTCGCCCCGATCTGCGCCGGGATCGAACTGCGCAAGCCGTCGCGCAGGCCCAGGCTCAACAACATCAGGGTCATGGGGCCGGGGCTGAAGGTCATGGCCGCGCAAAACAGCAGGAAGTAGAGAAACGAAGACAGGGTTAACGCGCTTGTCATGACCATGGACCCGAGGAAGAGAGCGCGCAGTCTAGGCAAACGGCATTGCACAAGGCAGGTAAAGTCAGGCCTAATCCGGCCGAACTTTACCGGTAAAATCACCGGCAAACGCAAGGAAGGTTTATGTTCGTATCCGCCATTGCCTTTACGCCAGGCACCCCAAAAGTGCAGCAGATTGTCGAGGCGTTCAGCCAGGCCATCCAGAACGGCGAATGGGCCCCCGGCAGCAAGTTGCCGTCGGTGCGTGAGCTGACTCAGGTTTTGGGCGTGAGCAAGTTCACCCTCAACGAGGCGTTGGACCGGCTGCGCGGGCGCAACCTGCTCACGTCCAGCCAGGGCCGTGGCTACTTTGTGGCGATGGACACCGTGCGCCCGACCAGCGCGAACTGGGTCGACCTGCTGCCCCAGGATTTGCTCAGCGTGTTGCGTCGCCCCCTGGCCACCGTCGGCGCCGAACTGCGCCCCGGGGGCGGCCACCTGCCGGAAGACTGGCTCAACAGCGAAGCCATCCGCCAGGCCATGCGAAGCGTGGTGCGCGCGCCGTCGTTGCGCGTCGCCGGGCTGGGCACACCGGCCGGGCTGCTGCCGTTGCGCCAGGCCCTGCAACAGAAACTGCACGCTGAAGGCGTGTCGGTGCCGGTGGAACAGATCATCACCACCCCCAACACCGTGCAGGGCCTGGACATGCTGATGCGCCTGCTCGCCCGCCCCGGCGACACCGTGTTGCTGGACGCGCCGTGCTATTTCAACTTCCACGCCAACCTGGCCCTGCATGGGGTCAAGGTGGTGACCCTCGAGCGTCGCCCCGACGGCTTCGACTTCGCGGCCCTCGAACAACTATTGGCCGAGCATCGACCCAGTCTGTACCTGACCACCGGTGTGCTGCACAACCCCACCGGCCACTCCTTCAGCCCCAGCCAGGCATTTCGCCTGCTGCAACTGACCCGGCAGTATCAGTGCCACATCATCGAGGATGACCTCTACGGCGACCTGCACCCCAACCCTCCCCCGCGCCTGGCCGCCCTCGCCGGACTCGACCAGGTCACCTACCTGTCAGGTTTCTCCAAGGTCCTGAGCGCGAACGCGCGTGTGAGTTACGTGGTGGCCGCACCGCAACTGGCGGCCAACCTGACCAACATGAAGCTGATGAGCGGCGGCATTACGTCGGAGCTGTTCGAGCAGATCGTGTACCGCATGCTCAGCGAAGGCAGTTACGCCAAACACCGCAAGCGTATGGTGCAGCGGTTGCTGGAGGTCGGTGGGCGTGTCGAGCAATGGCTCAAGCGCTGTGGCTGCGAGCTGCCAATGGCGTATGAAGGCGGGATGTTTATCTGGGCGCGCCTGCCCCGAGGGGTGAACGGCGAGCAGTTGGCGCAGGACGCCTTGAAGCAAGGCCTGGTGCTCGCGCCGGGGGTGCTGTTCGGTTATGACCCGGCCCATCGCGACTCGATGCGCTTCAACGTGGCCCACAGCAATGAGCCGTCGATGCAAAAGGTGTTTGAAGCCCTGTTGCTCAAGGCTTCGCGCGCCCCT
The DNA here is from genome assembly GCF_059418405.1 of Pseudomonas sp. GW821-FHT09A09. Taxonomy (NCBI): domain Bacteria; kingdom Pseudomonadati; phylum Pseudomonadota; class Gammaproteobacteria; order Pseudomonadales; family Pseudomonadaceae; genus Pseudomonas; species Pseudomonas sp. GW821-FHT09A09. The sequence continues at coordinate 61,471 of NZ_JBWKPU010000006.1, forward strand.
TGAGCATGCCGTGGTTGACCAGCAGCGTGCGCATGGCATTGCGGGTAATCCCCAGCAAATCTGCGGTGCGCAATTGGTTGAAGCCACAGAACCCGAACGCCTCGCGCACGATCAGGTCTTCGATGTCGTGCAGCAGCGTGTCCCCCGGCACCTCGAACAAGCGCAACAATTGCTCGCGAATCACCTCTTGGGGAATGCGCGGCGCGCCGTTGTTGACGCTGGCGTGCATCGCGCTGAGGCCGGCGGAAAACTTGAGATGGCTGGGCATGATCGGCTTGTCACCGGCTACCAGCAGCGCCAGGTGCACCACGTTTTCCAGCTCGCGGATGTTTCCCGGCCACGGGTAATCCAGCAGGGCTTGGGTGGCGGATTCAGACAGCATCGGTTCGGCAATCTTCAGCTTGGCGCTGTACAGCCGACGGAAGTGTTCCACCAGCGGCAGGATATCCAGCGGCCGTTCGCGCAGGGGCAACACCTGCACCTGGGCGACGTTGATGCGGTAGAACAGGTCCAGGCGGAAATTGCCCGCCTCCACGGCCTGTTCCAGGTCGATGTTGGTGGCGGTCACCAGGCGAATATCGATCTTGATCGGCTTGCGCGAGCCTACGCGCACCACTTCCTGCTCCTGCAGCACCCGCAGCAACTTCACCTGCAGGGGCAGCGGCAGGTCGCCGATTTCATCGAGGAACAGCGTGCCACCGTCCGCCTCTTCGAACCAGCCGCCACGCCGGCCCACCGCACCGGAAAACGCCCCGGCCTCATGTCCGAAGAATTCGCTCTCGGCGAGGGTTTCGCTGATGGCGCCGCAGTTCACCGGCACAAACGCCCCGGTACGCCCGCTGGCGCTGTGGATGTAGCGTGCCACCAGCTCCTTGCCGGTGCCGGTCTCGCCATTGATCAACACCGGCGCTTCGCTGGGGCCAACGCGCTTGAGGTAGTCGAGCAGTTGCAGCGAACGCGGGTCGGAAAATACCAGGGCCTTGGCGCGGATCGACAACGGGTCTTTTTCGCCCTGGGGCAAAGTCAGGATCGGCGTGGGCTGCCCGTGGGGACGGTTCATGAACAATTTCCCGGCGGCGAGGATGGAGAATGATGGGCAACTGTACTCATCACCGGTTATAACCAGAAATACTTAAAATTCATTAGCACATAACCGACATGATCATCGGCGAAAGCCCACCTGAGCTCAGTGGTGAAATTGAAATCGCCATCGCTGGCAAGCCAGCTCCTACAGGGGGCAGCGTAAGGCTGGATATCACCATCAATCCCGTAGGAGCCGGCTTGCCGGCGATGGCGTCCTTGAACACAACGGTGATCTTGCGGCCACCATCGCTGGCAAGCCAGCGCCTGCAAGCGATGGCGTCCGTAGCGCGTAAAGGTACCAATGCCCCCCTCTGTATCGGCTTTTTTGCGTCGTCGTGTATCTCCCCAACGCCAGATACACTGCAATACAAAGGGCACAAGGCAAGGCCTCGGGCAGTGGCTAGACTGCGCACCATTGACTACTTATTGAGGAAGGCAGCATGGATCATGTCGATCACATCCTGATCGTCGATGACGACCGGGAGATCCGCGAACTGGTGGGTAATTACCTGAAGAAAAACGGTATGCGCACCACCGTGGTCGCCGATGGTCGGCAGATGCGCAGCTTCCTCGACACCACCCCCGTGGACCTGATCGTGCTCGACATCATGATGCCCGGCGATGACGGCTTGCAGCTGTGCCGCGAGCTGCGGGTGGGCAAACACAAGGCTACGCCGGTGCTGATGCTGACCGCGCGCAACGACGAAACCGACCGCATCATCGGCCTGGAAATGGGCGCCGACGATTACCTGGTCAAGCCTTTCGCCGCCCGCGAATTGCTGGCGCGCATCAACGCCGTGTTGCGCCGTACGCGGATGTTGCCGCCCAACCTGGTGGTCAGCGAAACCGGGCGGTTGATCCGTTTTGGCCGTTGGCGCCTGGACACCACCGCCCGCCACCTGCTCGACGAAGACGACACGCTGGTGGCCCTGAGCGGTGCCGAATACCGCCTGCTGCGGGTGTTCCTCGACCACCCGCAACGCGTGCTCAACCGCGACCAGTTGCTCAACCTCACCCAAGGCCGCGACGCCGACCTGTTCGACCGCTCCATCGACCTGCTGGTGAGCCGCCTGCGCCAGCGCTTGCTGGATGATGCGCGGGAACCGGCCTACATCAAGACCGTGCGCAGCGAAGGTTATGTGTTCTCCCTGCCGGTGGAAATCCTCGGGGCTGACCAATGAATTTCAAGTGGGGCTGGCCGCGTACCCTGGCGTCGCAGTTGTCGCTGATCTTCCTGATCAGCCTGCTGTGCGCCCACGGGTTGTCGTTCAGCGCGCAGTTCTACGAGCGCTACATCAGCGCGCGCACGGTGATGCTGGGCAACCTGGAAAACGACGTGGCCACCTCGGTGGCGATCCTCGACCGCCTGCCCGCCAATGAACGCGCCAGCTGGCTGCCGCGCCTGGACCGGCAGAACTACCGCTACCTGCTCAACGCCGGTGAGCCCGGCGAGCCGATGCGCAGCGACGATGTACCCATGGCAGCCACCTCGATCAGCGATGCGCTGGGTGAGCACTATGCCCTGACCTTTCGTGACATCCCCGGCAAGCAGAAGCACTTCCAGGCGCACCTGACCCTGGCCGACGGCAACCCGATCACCCTCGACGTGCGCCCCGCCGCCCAGCCCGTGGCCTACTGGTTGCCGGTGGTGCTCATCCTGCAACTGGCGCTGTTGCTGGGCTGCACCTGGTTTGCTGTGCGCCTGGCGATCCGCCCGTTGACGCGCCTGGCGCGTGCCGTGGAAACCCTCGACCCCAACGCCCACCCCACGCCACTGGACGAAAAAGGCCCCACCGAAGTGGCCCACGCAGCGGCGGCGTTCAACGAAATGCAAAAGCGCATTGCCGAATACCTCAAGGAGCGCATGCAGATCCTCGCGGCGATTTCCCATGACCTGCAAACCCCGATCACCCGAATGAAACTGCGCGCCGAGTTCATGGAAGACTCGGTCGACCGCGACAAACTGTGGAGCGACCTCGGGGAAATGGAGCACCTGGTGCGTGAAGGCGTGGCCTATGCGCGCAGCGTGCACGGTGCCACCGAAGCCAGTCACCGCATCAACCTAGACGCCTTTCTCGACAGTTTGGTGTTCGACTATCAGGACATGAACAAGCAGGTCAGCCTCACCGGCAAGAGCGCCGTGGTGCTCGACACCCGCCCCCACGCCTTGCGCCGGGTGCTGGTGAACCTGGTGGACAACGCCCTGAAGTTCGCCGGTTCTGCACAACTGGAAGTGGGCTCGACGGCGGGTGGCGAGTTGTCGATCAAGGTGCTCGACAACGGCCCGGGCATCGCCGAAGACGAGCTGAAACAGGTGATGCAGCCGTTCTACCGGGTAGAAAGCTCACGCAACCGCGGCACCGGCGGCACCGGGTTGGGGCTGGCGATTGCCCAGCAACTGGCCGTGGCCATTGGCGGTTCACTGACCTTGAGCAACCGCCCCGGTGGCGGGCTGTGTGCGCAGATCACGATCAACCTGTAGGCGCTCGCCTGCGAAAGCGGCGGCACGGTCAATAGCGATGTCGCCTGAACCACCGCCTTCGCAGCCTCGCTAAAGCTCGACAACTCCCACAGGTGGCCGGGTCCATCCTTTGAAATGCCGTCAAATGTGGGAGCTGGCTTGCCTGCGAAAGCGGCGGCACAGCTAATAGTGATGTCGCCTGAACCACCGCCTTCGCAGCCTCGCTAAAGCTCGACAACTCCCACAGGTGACCGGGTCCATCCGTTGAAATGCCGTCGAATGTGGTAGCTGGCTTGCCTGCGAAAGCGGCGGCACAGCTAATAGTGATGTCGCCTGAACCACCGCCTTCGCAGCCTCGCCAAGGCTCGACAACTCCCACAGGTGGCCGGGTCCATCCTTTGAAATGCCGTCGAATGTGGGAGCTGGCTTGCCTGCGATGGCATCAACGCGGTGTACCTGAAAAACCTGGGCGCTTGCATCGCCGGCAAGCCGGCTCCTACAGGGATCTGTGGGCGGTCAGGCGCTCGCGGCGGTGGACGGTTGCAACTGGCGCTGCGCCAACCAGATTTCTTCCTGCAACCACTGGCTGAACACCTGTAGTTGCGGCAGGTCCGTTTGCTCCGGGCGTGTCACCAGCCAGTAGGACTGGTGCCCTTCCACGTGCACGTTCATCACCTGGGTCAACTGCCCCGACGCCAACTCCGCCGCCACCATGTGCCAGTCGGCAATGGTGATGCCCAACCCATCGGTAGCCGCACGAATGGCCAGGTCCAGCAGGTCGAACTCATAACCGCCCTGGGTGTCCACGCCATGAATGCGCGCCGCGTCCAGCCAGTGTTTCCAGGTGAGGTAGCGCTGGTCCTCGCTGGCCAACACGTGCAGCAGGGTCATGCGATTCAGGTCCACCCCATCACTGCATTCACGGGCGTACAACGACGGCGCGCACACCGCGATATGCCGCTCTTGCACCAGCAGTGAACTGTCCAGGCCATCCCACTCACCATTGCCGAAACGGATGGCGCAATCCAGGGTGCTGGTCTGGGCCAGGCTGTCCTGCAAACAGGTGGTGATGCTCAGTTCCAGCTCCGGATGGGCCTCGCGCAAACGCCCCAGGCGCGGCATCAGCCAGCGGCTGGTGAAGGTCGGTGGTGCATTCACGTGCAATCGATTGGAGTGGGTTTTCTGCTGGATGCTGCGCACCGTCAGCTCGATCTTGTCGAAAGACTGGTGCAACGCCCGCAACAGCACGCGCCCGGCGCTGGTCAGCTCCAAGTGGTGGTGACGGCGCTCCAGCAGGTGCTCGCCCAATTGTTCTTCCAACTGCCGTACCTGGCGACTGACCGCGCTCTGGGTCACGTTCAACAGCTCGGCAGCCCGGGTAAAGCTGCCGGTACTGCCGGCCACTTCGAAGGCTTTGAGAGCATTGAGACCGGGCATTTTGCGTTTCATGGAGGGCACTCGACAGCGGCTGGCAAGGAGACGAAATCCCACGACGACGCGGGAAAATTCGCACACAACATACCTTTTTGTATCGGGCCAGCGGTAGCACCCTCTGCCGACGATGAAAAAACCGACGAAAACCCTTTATGTCGTTTTTCAGCGTATTTCGTCGTTCACGCATAAATAGCACGCGTATTACGCATGCACACTAAGACAATTAAGCATTGGTCGCCAATGCGCCACAAAAGTTAGTCTGCCCTGCAACTAATTCATCATTATTCACCGTTTATTAAATCGGGGCCTCGCCATGTCGAACACCGTTGTTTCATCACGGCGAAGTATTGGCCTGCTGGCCCTGATATTTACCGCCTGCAATGCCACCACCCACGGCTTCAGTATTTTTCTTTATTCGGCGTTATTGCCGCAGATCCGCCAGGCATTTGAACTCAGCTACAGCCAGGCCGCCCTGATTGCCGCGCTGTTGCAGCTGTTCTACATGGGCGCCTCCATCGCCAGCGGCATTGCGGCGGCGTGGGTCAGCCCGCGCAACATGGTGCGCCTGACCATGCTCCTCAGCCCCGCGCTGCTGGCGCTGGCCGTCGCCACGCCCTGGGTGGTGCCGTTCGCGGCGTGCCTGGCACTGGTGTCGGCGTGCGCGGTGTCGAACTGGAACGCAATCGCCGCCCTGGCGCGGGAGGTCATTCCGGCCACGCACCGCAGTCGTGTGCTGGGGCTGGCGTCTTCGGGGGCTGCCTTTGCGATCTGCCTGAACGGCGTGTTGATCGCGCTGTTGCAGGGCCTGTCGTTGCGCCAGTTCTGGTTGATCTGTGCCGGCCTGACGCTGTTGGTCACGCTGCTGACGCTATGGGCATTGGCCCCGCATACCGAGCAAGCCCCCCGCACCGCCGAAGCGCCGGCCTTCAACCAGGTGTTGAAACAGTGGCTACGCCTGTGCCTGGAACACCCCGTGGCCATGCAGATCGTGTTGCTCAGCGGGTTTATCGGCGCCATCAGTGGGCCGTTTCTGAATTTCCTGTCGGCGTTTGTCAGCGATCGCCTGCACGCCAGCGCAGCAGTGACGGGCTCGATGTGGACATTGATCGGCCTCGGCGGCGCCATTGGCGGCCTGTTGCTCGGCGCGTTGGCCGATCGCTGGGGCGCACTGCGCGTGTTGGCGCTGAGCATCGGCGCCTTCGGCCTGGCGATGCTGGGCATGTTATGGCACCCCAACCTGCTGCTGAGCTGGCTAGCGGCCGGGTTGTTTGCGCTGTTCTACTTCCCGTCCTGGGGCTTGATGGCGGCCTACCTCAGCGCCCGCCTCAACCCCGTGCAAAGCCTGCAAGTGGTGAGCCTGAGCATGGTCAGCTATGGCCTGGCCAGCGCCCTGGCCAATGGTTTGTGCGGCTGGCTGCTGCAAGCCAGCGGCGAGTTTGCCGTGGTGCACGCCTGGATCGCCGCCTGGGTGCTCGCCTGCCTGCTAATGCTCAAGCGCATGGCCCATCGACAGTTCGCCGTGACGCTGCCGCTCCACATACCCTGAGTGCCCCAGCTGGCGCTGCAGGATCTCCACCAGCGCTTCCACCTCCGGTACCTGGCAACCGGCCGGGCGCCAGTACATCAGGCGCGCGGGTGCAATCGGCGGGAAGCCCTGACGCTCATCCAGGATCTGCCAGCCTGCCGGCACCAAGCGTCGCGCCATCACCCCCACCGACAAGCCTTGCTCGATAGCAATCGCAATGCCCCGCGGGCTCTGGCTGGTGTACACCACCTGCCATGAGCGCCCGGCCTGGGCCAACGCCTGCACGGCATTCGCCCGAAACGCGCAGCCCTCGGCGTACACCGCCAGCGGCACAGACTGGCGCCCCACGCAACTCCAGCTCGGCGCCGCCACCCACACCAACGGCTCATCGCACAGGTATTCACCGGGTTGCAGGCCGGCGTGTTCCACCCCCAGCACCAGGTCCAGCTCACCGCGGTTCAGGCGGCTGACCAGCGCCGTGGACATTTCACAGCAGATGTCCGGGCGCACCTGAGCAAACTGCGCCTGGAAGTCCTTGAGCATGCCGCCCAGGCAATAGTCGGCGTAGTCCTCCGGCATGCCCAGGTGGATGCACACCTGTTCATTGGGCAATTGCGCCGCGCTGACCGCCTCGCCGTGCAGCTTGAGGATCTGCCGCGCGTAGATCAGGAAGGTTTCCCCGCCGGGGGTCAGCCCGACGGAGCGGCTGGTGCGACGGATCAACGGCGTGCCGACGATCTCTTCCAGGCGCTGCAAGCTCTGGCTGACCGTCGACTGGGTCTTGTGCAAACGCTCGGCTGCGGCCGAGAAACCCTGGCACTCGATAATTGCCACAAACACTTTAAGTAAACTGCCATCCAATTCGCCTGACATAACTATCGCCCCTGCCGATGGATTCGATCACAACTTGTAATTTCCCCTTAAAACTCATTTACGCAACTATCGACTCAACACAACAACCTCATTCAGGAGCCGTGTATGAGTCTTAAACTTGCCGATGCCGAAACCGGTGATATCAGCGACATCATTAATACCGAGCTGTATCCCATACATGATTCGGGCCATGTTCAATTACAGGCATTGATCGAACATGCCCGCGCCGAACTGGCCGAAGACGGCTGCTGCCTGCTGAAGAACTTCCTGCGCCCCGAAGCGCTGGAACAGGCGCGTCTGGAAGGCCTGGCGCTGTCAGACAAAACTTTCTTCTCGGTGCGCAAGGTCAACGCCTACTTCACCGAAGACGACGCCTCCCTGCCCCAGGATGACCCGCGCCGCACATTCATGGAGCGCACCAGCGGCTTTGTGACCCGCGACATGATCGCCCCCGACGCGATCATCCACCGCCTGTACGTGTCGCCGATGATGAAGCGCTTTATCGGCGCCTGCCTCGACGAACCGGAGATTTTCGAATACGCCGACCCCTTCGCCGGGCTGGTGATCAACGTGATGCCCGAAGGCACCGAACAGCCTTGGCACTTCGACACCAACGAATTCATCGTCAGCATGATGACCCAGAAGCCAGAGGCCGGCGGCCTGTTCGAATACGCACCGATGATCCGCTCGCGCAGCCAGGAAAACCTCGGCGCAGTCGGCCAGGTGGTACGCGGTGAAGACCGCTCGCGGGTGCAGGAGCTGGAGCTGAACCCCGGCGACCTGCAGATCTTCAAGGGCCGCTTCTCGGTGCACCGCGTTACCCGCGTACAAGGCGCCACCGAGCGCAACACGGCGATCTTCGCCTACTCGGAAAAGCCCGGAATCATCGGCCGCGCCCAGCGCACCAAGCAGCTTTACGGACGCCTGTCCGAAGCCCACCTGCAAGCCGAACGCAACCTGGTGCGCAGCGACCAGTTGCTCGACTGATTCGCCTCTCCCCCCCAAAAAACTAAAAACCGTAATTGCCCTGCGAGGAACACCCATGAGTCTGTCCGGCCCGAACCGTAACCCCGCCGACTGCGAACCCACCTATGACGAGATCCAGCAGATTCAGCTGGACCGCCTGCAACGGGTGCGCAACGAACTGAAGAAACGCGACTACGCCGCCTGCGTGCTGTTCGACCCCACCCACATGCGCTATGCCACCGGCTCGCGCAACATGCAGGTGTACTCGGCGCGCAACCCGGCCCGCTACGCCTTTATCCCGGCAGAAGGCCCGGTGGTGATCTTCGAATTCGGCGGCTGCCTGCACCTGGCCGAAACCCTTAACACCGTGGACGAAGTGCGCCCGGCCAAGGCGATTTCCTATTACTTCTGCGAAAGCTTCCTGGGCAACGTCACCGCCGATTGGGCTGCCGAAATCGACGAACTGGTGCGCAAGTGCGGTGGCGGTAAACGCATCGCCATCGAAAGCGCCACCTCGGCCGCCGCCTTTGAACTGCAACGCCTCGGCTACCAGGTGTTCGACGCCCAGGAACCGCTGGAACGCGCCCGCTGCATCAAGGTGCCCAACGAATTGAAGATGATCCGCGCCAGCCTGCGCGCCACCGAGGCCGGGGTGCGCCTGATGGAAAGCAAGCTGACCCCCGGCATCACCGAGAACCAGTTGTGGTCACACCTGCACCAGCACGTGATCGCCACCGATGGCGACTATGTGGAAACCCGTCTGCTTTCTTCCGGCCCGCGCACCAACCCGTGGTTCCAGGAATGCAGCACGCGCCCTATCGAGGCGGGTGACCTGGTGGCCCTCGACACCGACGTGGTCGGGCGTTTTGGCTACTACGCGGACTTTTCGCGCACCTTCCTGTGTGGCGACCAGGCCGCCACGGCCAAGCAGCAGGAGTTGTACAAGCTCGCCTACGAGCAGGTGCAGACCAACGTCGAAATGCTCAAGGCCGGGCGCAGCTTCAAGGAATACGCCGAGATGGCCTGGAAGATCCCCGACCATTACAAGAACAACCGCTATTTCGCCCTGGTGCACGGCGTTGGCATGACCGGTGAATACCCCTACGTGGTGCACCGCGAGGACATCGACGCGCTGGGCTACGACGGCGTGTTCGAAGCCGGCATGACCATCTGCGTGGAAAGCTACATCGGCCACGATGACGGCGGCGAAGGCGTGAAGCTCGAAGAACAGATCTACATCCACGAACACGGCATCGAGTTGCTCTCCGATTACCCGTTCGATCCGCGCCTGTTGCCGCGCTGAACCCGTCTAGCCCCACAGGCGGCCCTGGGAAGGACCAGTAACATGCATTTATAGAAGGTTACTGCGCAGAATTTGTCGTTTGTCGATCTTTGCGCAAATGACAAAACTGCGGGCATCTCTAATAAAAACAACATGAGAGCTGCCCTATGTCCTACCTCATTGCCCGCCTCCTGACTACGTTGCGCCTTGTTCTCCTGCCGGCTTCACAGCGGTCTGTGCTGCGCCTGATCGGCGCCTGCCATTGACCCTTGCGGTTCAACAAAAACGCATATTCGCAAGTACCGGAGAGGCTTATGAAAGACTTGACGACCCTGGACGGCAGCCTGCCGCATCCAGCCGTAAACGACCTGTGTGCCCAGGTGCAAAGCGGCGAGATCAACCGCCGCCAATTCCTGCGCACCGCCGCCCTGCTGGGCGTTACCGTGGCCAGCGCGTCCACCTTTATCGGCTCGGCCCTGTTGGGCAACGACGCCAACGCCGCCGATGGCACGCCGGCCCGCCAGGGCGGCAGCCTGCGCTTTGCCTGTGCGATCCAGGAAATCCAGGACCCGATGCTGATCACCTGGATCGAAGCCTCGAACCTGTTGCGCAACTCCCTCGAATACCTGACCTGGGTCGATGCCGACAACATCACCCACCCATACCTGGCCGAAAGCTGGAGCCCGTCCGAAGACCTCACCACCTGGACCTTCAACCTGCGCCAGGACGTGAAGTGGAGCAACGGCGACAGCTTCAACGTCGACGACGTGCAGCACAACATCGAGCGCTGGATCGCCGCCGACTCCAAGTCGGTCAACCGCACAGCGTTCCAGGACATCAAGGCCTTCGAAAAAGTCAGCGACTACCAGTTCCGCCTGCAACTCAAGCGGCCGATCCTGGCCATCCCGGAAATGCTCAATGCGTTCACCTGCGCCCTGGTACACCGCAGCTTCAAGGCCGGTGACGACTGGGCGAAAAACCCGCTGGCCACCGGGCCGTTCAAGCTGGTGTCGTTCGCGGTGAACAAGCAGGCGACCTTCGCCAAGCGCGCCGACTATTGGGGCAAGCCCGCCAACCTCGACGAGCTGCGCTACATCGACATGGGCACCGACGTGTCCACCCACCTGGCCGCCCTGCAAGCCGGCCAGGTCGACGTGCTGTACCGCGTCACCGTGGCCGAGCTGGACCTGGCCAAGCGACTGCCCGGCGCACAACTGCTCAGCTGCAAATCGGCGCAGACCGTGGTCATGCGCATGGCCTGCGACCAGAAGCCCTTCACCGACCTGCGCATTCGCAAAGCCGTGGTGCTCTGCGCCGATAACGCACAGATGCTCAAGGTGGCGTATCGCGGCATGGGCACCCTCGGCGAAGACCACCATGTGGCGCCGTCCCACCCGGAATACTTCCCTCTGCCCAAGCGCGAGCGCGACGTGGCGGCGGCGAAAAAACTGCTGGCCGAAGCGGGCTTCCCCAAGGGCCTGGACATCGACCTGATCGTCGGCAATACCCAGGGCCGTTATGAGCAGGACTGCGCGCAGATCCTGCAACAGAACTGCCTGGAAGCCGGCATCCGCATCAACCTCAAGGTGGTGCCTGCGGCGCAGTACTGGCCGATCTGGGACAAGGCCGCGTTCAGCCTCACCTACTGGGCCCACCGCCCACTGGGGGTGATGTCCCTGGAACTGGCCTATCGCGGCGGTGGCGCGTGGAACGAAAGCCACTACAGCGACCCGGCCTTCGACGCCGCGCTGGACAAAGCCATGGGCATCATCGACCCGAAACAGCGGGCCGTGGCCATGCAAAGCGTGGAGCAGATCCTGCAAGACGCCTGCGTGATCGTGCAGCCGTTCTGGGGTGACAAATTCACCGCCGTGAGCAAAAAGGTGCAGGGCTTCCAGGTGCACCCTTCCGACTTCTACCCCATGGGCAATGTCTGGCTGAGCGTTTGAGTCGACGCTGCCCGCACCTGCGGGCAGGTTTCCCATCACCCGTCGGAGCATGTACCTGATGGCTCATTTTCTACTGCGCAAATTGCTGATGCTGCTGGCGACCCTGCTGTCGGTATCGCTGATTGTGTTCCTGGCCCTGGAACTCAATATCGAGGACGTCGCAATCAACGTCCTCGGCCCCTACTCCGCCGCCGACCAGCGTGCCGCCTGGCTGCTGGAACATGGCTACAACCAGCCGTTCGTGTGGCGCTACCTGGTGTGGCTCAAGGACTTCGTGACCGGCGACTGGGGCACCTCGGTGTACTTTCGCGAGCCGGTGCTCAAGCTGCTGCTGCCCAACCTGTGGCAAACCCTGACCCTGGCTGGGCTGGCCTTGCTGGTGATGGTGCCCGTGGCGTTGACCCTGGGCATCCTGGCCGGTGTGCGCCAAGGCTCGCTGATTGACCGGCTGGTGTCGTTTTTGTCGATCGTCACCACCTCGATCCCGGACTTTGCCAGTGCGGTGTTCGTCTCGGCGATCTTTGTGTTCTGGCTCAACTGGCTGCCGGGCGTGAGCAGCATGAGCGACGGTTTCAGCGCCGTGCAGCTGGTGCTGCCGCTGATGGTGCTGTGCCTGTTCGGCATCGGTTACCTGGCACGCATTACGCGGGCGTCGATGGTCGAGGTGATGCAGGCGCCGTATATCCGTACGGCACGCCTCAAGGGCGCCTCGACCACCCGCATCGTGTTGCGCCATGCCCTGCGCAATGTGCTGATCGCGCCGGTCACGGTGATCATGCTGTACATCCCGTGGCTGCTGTCCAACGTGATCGTGGTGGAGGTATTTTTCGCCTACAAGGGCTTCGGTTCGATGCTCTACACCGCGTCCCTCAACCATGACGTCTACCTGATCGAAGCCTGCGCGATGATCAGCGGCGTGGTGGTGGGCATCAGCAAGATCTTCTCGGACCTGGCCTACACCTGGCTCAACCCGCGCATCACCCTGCGCAGTCTCGGCGGAGGCAGCCAATGAACCTGCTCAAATCCTTCAAACACCCCCTGGCCCTGCTCGGCCTGCTGCTGGTAGGCGGCTGGGTGCTGGTGGCGCTCTGCGCGCCGTGGCTGGCGCCCCATGACCCGCTGGAAAGCTTCACGCCGCTGCTCACCCCGATGACCGCCGGTGACGACGGCGCGAGCTTTTTGCTGGGCACTGACATGATCGGTCGCGACATTCTTTCGCGCCTGATCTGGGGCACGCGCACCGTGCTGTTCTGGTCGATCCTGGCCACGCTCACCGCGTTTGCCGTGGGCATTGCCATGGGCCTGTGCGCCGGCTACTTCAATGGCTGGGTGGATGCCGTGCTGTCCTACGTGGCCGACACCGTGCTGTCGTTCCCGGTGCTGGTGCTGTACATCGTGATCATCATCGCCCTCGGCGCCTCGGCGCTGAACATCTTGATTGCGGTGACGTTCACCAGCGCACCGGCGATCTTTCGCATCATGCGCGCGCTGACCATCGACATCCGCTCGCGTGACTACGTGCTCAGCGCCATCACCCAGGGTGAAGGCTCGTTGCGCATCATGCTGGTGGAGATCCTGCCCAATTGTGGCGGCCCATTGATCGTCGATTTCTGCCTGCGCATCGGCTACACCGCGATCATGATCGGCGCCCTGGGTTTCCTAGGCCTCGGCCTGCCGCCGCCCACCCCGGACTGGGGCGGCATGATCAACGACGGCCGCGCCATGGCCATTACCTTCCCGCACCTGGTGATCTTCCCCTGCATCGCCATCTCCACCCTGATGCTCGGCCTGAGCTTGCTCGCCGACGGGCTGGATGAACACGCGCAGCAAGGCGCAAGGAGTTGAGCATGAGTAACCAGCACACCGTTTTGCGGGTCGACAACCTCAGCGTCGAACTGCCCAAGGGCGCCGACCGCAGCCACGCCGTGCAGGGCATCAGCCTGGACGTGCGCAAGGGTGAAATCCTGTGTGTGATCGGCGAGTCAGGCTCGGGCAAATCCGTGCTGTCGGCGGCGATCATGGGCGACTACGCCAAGGGCCTGAAGCATGCCGGTGGCGTGATTGACTTTCTCGGTGACGACATTTGCACCCTGGATGAAGTCCGCCTGCGTGCGTTGCGCGGCAACCGCATCGCGATGATTTTCCAGGAGCCGATGGCGGCGTTGAACCCGGCGATTCGCATCGGCAAGCAAGTTGAGGAGATTTTCGACATCCATGCGCCGCAGATGCCAGGGGCCGAGCGCCGTGAGCGCATGCTCGCACTGCTCGAATCGACCCAACTGCCGGACCCGCCGCGCATCGCCAACAGCTTCCCGCACCAGCTGTCCGGCGGCCAATGCCAGCGGGTGGTGATCGCCATGGCACTGGCGATGAACCCGGACCTGCTGATCGCCGACGAGCCCACCACCGCCCTCGACGTGACCACCCAGGCCCAGGTCTTGAAGCTGGTGCGCGATCTGCGCGGGCGTGGCCAGCACGGCATCTTGTTCATCACCCACGACTTCGGCGTGGTGGCGCAGATTGCCGACCGCATTGCAGTGATGGAAGGCGGCCGCCTGGTGGAAATCGGCGAGCGTGACCAGGTGCTGAATGCCCCGGCCCACGCCTACACGCGCAAGTTGATCGCGGCAGTGCCGGCGCTGCACCCGGAACTGCATGTACCGAGTGCCGACGGCGAAATGGCCTTGCGCATCGAACACCTGACCAAGACCTACAACGTCGGCGGCAGCTCGGTGGCGGCGCTGCGCAATGTGTCGCTGAACCTGCCACGGGGCAAGACGCTGGCGATTGTCGGCGAGTCGGGCTCGGGCAAGAGCACCCTGGTCAAGGCCGCGATCCGCCTGGTGGACAGCGACAGTGGCCATGTATGGGTGGGTGACACCGACTTCCTGGCGCTGCACGGCTCGGCGTTGGCGGCCAATCGTCGGCGCATCCAGATGATCTTCCAGGACCCCTACGGCTCGTTGAACCCGCGCCATCGCGTCGGCGACATCATCGCCCGTGCCGCCCAGTTGCGCGGCTTGTCGGCCAAGGACGCCTGGGCCGAGGCCGGTGACTTGCTCGAGCAGGTCGGCCTCAAGCGCGACGCGCTGCAACGCAAGCCCCGGCAGTTCTCCGGTGGCCAGCGCCAGCGCATCGGCATTGCCCGCGCCCTGGCGATGCGCCCGGAAGTGCTGATCGCCGATGAAAGCGTGTCGGCGCTGGACGTGTCGGTGCAAAAGCAGGTGCTGGAGCTGCTGGCCGACCTGCAGAAGCAGTTGAACTTGAGCATTCTGTTCATCACCCACGACCTGCGCGTAGCAGCGCAGATCAGCGACCACATCGCGGTGATGCGCCAGGGCGAAGTCGTTGAATACGGCACCGCTGAACAGGTACTGCTGCGCCCACAGAACAGCTACACCCAGGCGCTGCTGGCGGCCGCGCCCGGGGCGTCGCAACTACCGGCTGCCGGGCCGCCGCTGAGGCTGATCCGCCCCGCCGCGCACTGAGTTCCACCCCTTTCCCTGCGTCGCAGCGTTCGCTGCGGCAACGGGCTGCTGTTGCCCAAAAAAACCAATAACGAGAGCCAAACCATGCGACCAACCTTAGGCTACTTCGCCCTGATCCCCGTGCTCGGCGCCCTCGCGGCACCGGCCATGGCGATCCAGGTCACCGACAACCTCGACATCGGCGGCGCCATCCGCGCACGCTGGGACTACGACCCCGACCGTGATATCCAGAAGTTCGGCCTGGACACCGCGTTCCTCAGCGCCAAGTACAACTCCGACACCTGGATCGGCGAGGCGCAATACCGCTTCTACGGGCGCTCCTACCCGTACCAGTACACCAAGAACTACGGCGACATCCAGTTCGCCAAGTTCGCCTGGGTTGGCTACAAGTTCAACCCTGACCAACAGGTGCAAGTGGGCCTGAACACCGTGCCGTTCGGCCTGCAGCCGTATTTCGGCAGCACCTTCTACGAAACCCTGGGCAACGTGATCGGCCTGGAAGACGTGCAGCAGATCGGTACCAAGTACATCCAGCAAAGTGGCGACTGGAACATCCAGGCCGGTTACTACCTGCGCCCGGCGTGGCAAGGCAAGGGCACCAGCAAGGGCGTGACCTACTCCAGCGTGATTTCCGAGGCCGACAGCTACGTGGCCGACGGCAGCAACAACCAGGAGCGCAACACCGTGGTGGTGCGGGTGGCCAAGGCCATGGACCTGGGGAACTGGAAATCCGAAGTCGGTGTGTCTGGCCTGACCTCGACCCTGGAGAACAAGGACACCGGCAACGACGGCCGCCGCAACGCCGTGGCCATCCACTACCTGGGCAAGAACGGCCCGTGGGGCCTGCAATTGCAGGCGGCGCGCCAGCAGATGTCGCCGCGCAACGAAGGCACCGATGGCGTGGTGACCCTGGGCGGGTATGACGGCACGTTCAACGTCGCCAGCCGTGGCAACCTGTACGTGGCGGACTTGAGCTACGACGTGGGCGGCAAGTACCTGTTCGACCAGATCAGCGGCGTGAAGCTGTACGCCAACTACAGTGCCTTCGACAAATCCGACAATGAGTTCAAGACTTCGCAGCGGGTGATCCTGGGTACGTCGTTTTCGTTCAGCAAATTGTGGATTGCCACGGAATGGTTGATCGGCAAGAACGATCCGTACATTGGTGGCAGCAGCTATACCCAGAGCCTGGGGGCTGGGGGTAGCAATCAGTGGGAGAATCAGCTGTACATGAACATCGGGTATTACTTCTAATAGGCGGCGTCATCACTGACGCTATCGCAGGCAAGCCAGCTCCCACATTTTGACCGCGCCGCCGATCAATTGTGGGAGCTGGCTTGCCTGCGATGGGGCCGGTGAAAAAACAATAAAAACAATGTGTGGAACCCGAACCATGCGCCACCTGCCCTCCCTCAACATGCTCCGCGTCTTCGAAGAAGTCGCCCGTCACCGCAGCTTCAGCCAGGCGGCCGTGGGCCTCAATGTCACCCAGGGCGCGGTCAGCCGTCAGATCAAGCAACTGGAAGACTACCTCGGCGTCGCCCTCTTCATCCGCACGCCCCAGGGCCTGTCCCTGACCGAAGCCGGCTTTGCCCTCTCCCCGCACCTGAGCGACGCCTTCGACCATATCGAACGCGCCCTGCAAGCCGTGCGTGTGCCCAACCTGCGCCAGCGCCTGCGCATCGTGGCCCCGCCCACCTGGGCCACGCGTTGGCTGTCGGCGCACTTGCGCAGGTTTTGTGAGCGCTACCCGGACATCAACCTCAGCGTCACCCACCAGAACAGCCACGCCAGCCTGGCCGAGATCGACTGCCAGATCCGCTTCGGCCTGGAGGCCAACGCCCAGTGCAGCAGTGAGTTGCTGGTGATGGAACGCCACATTGCCGTGGCCAGCCCGGAGCTGTTCACCGGCGACCAGCCGCCCGACCTGCGGCGTTTTCCGTTGCTGCATATCCTGCACGACGGCAAGCGTTTGAAGGTGTGGGAGAACTGGCTGGCGGCCATGGGCCGAGACGACATTGATGCGGACCAGGGCCTGGAATTCAGCACCCTGGACCAAGTGATCCACACCGCCCTGGCAGGCGGTGGGCTGGCGGTGATCGACCGGCAGATGATCGAGCGCGAGCTGGCCAACGGCAGCCTGGTGCCGATCACCCCCGTGGAAGTGATCGGCCCATACGGCTATTGGCTGGATGTGGCGACGGACAAACAGGGTTTATCCAAGGTTCGCCTGTTTACGCAGTGGCTGGGCCAGGTCAGCAACCCCTGACAACGGCGGCGCCTCGGCCTTGCACGCCTGGTTCAGGGTCAGGGACTTGGTCTCCGGCGCCCAGGCCCACGAGATGATCGCGCCAAACACCAGGATCGCCGCGAGGATGCCCATGGTCGGGCTCAAGCCAATCCCGGCCACGCTCACCGGCAACAGGAACGTGCTGATTGCCGAACCCAGGCGGCTTACCGCCGTGGCCAGGCCGATGCCGCTGGCGCGCACTTCGGTGGGGAAACTTTCGGCCGGGAACACGCCCACCAGGTTGCTCACCGCAGACAGCACCAAGGTGAACACGCCGAAGGTCAGCACCATCAGCCACGCCAGGCTCCCCGGCAATACCGCCAGCAGGAACAACGCCGCCGCGAGGATGATGAACGAGTTGATCAAGAAGCCCCGTCGCGAGAATTTCACCGTGCACCAGATACCGATCAACGCACCGACAATCAGCAGCAAGTTGAGCAGCAACTCAGTGCCAAAGCCCTGGGACAAGCCCATCTTCTGCAGGATCGACGGCAGGAACGTGTAGATCGCAAAGTACGGCATCACGATGCACACAAAGAACAGGCAGTTGAACGCCGTGCGCTTGCGGTATTCACGGCTGAACAGCACGCCGTAGCCGGAACGGGTTTGGGTGGCGGGATCTTCATCCAGCACCACGTGTTCACCCAGGTGTTTCTTGACGATGGCACGGGCTTCGGCAATGCGCCCACGGTTGACCAGCCAGCGCGGGGATTCCGGGGTGCCGATTCGCGCAATCAGGATCAGGCCGGCCGGGATCGCCGAAGACGCCAACATCCAGCGCCAGGCATCGTCGCCCAGGCTGAGCATCGCGGTGCCGACAAAGGTCGCCGCCACGTAGCCGAAGGTCCAGATCACACTGAACGAACCGAGCAGCACGCCACGGTGTTTCTTCGGCGAGAACTCGGCCAGCATCGCGTGGCCGACACTGAAGTCACCGCCCAGGCCAATGCCGATCAGGATGCGGCACAGCAACAAGCCCATGGCGGTTTCAGCGTAGAACTGCATCACCGAGGCCACGGTGATCAGCACAAAGCTGACCAGGAAGATTTTTTGCCGGCCGAGGGTGTCGGAGATCCAGCCAAAAAACAGGCTGCCCAGAAACAGGCCGATCAGGGCCGAAGCGCCGATCAAGCCTTGCCAGAACGCGTCCAGTTGCATCTGTGGGCTGAGCAGGGTGAAGGCGATGCCGATGAGGCCGAGGATATAGCCGTCGGTGAAGTGCGCGCCAAATGTGAGGCCGGCGATTTTCAGGTGGAAACGGCCGATGGGCAGGTCGTCGATTTTGACGGGTTGAGCAGTCATGGGTGTTCTCCATATTGTTTTTCTTGACGGAGTAACGTTGGAACACCCTTGTAGGAGCCGGCTTGCCGGCGATGGCGGTGGGTCAGCTTGCCTGTGGGGGACTGATAGACCGCTATCGCCGGCAAGCCGGCTCCTACAGGGGGGTCGGTGTTGTGTCTATAAACCGCCCATCAGCAGGTATTTGATCTCCAGGTAATCGTCCAGGCCGTACTTGGAGCCTTCACGGCCCAGGCCCGATTCCTTGATGCCGCCAAACGGCGCGACTTCGGTGGAGATGATCCCTTCGTTGATCCCGACCATGCCGGCTTCCAGGCCTTCGGCCATGCGCCACACGCGGCCGATGTCGCGGCTGTAGAAGTAGGCCGACAAGCCAAACGGCGTGTCGTTGGCGCGGGCCAGCACCTCGGCCTCATCCTTGAAGCGGAAGCACGCCGCAACCGGGCCAAAGGTTTCTTCCTGGGCGATCAGCATGTCGCCGCTGGCGTCGGTGAGGATGGTCGGTTCGAAGAACGTACCGCCGAGCGCATGGCGACGGCCACCGCACAGCAACGTGGCGCCCTTCTCCAACGCGTCGCCGACATGGGCTTCGACCTTGGCCAACGCCGCAGCGTTGATCAGCGGGCCTTGCTCGGTTTCACCGTCCAGGGCGCTGCCGACACGCATGGCGCTGACCGCTTCGGCCAGTTTGCGGGTGAACGCGTCGTACACACCGTCCTGAATGAAGAAGCGGTTGACGCACACACAGGTCTGCCCGGTGTTGCGGAACTTGGAGGCCATGGCGCCTTTGACGGCGGCCTCCAGATCGGCGTCGTCGAACACGATGAACGGGGCGTTGCCGCCCAGTTCCAGCGAGACTTTTTTCAGGGTGTCCGCCGCCTGGCGCATCAGCAGCTTGCCAGTGCGGGTAGAGCCGGTGAACGACAGCTTGCGCACCACGCTGGAGGCTTGCAGCGCGCCGCCGATGGCCACGGCATCGCCAGAGACGATGTTGAACACACCAGCCGGAATGCCGGCCTGCTCGGCCAGCACCGCCAGGGCAAATGCCGACAGCGGGGTTTCTTCCGACGGTTTGAGGATCATGGTGCAACCGGCGGCCAGCGCCGGCCCGACCTTGCGGGTGACCATGGCCAGGGGGAAGTTCCACGGGGTGATTGCCGCGACCACACCGATGGCTTCCTTGACCACGATGATGCGCGCGTCGACCTTGTGGCTCGGGATCACGTCACCGTAGGCACGCTTGGCTTCTTCGCCAAACCATTCCAGGAAGCTGGCGGCGTAGACCACTTCGCCCATGGCTTCGGCCAAGGGTTTGCCCTGCTCCAGGCTGAGCAGCTGTGCGAGGTCTTTCTGGTTGGCCAGCATCAGCTCGCTCCAACGCTTGAGGCGCTGGCTGCGCTCCTTGGCGGTGAGCTTGCGCCAGGCCGGCAACGCACGGTTGGCAGCGTCGATGGCCAGGTCGGTTTCCTCGGCGGCAGCGCGCTGCACATCGACGATCAGCGCGCCATTGGCCGGGTTGAGCACCGGGTAAGTCGGGCCACCGCTGGACCATTGGCCATCGATGTAGTTACCCGTACGGATCAGCGGATTCATGCCACGGCCTCGATCAAGTTGAAACGGTCCAGGCCCGGACGGGCCTCACGCAGGATGCGCTTGCCGGCGGTGTAGTCGTTGATCACATCGCACGGGGTGTAGTTGCGTTCCAGCTCGTGGAGTTCTTCGGCGTCCAGCTGGGTGTCCAGGGCCGCCAGCGCGCTATCGAATTGTTCGGTGGTGTCCGCCCCCACCAGCATCACGTCGACACCCGGGTGGTTGGCGACCCAGGCCTGGGCGATCTGCGCGTTGGACACGCCACGGGCACGGGCCACGCGTTGCACCGAGTGAGCGATGTCGAACGACGCCTGGTCGGCGTACATCTGTTGGGTGAAGAAGTCGGTCTGGTTACGGGTGGACTGCACTTCACCGGTGAGCAAGCCACGGGCCAGCGGGCTGAACACCGAGACGCCCAGGCCCTGGTCGCGGCAGAACGGGATCATCTCGCGCTCTTCTTCGCGGTAAGCGCAGTTCAGTTGCAGCTGCATGTTGATCGGCTTGACCCAACCGTTGCGCTCGCAGGCCATGAGGATCTTGGCCAGTTGACCGGTGAGCATGGTCGACACGCCGATGTAGCGGGCCTTGCCGGAGCGCACGATGTCGTTAAGGGCGCACAGGGTTTCTTCGACAGGGGTGTTCACGTCGAAGTAATGCAGCATGAACACGTCGACGTAATCCATGCCCAGGCGGCTCAAGGACAGGTCGATGCTGTCCATGATGTGCTTGCGCGAATGGCCGCTGGCGTTGATGCCGCTGCGGGTGCCGTAGCCGACTTTGGTGGTGACCACGATGTCGTCGCGGCGCGCCACGCGCTTGAGGATGCGCCCCACCACTTCTTCGCCGACACCGGCGGAGTAGAAGTCGGCCAGGTCAATGAAGTTGACGCCGTTGGCCAGGGCGTGGGCGACGATGGGCTCACTTTGCTTTTCGTCGAAGATCCACGGTTTCCAGTCCGGAGTGCCCATGTTCATGGTGCCCAGGCACAGGCGCGAGACTTGCAGGCCGGAGTTGCCCAGTCGAGTGTATTGCATGGGATTCTCCTCAGGCCTTAGGCGTGTAGAAAGGGTTGCTGATGTGGTTGACCACGTCCGCCAGTTGCGCGGTGTACGGCGTGCCAGTGAGGGCGGCGCGGATCGCGGTGCGGCAGGCGTTGTAGTTGTTCAGGTAGACGGCGTCCAGGTCGTCGCAGCCCGGGTTGACCCAGTTGGCGGTGACAATGGCCCACTCGTCTTCGGCTTCGGGCGGCAAGGTGCCGTCGAGCAAGGCTTCCAGCACAGCCTTGGCGATACCGGCCTGGGACGCGCCCCAGGTGGCGTTGCCGTGCAAGTCGCTGCTGATTTCGGCCTTGTTGACGTAGAGGGTCATGGGCTTGACCGGGATGTTCGGCTGGGCAATCACCATGAACGGGCAGTGGCCCTGGCTTGGCGACGCCAGGCTGTTGGCAAACGCCTGGCCGGCCGGGCCATTGCGCGGGCCGATGAGGATGTTGATGTGGGCAGCATTGACGCCTGGGCCTTCGAAGCCTTCGCCGATGTACAGATCAAGTGCTTTCATTTTCGCAAACGCTCGTTGTTGTTATGGGGAGCTGGTTGGCGAATTTTTAGCACTCGGCCTCGGGGCGGCCGTAACCATTAAAAGTCATGGGGGTGTGAGTTTTCCTCATACCCCTGCTACAAGCCGCGCTCCATCTTGATGATCTCAAGGCGAACCGGGCTGTTGCCCCGGCTGAACGTGCCTTCGCCGACCTTGCGAAAACCGAAGGAGGCATAGAATTTTTCAGCGGTGCGGGTGGCTTCCAGGTAGGCCTTGGGGTGGCCTGCGGCTTCGATCCGTTGCAAGGCTTCATTGAGTAACAGCGCACCGATGCCCTGCCCGGCCGCGTCACCGCGAATGAACAGCTTGCTGACTTCATGCCCATCAATTTCGATAAAGCCCTGGAGGCGGTCATTACAAGCGAGCCACAGGTTGCCGGCGTCGATGGCCGCGCGGTAAGTCTCGGGCGAACGGCCGTCGAGCCACATGGCGATCTGGTCGGCGTCGTAGTCGGCAGTGCAGAGGTTTTCCACCGAGTGTTTATGCACCTGATAGATGTTTTCGGCGTCGTCCTGGGTGGCTGGGCGGATGCGTAGATTTTTCATTCCCTTGAAATTCCATGTAAGGCCAATGTACTAAGGCTTTATAGCTGAACAGGCGCCTGGCAGCGACCCATGACCGCACATCTTGTGCGTTGACCATCCTTATTACACACCATATAGTGTGCCCACAAACAAAACAGACCACTACATAGTGTGCAGTATCGGTATTTACCGACCACACTATGCGCAGTATTTCAATGCCTTGAAGCCTGCAAATCGCACATTTATGGACGGGTTCACACACCGTCAGAACAGACCAGGAAGGAGTATTTCGATGCTGAGTTGGGATGAAGTCGACAACGAAGACACCGGTGCAGCGGTGATCAAGGGCGCCAACGCCGGCCACGCCACCGAAGCCAACATGGACCGCCTCGACGGTGCCGGCGCCGCTGCCGCCATCGAAGCCCGCGCCGTCACCGCCAGTGACTCCGCCGCCATCAAGCGCGCCAAGGCCGCCCTCGACAGCCTCGACGTCGCCGAAGGCCTCGCCGAACTCGAAGGCGCCTCCGCCCGCGTCGCCGTTGACGAAAAGCGCATGATCAACTGCCGCGCCGACCTCAACCAGCTCGTGCCGTTCAAGTACGACTGGGCCTGGCAAAAGTACCTCGACGGCTGCGCCAACCACTGGATGCCGCAAGAGGTCAACATGACCGCCGACATCGCCCTGTGGAAAAACCCCGAAGGCTTGACCGACGACGAACGTCGCATCGTCATGCGCAACCTCGGCTTCTTCTCCACCGCCGACTCGTTGGTAGCGAACAACCTGGTGCTGGCCGTGTACCGCCTGATCACCAACCCGGAGTGCCGCCAGTACATCCTGCGCCAGGCCTTCGAAGAAGCGATCCACACCCACGCCTACCAGTACTGCATCGAATCCCTGGCCATGGATGAAGGCGAGATCTTCAACATGTACCACGAGATTCCATCGGTCGCCAAAAAGGCAGCCTGGGGCCTGAAGTACACCCGTTCGATCTCCGATCCGAAGTTCGAAACCGGCACCGTCGACACCGACAAAGAACTGCTGCGCAACCTGGTCGCCTACTACTGCGTCCTGGAAGGCATCTTCTTCTATTGCGGCTTCACCCAGATCCTGTCCATGGGCCGTCGCAACAAAATGACCGGCGTGGCCGAGCAGTTCCAGTACATCCTGCGCGACGAGTCGATGCACCTGAACTTCGGTATCGACGTGATCAACCAGATCAAAATCGAAAACCCACACCTGTGGGATGCCGAGATGAAGGAAGAAGCGACCCAGATGATCCTGCAAGGGACTCAGCTGGAGATTGAATATGCGCGGGATACCATGCCGCGTGGGGTGCTGGGGATGAATGCGGCGATGATGGAGGACTATCTGAAGTTCATCGCGAATCGTCGTCTGTCGCAGATTGGCTTGAAGGAAGAGTACCCAGGCACGACCAACCCGTTCCCGTGGATGAGCGAGATCATGGACTTGAAGAAAGAGAAGAACTTCTTCGAGACCCGTGTGATCGAGTACCAGACCGGCGGCGCGCTGAGCTGGGATTGATTGGGTAGGTAGGAGCCGGGGGGGGGGGGGGGGGGGGGGGGGGGGGGGGGGGGGG